>CAZAHL010000005.1:0-57448 GCA_964484845.1 uncultured Chryseolinea sp. | reverse complement strand
TGAATGTCGGTTCAATTGAAAATAAAGGAATGGAGTTTGCATTGCAGGGAATTCCAGTTTCAACCAAGGCTGTAAAATGGAATAGTTTCTTTACTATATCATTTAACAGGAACAAGATAGTTGACCTTGGCGGAACAAATAATCAAACTGGAAATAACATTGGATCTGCTCAAGATGGCGTAACACTTCTCAGAGTTGGAAGGCCAATAGCTGAATTTTATGGATATCAATTCCTCGGGACGTGGAAGACCGATGAAGCTGTGGAGGCAGCAGAATATAAAATGAAACCGGGCGATGCGAAGTACACGGATGTCAATAATGATAAAGCCTATACTTCTGCTGATTTAATGGCCATCGGTAATGGCACACCGTCATATTCATTCGGGTTTATTAACGATCTATCCATTCGCAATTTTACGCTAAGCTTTATGTTTCAAGGTACTCAGGGTAATGATGTCTATTCTCAATCATTAGCCTATATATGGGGTGGACAAGGCCAGGCTAAAAATGCAACGACGGTAGAGGCATTGAATATCTGGACACCAGAAAATGAGACTGATAATCCAGCCTTCAGCAATTCAAGTAAAAGCTTTATCAATAGCAGCCGGTATGTATATGATGGAAGCTACATCAAACTTAAGAATATTTCACTTGCCTATAATATTCCTGCTACGCTGCTAAGCAAAACAAAACTGCGCAGTCTGGAAGTTTATGGGAGCGCCCAAAATATTCTGTGGATCACTGACTATCCGGGATACGATCCTGAAGTTACGAACCCACGCCAAGACAACGCGCTGGCACAAGGATTAGAAATGGGTACTATACCTAATCCAAGAACCTATACAATGGGACTACGGGTTGGTTTTTAGAACGAAACGCTTTCATGAAAAGCAAGTCTTAATTAAAACTGAAAATTTATGAACAAAATATATTTAATCTCAACGACAATTATTTTTCTGCTGTCCTTTGCAGGATGCCAGGATCTGGACGAAGATCCAAAGGGCAATTTAACGACAGCTAATTATTTTACATCACAATCCGATTTGGATGGCGCTGTGACCTCCATCTACATCCAACTTGCTCGTGATGGTACGTATGGTTTTACAAGCCGCATGACGTCTTGTTTTGGTGCCGATGATTTGACGACTGATCCTGCATTGAACAAACAAGATTTCCGTGAATTTGACCGGTTAAGTGCCGGAAGTGCGAATGGCAGCCTTAATAATCAGTGGGAAGCATGGAAAGGAATCTACCAGGCCAATAACGTTTTAGCTAATTATACCAAGGTCCCTGTGCCTGATGCTGCTGCTCAAGAGGCAGTAAATAGAGCAATAGGACAAGCCTATTTTTTAAGAGGATGGGTCTACTATAATCTCGTAAGAACATTTGGTGAACTTCCACTTGTGCTTGAACCTCTCGATGCAGAGGCACGACCAGACAGGGTAGATGTTAGTGAAATATATGCTTCCATTGTTAGTGATCTGAAAATGGCAAAAAGCCTTTTGCCTACCTCTTTTGATAAACTTAAAGAACCGGGAAAAGCAGACAAACTTGCTGCTACCGCTCTTCTGGCTGATGTTTATTTAACCATGGCTGGTTGGCCGCTGAATGAAGCAAGCAACTATGCATTGTCAGCAGCGGAAGCTCAGGAAGTAATCTCTGCGAATGAGTTCACCCTTGTAAATGATTACGCTACGGTATTTACCACCAATAATAACTCCGAATCTATTTTTGCACTGCAGTATAATGTTGGAGGAGGTTTGCCGCAACGTAGTTTTGGATCTTCTAGCGTACCCCTGGAAGAGGAATCGCTTACCGGGCAAACCGGATGGGATGATTACTATCCGGAAATCAATTTCTACCTGAATGCCCCTCCGTGCGAAAGAACGGATGCTACCTTTTATACAACAATAAAACTCATCCAGAAATCGGGACCGACTAAGACTTATAAACTAGTGCCTTGGGATTCGGATGAAACACATGCGCGTCATCCCTACTATAAGAAATTCAGAGCTGGCTTCAATGGTGATGGCGTGATAGACACTCCCACCGAAATTTTGACAATGGGCCCTAGCACCAATAAAACATTGGATGTTATTCGTTACCCCATGGTACTCTTAGATTTTGCAGAGGCTTCTACTATGGCAACGGGTGCACCATCCGCAGCGGCTTATGATGCTATCAACCTGGTGAGACAACGTGCAGGCTTGGCAAATTTAACACCTGGTTTATCAAGAGAAGCATTTAGGGACGCAGTAGTTAACGAGCGCGCCTACGAATTTGCTGGCGAGTTTGGTATTCGTTGGTATGACATTGTGCGGCTACAGATACTTCCGCAGGTTATCGCGGCAAGGAATGAAGAATTCTGGGATCCGACTCGTCCAAAAGAAAATACCATTCCGGATGCAATAAAAGCTAACCCAAGTCAGAAATACTTGGCACCTATTCCACAAAACGAGATGTTCCGTCATCCTAACTGGTCTAATAACGACGGTTACTAATGGGTATTGAAACAAGTTTAACCATGCACGCCGTGGTTAAACTTGTTTTTAATATGATACTGCATGTCTTTTTTGCATGTAACTATATGGCTATAGCAAAACTTGCTTTACGTTCACAACTTCAATTTAGAGGGACTCCTTCTTTTGTAAAAAACAAATTTCCTATCACATCCTATTCACAGACATGAAAAAAGAATCGAAGATCCTTTTATTGATATTACTGTCTTGGGGAACTACCCTGGCGCAGACCAAGCGTAATGCTACTACCTTATACCCTTCTTATAATGGACTTGTAATGGCTGGTTACCAGGGTTGGTTCAGGGCCGCTGGTGATGGAAGTGCCGCGAAGCGTTACGCTTATGGCGATGAAAACAGATCAAGCATTGATATGTGGCCCGATGTAACCGAGTATGAGAAAACGTACGAAACGCCATTCAAACTATCCGACGGCACGAAGGCCAGATTTTTTAGTTCGTTAGATAAAAGCACAATCGACCTCCACTTTAAATGGATGAAGGAGTACGGTGTTGACGGCGTTTTCATGCAGCGTTTTTTTGATGATACGCGTGATGTCAACAGGAAAAAGGAATCTACTATGATCCTTCAGAATGCACTGGAGGCTGCTTCGAAATATAAACGCGCCATTGCTGTGATGTATGATCTCTCCGGACTTAAAGGAAGCGGTGAAGATTGTTCGTCCATCATTGAGGATTGGAAGTATCTGGTGGATCAATTAAAAGTAACGGATCAGAAAGGAGAAAAAACATATCTCCATCACCGGGGTAAACCGGTCGTTGTGATCTGGGGAATAGGCTTTCCCGACAGACCCTATAACATTCGTAACATCGGTCTTGAAAGACTGCTTCATTTTTTAAGAACAGATCCGGTTTATGGAAATTGTACCGTAATGCTGGGCGTCCCGACAGCCTGGAGGACCCTTGATGCTGATTGTGTCCCAGATGTTTATCTCCATGAAATCATCCGGCAGGCCGACCTAATTATGCCATGGTCTGTGCAGCGATTTTCTCCATTGCTCCACAATGATATGGATCGCTACCGCGATATAATTATGGAAGACATGAAATGGTGCCGCGCTAATGATATTGATTACGTGCCATGCGTCTATCCTGGTTTCAGCTGGCATAACCTAAGTGTACACGCTTTTCCGGACGATATAAAGCCAGTGGGATCAATTCCCCGCCAGGGTGGACGTTTTTACTGGCAGCTAATGACAACAGCCATCAATACTGGTGCAAAGATGCTTTACGTAGCCATGTATGATGAAGTGAACGAAGGCACAGCCATTTTCAAATGTTCAGATAAGCCTCCGGTTGGAAAGGCCACCGAATTCATCGATATGGATCGTAAGCCAGCTGATCACTACTTGTGGCTTACAGGTGAGGCCGGAAAAATCTTAAGAGGGGAGAAACCAATGACATTTAAAATGCCTGAAAGAAAATAATGAATGCCCTCGGCCAAGATATACTAAAAAATAAGAAGGTAGTAAAACGAAAAACTTTACTATTCAAGATAATCAGTATGATGTTGCCTTTGTTGGTCCTGGTGTTGATTGAGGTATCATTGCACATCGCTGGTTACGGAAGTAATTTTGATCTATTTATCGAGTACCCCGGCGACAAAAATTTTCTTGTCTTTAATCCAGATGCATCCAGGAAATATTTTACTAATCAAGCGCTTGCCACTACGGGGAATACCGAATTATTTAAAAAGAAAAAAGACGTTCATACTCTGAGAATTTTTGTTTTGGGTGAATCCACTACAATTGGATATCCATATTTTCACAATGGTTCATTTCACCGGTGGTTGCAATACCGGTTGATGCATACATTTCCTCACAAACGATTTGAGATCATCAATCTTTCTTTAACGGCAGTTAACTCCTATACCGTTTTAGGTTTTGCCAAAGATCTCGTGCCGTATAAACCTGACGTTGTGCTGATCTATACCGGGCACAATGAATATTATGGTACCCTAGGGGTTGCTTCCACGGAAAATGTGAGCAATAGCAGGTTGCTGGTGGACCTGATTTTAGGCTTACGCGAACTCCGTCTTGTGCAATGGATGACGAACGTGTATGCAAAAATTAATAGCGCAACTAACCACGATTCCGGAACGCGCATGAAATTGATGGTAGAAAAGGAAATGATTTTCTACAATTCCGAATTGTATAATAACGGAATTGAGCAGTTCAGATTTAACATGGACAAAACGTTAAGTATATTGAATAAAAATGGCATTCCTGTCTTCGTTAGCAACGTGGTAAGCAATGAAGGTGATATGAAACCTTTTATCAGTGAACCATTGGATAGCATTCGCTACCGCGTATTTAATTCATACTATTCACAGGGTGTAGAAGCGCTGGAAAAAAATGATTCAGCATTGGCATATGGCTTGCTTAAACAGGCAGACAAAGAATATAGCGAACATGCACTATGCAATTATTATTTGGGACATTTAGCCCGTAGAGACAAGGATATCGCAACAGCGAAGAAATATTTTTCCACGTCTAAAGATTTGGATGCACTGCGTTTCAGAGCACCGACTTCGATCAATGAGACTATTGATAAATTATGTCAAACATATCCGCATGCCTATCGGGTAGATACGAAGTCCGCTTTTGAACGTCACTCCCGAGACCATATAATTGGAGATGATCTGATGCTTGAACATGTTCATCCCAATTTAAAAGGATACGCCATCCTTTCCGATACATTTTATGAAGCGATGAAGACTGAAAAAATATTTAACCTGGCTTATGAAAAGGAAATGACCTTTGATCAATTGCTCGCATCCATGCCGATCACTTCAATGGATTCGCTCTCGGGCGTTTACAAAGCATCGTTGTTGAAGCGCAACTGGCCTTTCAATGAAGCCTTACACAACGATGCTATTGAAATAGAAACGAGGGAAGGTAAACTAGCCTGGCAATTAGCGACGAAGAAAATTGAATGGGCGGAAGCGATGGATAGTTTATACAATTATTACGTTGCCCATCATTCGTGGGCGAATGCGGAAAAGGTTGTCGAAGCTATGGTGCTGGAACATCCCACCGACTATGCCTACTCTGAAAGAGCGGCAATGCTCAATGGCAAGCTGGGCGATCATGCTAAAGCAATTACCTATTTTGAAAAAGCCTTCGACCTGGTTCCCACGTTTGATAGAGCGCGGTATCTGTTTATTCTTTATTTAAAGTTAGATAAACCTTTTGAAGCTTTGCCTTATATCAACTATGGCATTGACCATAATGAGTCGACCTTCGACCTTAAGCGATTAAAGGAACAGGTTGAAGAAATTGTCAGGCTCCAGGAAACGCTTAAGGCGGATACCATGGATCTAAATGTTATTAATCACATTGCAGATGCCTATCTAAAAATGGATTACGCCGATGGTGCGTCCAAATATGTTAACAAAGTCCTGCGCATTGACAAAAGAAACAAGGAAGCACTTTTACTTGGGTCTTATATTGACAGGAAGCAATCCAACCAATGATGACTAAAAATGAAATTTAATCATTGAAAAATGATTTATACAACAAACTCACTTTTGCAGCAGTCTTGATAAGATAAACGCGACAGCACAAATGGAATTTTTAATTGAGTTTTTTCAGTTCCTTGTGACCCGGAAGAAATTTTGGCTCATTCCACTTATCGTAGTTTTACTGCTATTATCCATGTTCATCGCGTTGACAGGTTCTTCTGCCTTAGCACCTTTTATCTATTCGTTATTTTGACTGCCAAATGGGATTATCTTAAAAGATAAGATTATGAAGAAAATATTGTTAGTTGATGATGACTATATTTGTAATTTTCTAAGCAAGGAGGCATTGCATCAAATTGGATATGTTAATGACATTAACATTGTTTTAAATGGAGAAGAAGCTCTTAACTTTTTCAAAAGTACGGAGGGACCGAGTAATCTACCAGACGTTATTCTTTTGGATATCAACATGCCGATTATGGATGGATTTGGATTTTTAGAGGCATTTTCAAGATTAAACGTTCCTGAAAAAGAAAATATCAAGATCATTCTGTTAACGTCATCCAATAATCCTGACGACGTTGCGAGAGCAAGAATGTTTGGCGTTAGCCAATATCTAAGCAAGCCAATTCAAGCGGATGAACTTTTTACAGCCTTGGAGGAATGAATGATAATCGTGCCTATTTTTTTTTAAGTCCACCACATTCACAATCTGCCATCCATGTACACACAACTGTAGTTAGAGCTTCATAATAGGAAATGAAATCAAAGAAAAAAACTTTTAATTCCAGCGGGATCACAAAAAGCCTCAGATGTTTGTGGGAACACCGTAATATTTTCAACAGTCGCAGCGTGTGATCATGAACCTTGTTAAGAAATATCAACACACTTTTTATGCTGATCACAATCGATATTCGTATACTTTGGCTTCTGCAACCTTGAAATCAATACTAACTTGAAAGATGATTTCGAGGTAACCGAAAAAAAATATTCAAATAGAATTTGCGGGCGAACAACACGGTTTAATCCCTTGCGTATCTTTGTCAAAACGACCGAGAAAATGAGGCTCATGCTAAAAGATCTAAAGACAGGCGGAAACTTGATCTTATTTAATGGTGAAAAGGAGATTGAGAGCTTTTTTTATAAACGCGATCATGACAATAAATATTTCACCATAGCTTGGAACATTGGTAATAAGCAATCGGTGCTCATTGATGGCGTTTCCCATCCGTTTATGCCTCATACGGTTCTTCCAATAATGTTCAATCAGACATTTCAATTTAGTCAGGCTAAAGATATTGTGGCCTGGCAATTTAACAGAGAGTTCTATTGTATCATTGACCACGACGCTGAAGTAAGCTGCGTAGGGTTTCTATTTGGTATTGGAGACAATATATTTATTACTTTAGATAAGCAGGATCAACAAAAATTTGACCTTCTGTTAAATGTGTTTATTGAAGAGATGAATACATCAGACCATATCCAGAATGATATGTTACTGATGCTGCTAAAACGTCTCATTATTATCATCACGCGCCTTGCAAAATCTAGTTACGTGGCTGATGAAAAGCTCACGGACGACAAGTTTAATGTGATTCGCAAATTCAATCTTTTAGTTGAAGCGAATTTCAGGTCCCATCACTCCGTTAGCTATTATGCACAGCTTTTAAATAAATCCCCTAAGACACTATCGAATCTATTTGCACTTTATAACGAGAAAACACCTTTACAAATTATCCAAGAACGAATATTGATAGAGGCGAAACGATTGCTCTATTATACCGATAAATCCGCTAAACAAATCACATTTGAGCTTGGATTTGACGACTCAGCATATTTCTCGGTTTTCTTTAAAAGACACACGTCCCAGTCACCTTCCGATTTTAGAAGTATCAAAAACAAATTGCATCTCGGGAAATAAACACAACTCTTCGGGAAGTATCCATATTCTCTACCATCGCTTGTTGCCGCACCTTTGTACTGTTGATTTAAACATAACCATCAACAGAAAAAATATGAAAACTTCAAGCTTAAAAACCAAAATCAAAAGCGGCCTCATCGGGTCCGCAGTTGTCCTCTCTTCACTCGGAAGTACTGTAACCGACGCACAGGCGCAAGAGGTAAAGAATGTTGTACTCGTGCACGGAGCCTTTGCCGACGGATCTGGCTACCGCGCACTTTACACCTCATTGACGAAGAAAGGTTACCATGTAACCATCGTTCAAAATCCGTTGACTTCGCTCGAGGATGATGTAGCAGCAACGAACGTTGTGTTAGACAAACAGAATGGACCGGTGATATTAGCTGGCCATTCATGGGGTGGTGCCGTAATTACACAGGCGGGCAATCATCCTAAAGTTGCTGCGTTGGTTTATATAGCAGCGTTTCAACCCGGAAATGGTGAAACAGCTTTACAATGGTTACAAACAGCACCTCCTGCCCCGGAAAATGGGGTATTACCTCCTGATGAGAAGGGGATCGTGTACTACGACAAGTCGAAGTATCATGCAGGTTTTTGCGCAGATCTGAGCAAAGAAGAAGCTGATTTTATGTTTGCCTCACAAGGAGCATTCTATGCTAAGGGCTTCGCTACACCTATAACAAAAGCTGCCTGGATGGACAAACCAACGTATGGCCTGGTGGCTACGGAAGATAAAAGCATAGCTCCCGAGATCCAACGTGCCATGTACAAGCGATCAAATACAAAAATAACGGAAGTAAAAGGAAGCCATGTGATTTACATGTCCCAGCCTGATGCTGTTGCTAAGGTAATTATAGAGGCTGCCGGCAAAGTTCAAGTCGTTAAATAAGCTGACCTCCACTAGTAGATAGGATAACCACAAGGCTAAAAGCTTTGTGGTTATCTTGTTTGATGCCGTATTTGCAACTGTCCGGAAATAATCTTGAGCGCAGTGAACCAATGCCTAATTTGCTTCCAAACTCTGCCGCTAACCTACTCCATATGGCAAAGCCGGCAAATGCTTAAATTTGAGGCCAGCTTACGAGTTAAACCACCTTTAGGTCTCGCAAAACAACGAGCATGAAAAACCAGGACGAGCGATACATCAGCGAACGAATAGAGGCGCCCGCGCCATTTGAGAATATCTTCTCCCATAGCAATTAATGGAACTGCTCAGGCCGCTCGAAAGAGATTAGCGCCTACCTTTCAATCGATGATGGTATTTAGTTTCGGTTCCGTCATAAACTTAACCTCAATACAAGGCAGCACGATTGATATTGACAAGGTCATCGTTTTGGGTCCCGTAAAACACATCATCGTCGACAGTATTATCTGTTAAGGCACTACAAAAGGTGAATAATTTTGGGTTTAACTCGACCGGTTTTAGACACATCTAGTTGATTCCGAACACCTATCAACTGCCTGATGTTGGATTCCAGAACAAAATCATGGATTACAGAATGGCATGAAAGTCGTAAAGGGTGAGAGCCAGTAAACTACTCTTATGATCCGAAACTACTTAAAAATTGCCCTTCGCTTCCTGATTCGAAACAAAGCATTTACCCTTATCAATATGCTTGGGCTCGTATTAGGTATTTCATTCAGTACAATGTTGTACACCTACGTGAGTCATGAATTGTCGTATGATTCATTCCATAAAAAAGCCGAACGGACATTCAGAGTAATTACAATTGATAAATCCGATTCCGATAATGTTCGAACGTATGGCTCGACTGCTGTTCCTATGGGGCCGCAATTGGTCAGCTCATTTCCTGAAGTAAAAGAAATAACGCGCCTGTATCGCTTATCGGGTCAGGTAATTGTTGATTTTGAGGGAACAAAATACAATGAGCGAAACTGGTACACCACCAGCGATGCTAACTTTTTCAATATATTCAATTTTGAATTTATAGCTGGCGATAGAACAACAGCTCTGAGTGAACCTTTTTCTGTAGTTCTTACAGAGTCAACTTCAAAGAAATATTTTTCGGATGACAATGCCCTTGGCAAAATAATTAAGACCGGTGCAGGTGAAGTGAAAGTAACAGGAGTGATCAAAGACATACCCGATAACTCGCATCTTCAGTTTGACTTATTGTTTTCGACCATTCGTTCCGGAAAAGATTGGGAAGCTGCTCTAAATAACTGGCAACGAATGGGTGCCTATACATACGTTGTATTAGGTGAAGGAGAATCTATCGAAGATGTACAGTCAAAGATGCCAGCGTTTATGAAAACGTATTGGGGTCCTGATGCTGCGTTTCAATCCACTCAATTTCAGCCCATTCAGGATATTTATCTTCACTCTGCTCATATAGAATCGGGCGTAGAGCGAGTACATGGCGAATCTTCTTATATCTATATATTTTCTTCTATGGCTGTATTTCTGCTCATTATCGCAGCCATCAATTACATAAACTTAACAACAGCCAAAGCTTCTTCGCGCTCCAAAGAAATTGGCCTGCGAAAAGTGGTGGGGCATTCAAAACACAACTCATTTTTCAATTTTTGACAGAGTCATTTGTGATCACGCTCCTTTCCATGCTCTTATCTATTGCGACAATAGATTTATGCTTTCCTTTCTTCAATTCAATTACAGGAAAGAATTTTGACCTTACATTTAATACAATCGGTGAGTATATGCCCTCACTCCTGCTTATTACGTTGCTGATCGGAGCAATGGCAGGAAGTTACCCTGCTTTTTATCTATCGAAGCTAAAACCAGTGGTTACCCTTAAGGGCCAGCCAATTGTTACAAAAAATAGATTTGATCTTCGAACTACCCTTGTTGTTTTTCAATTTACCATTACTGTTGTTCTGATTGCTTCCACTTTGGTAATAGGCGACCAAATTAATTTTATTCGAACGCGGGATTTAGGATTTGATAAGGAACAAATGATGATCATCGACATCAATAGTCGAACAGCACGCAGTCAGTTTCAGGCTATGAAAAACGAATTTTCCAAAATAGCAGGTGTAAAACAAGTAGCCGTGTCATCGCAGGTTCCTGGTGAATGGAAGGTTCTGGATGAAGGATATGTCAGAAGAACAAACACCATCGGTACAACAGCGGATTCTCTGCAAACCTATTTTATGGGATTTGATGAGGACATGCTGAATACCTATCAGCTTCAACTCAACTCTGGTGCTTTCTTTTCAGGAAGCAATGAAGCTGATTCAATGAATGTATTGCTTAATGAATCGGCTGTAAAAGCGATGAATCTGGAAAACCCCATTGGCAGCAAAATTCACCTCAGTGCGTATGGTATTAAATGGGAAGCGAATGTAATTGGAGTGTTAGAGGATTTTAACTTCCAGTCACTCCACCAGAAAATTGCACCAATCATCATTGGGTTTCGTAACAATCCCATATCATCCATAGACTATTTTACGTTAAAAGTAGCAGGGGGCACGCAATCGCTCATTGAGGAAGCCACAAAAGTTCATGAAAAATTTGACACACAAACACCCATTGAATATCACTTTCTATCCGATCAGCTGAACAGATTCTATGTGACGGAGAAAAAGGCCGGCAAGATCTTTCAAATGGCGGGAGTCCTAAGCATACTTGTCGCCTGTTTAGGGCTTTTAGGACTGGCCACCTATCACGTAGAGCGCAAAACCAAAGAACTTGGAATCAGAAAAATATTAGGTGCCGGGCCATTAAATTTATTCTTGATGGTCTCCCTGTCATTCACTAAAAATGTGATACTTGCGTTTGTGCTGGCCTGCCCCCTGGCATGGTATATTATGCAGAAATGGCTGAGTGCTTTTGAATACAGAATTCAATTAACTCCTGGCGCGTTTATACTTACCGGTATTTTTGTATTGCTGCTGGTTCTTGTTACAGTGAGCTATCAATCAATTAAAGCAGCCTTTCATAACCCGTTACATTCACTAAAGCAGGAGTAACTTTTTGGTTGACCATTTTTTCTAAGAAGGAGGCCCATCAGAATGGCCGCTTTGTCTTGGAACTCTATAGCCGGTGATTTTGAAGGGAGCCTAATTTAATAAGATGGGGAATAAAGAGGTTCGATATGGCTACACTCCAGTCTACTAATTACATGCAGCGTATTGTGTTTGTGTGCTCAACATTTGCCTATACTTCGATATTGAGATTATTTGGGAAATCCTTACTTTTAAAAATAATGGATCAATTTATTAACATAGCCTTGATCTATTATTATCTCCCGTCATAGAGTACTGTTTTATTTTTGAAGCACAATCAAACCTTAATGATAACTATAGCAGGATATGGAAATCTTACGGATGAAGAGCTTTTGGCGTTATTGAAAAACGGCCATGAAGAAGCATTTGATTTTCTTTACTCACGTTATCGAAGTAAGCTTATTGCTATTGCATACAACAGGCTGAAGTCAAAGGAGGCCGCAGAGGAATTGGTACAAGACGTTTTTGCGGATATCTGGCAAAAGCGCTTCAGTTTACAACTCCGGAACAACCTTTCGTCATACCTTTGCACCGCCATTAAATATGCTGTTCTGGATTACATCCGGGCACAGAAAACCAAGGACAAGTACGTAGCGGAAATGATAAAGACCTCAGATGGCGCTTCCCCTTCGATAGAGGAGGGATTGTATGTTGACGAGCTGGACTATCACCTGAATAAGAGCATCAATGCGCTGCCCGAAAAATGTAGGGAAGTATTCATTCTCAGTCGTTTTGAGGATTATAGTGTCCGGGAGATCGCGGAAAAGCTCAATATTTCACCCGACACCGCTAAGTACCATATTGCTCACGCCCTTAAAAAGCTTCGCATAAACCTTAAACACATCTATAACTTTTTTTTGTAAGACACCTACCCATCTTGCATTTCTATCCGACATACTTGATATAGACGAGTAATCCGTTCGGAAAATGGCAGACAAAAAAAAGAGACTTCATGATTTTTTATCAGGTAAGGAATCGGAGGAGGGGAGAAAGATCTTCGAGACCTGGTATCATTCCACACCGGAAAAGGATCACCCAGAACTGGAAGCTTCTGAGGAAACACTCAAAGGGGAGCTGAAAAAGATCAAAAGTAAAACTGTTATTCCGCTCCATACCGGACGTAGTATTCTTTTTCCCTATTGGAAAGCGGCCGCGATTGCTTTACTGGTCATTTCTGCAGGTATCTCTATGTATATTCAGCAGAATTCTTCCGAACGAGTGCCCGTAACATTGGCCGCATATTCAGTTCCCAGAGGGAAGCTCCTTCATCTCGCTCTGTCGGATGGGTCGCACGTATGGCTCAATGCCGAAACAAAATTCCGGTGTCCGGAAAAATTCGGTTTTGGTGATCGTGAAGTTTACCTGGAAGGAGAAGCATTCTTTGAGGTAAGCAAAGATCCGTCGAGACCATTCAAGATCCATTCGGGCAAATTAACGACAACGGTGCTCGGTACCAGTTTCAATATAAAATCATACGGCGCAGATGATGTCAATGAGGTAGCAGTCATAACCGGTAAGGTGTCGGTAATTCAAACGGATGTCAACAACCGTTCATCTGAAGTCCTGCTGCAACCCGGTCAGAAAGCGGTGCTGATAAAAAGCGCCGGCGATTTGAGAAAGGAGCTGTTCACGGACATGAGTCATTACACCTCTTGGAAAACCGGCAAGCTGATTTTTGAAAATACTCCAATTGCCGACGTGATTCCCTCGCTTGAACGATATTACAACATCGACATCCACCTCGAATCTGAAGCCCTGCAGTCATGCCGCGTAACTGCAACATTCGATCCGATGCCCTTGGAAAAAGCCATGTACCTATTGAGCTATACGCTGAATGCGGAGTATTCCAACGCTGGAAATGTATATTCAATCAAAGGCGCAGGATGCAAATCCAACTAACAACTAAAATCCAACCTTCACTATGACCAAATTTTACAATCACAAAACAGACTACGGATGATGTTCCCTGGCGGGAAGTACATCTATCCCATTTAAAAGAAATAGCGGAAGAACCCTTGCAAAGCCCATCCCGCTATTTCAAAACATTATCCTGAAAACAGAATAACATCATAAAAATATGAAAATAGAATTTCTACGACATGACTATTTGTTAAAAATCATGAAACTGACCAGCGTAGCTTTTGTCCTTACGACCGCCATTTTAACTGCGGCACAAGCCGATACTGTTTCCGGTCAGGGAGTACTGGAGCAACGAGTCTCATTTAGCGCTAAAGACCTGCCCTTGCGGGATGTCCTTAAACAGATACAGCAAATGGCCAACGTTAGCTTTATGTACAAAAATTCCGACATTGACGGAGAGAAGGTCTCCATTGCTGCAGAAAACAAAGAACTAAGAGAAGTACTGACGAAGCTGTTAAAACCGATCGGATTGGAATTTACGGCTGTTGAAAAAACCATTGTTATACGGGCTATCACTACGCGTGAACCAAGCTCAAAGGTTAAGATCAAAGTATCCGGTGTGGTGACTGACTTTGATACCAGCGAGCCGCTTCCAGGTGTGAGTGTGTTGTTGAAGGGAACTGACCGAGGAACTACAACAGATGCCAATGGAGTGTACTCCATCGACATTGATGATGAATCCTCTACTCTGGTTTTCTCCTTTATCGGTTTTAAAACAATGGAAGTTGTTGCCGGAAGCCAAACTAAAATTGATATACAGCTTCCTCCGGATGTTATCCAGCTCCAGGATGTTGTTGTGGTTGGATATGGAACGGTAAAGAAATCAGAAGTACTGGGTGCGGTTTCTTCCCCAAGCCTGAAAGAAGCATCCAGCAGAAATTATAACACCGCCGCCGAATTACTTCAGGGCACCGTACCTGGTGTTACCGTGATGAATAATGGCGGCGATCCCACAGGTTCTCCGGAAGTGAGGATCCGAGGTGTTGGCTCCCTCAACGGCGAATCTCCGCTCATAATTTTAGACGGCGTTATCTATGTGGGCGCCTTCAGCAGCATTAATCCTAATGAAATTGAAACTATTTCAGTATTAAAGGACGCAGCTTCAGCAGCTATTTATGGCGCGCGAGCTTCCGGTGGAGTAATTCTGGTGACTACAAAATCAGGGAAACCAGATAAGTTCAATATTGAAGTAAATTACCAATTGGGTGTTCAGCAGGTTGCCAAAAAACTCACACCTCTGAATGCTGCGGACCGTGCAGATGCTATCAACATGGCAACAGACAACGCAGGCCAATCCCGTATTCCAGCATTTGATCCAGTTGGCAATCCGGATTCCCGCATCACCAAAACCAACTGGATGGATGAAATATTTCAATCGGGCACCGTCCAGAACTTGGATATTTCAATGAGCGGTGGGAACAAAGTCTCCAACTATTTTATTTCCGGTGGCTATCGTAAGAATGAAGGCATACTTCTTAATACTCAAGCCCAGCGTTATACAGCACGGATCAACTCCTCGCATGAATTATTTAAAGGAGTACGGATCGGAGAAAATATATCCTATTCATTTTGGGATGGCCAGACCGGCAACACCTCCAGTGCCTATACGGGTGCGATCATGACAGCGCTTTATTACCCTGCCAATGCTACGGTGTACCGTGAAGACGGATCAGGTAAATTTGGTGGTGTTCCTGAGCTTTACTCCAACGCCTATGGTGACCTGATCAATCCGGTGGCATATTTAAAACGACTGGATAGCCATACGCCTACTTCCACGTTTTTGGTCAACCCCTACTTAGAGATGGAGATCATCAAAGGTCTTAAGTTCAGAAGCAATTGGGGCATTACACACATCCGGAAAAATTACAAGCAGTTTAATGTAAAGGTGCTGGAGACAGGTAAAATATTTGACTTCAATGAACTTTACCAAACCTCAGATAATAAAAATATTCTCCTGACAGAGCAAACTTTGACGTACGATAAAACGATTGGTCAAAACCATAGTATTACTGCTTTAGCCGGCTTTACGTACCAGCAAGACAAAAGAGAAGTGTACGAGATAAAAGGCACGAATTTCGATAACGAGGATCCTGCCTATCGCTACATGTCCAACGCAACAACAATAGAAGTGCTGTCTAACGACAAGCCTGGGCAAGAGAAAATAATGTCATACCTGGGACGCCTTAACTACAACTATAAAGGCAAGTATTTAATAACATTCGTGATGCGAAGGGATGGGACTTCGAAATTAATTTCCGACAACCGATGGAAGACTTACCCTTCAGTCTCTGTTGGATGGAATGTCACCGAAGAAGCCTTCATGCAAAATCTATCCTTTATCAGTGACATGAAAGTACGAGCAAGCTGGGGAATGATTGGTAACTTAGGTACCCTGCCTCTTTATCCATATGCCGTTGGGCTAGCGCGTACACGGGCATGGATTGGTGGTGATCCGATAATTAATTATGGTTATGCCGAATCAGGTTTATCAAACCAATCCTTAGTATGGGAAACTTCTGAGCAACAAAATATTGGACTTGATTTCGGTTTGCTGCAAGGAAAACTCAGCGGATCGGTGGACGTCTTTAAGAAAACAAATTATGACATGCTTTTCAAGAAAGTTCTTCCCGGCACGGCAGGAGCTCCGGACAATCAGTATATTAATGGCGGTGACGTTGTAAACAAAGGTTTTGAGTTTGGTCTTACCTACAAAAAGAATGATGGAGCAATTAAATACGATATAACGGCCAGTTTCTCCAGTATTAGAAATGAGGTTCGTTCTATTACGGAAGATAATAAGTTCCAAAATGCAGGCCCCACGGTAAGAACGTTGCCCCAGGCAAATATTAATATTGTCGGTAGCGAATGGAATTCATTTTACGGATATAAAACAGCCGGACTGTTTAAGTCTGATGATGAAGTTGCTAATTACGTGAATGCTGATGGCGCGAAGTATCAATCCTCAGCAAAGGCAGGTGACTTTAAATTTGTGGATACCGATGGCGATGGCGATATCGACAACAGCGATAGGACCATTCTTGGTAATCCTTTCCCGGATTTCACATTTAGCCTTAACGGAAACGTATCGTTCAAAGGATTTGATTTGAATGTATTCTTTCAAGGAGTAAGCGGAAATGATATTTTTAATTCCGTCAGAGCCCTCGGATTGAACGCTGGTTTAGGCTACAATTTGCTGGCAGAGTCTAAGAATGCCTGGAGTCCAGAAAATACCAATGCTACTATTCCAAGACTTTCCACAACCGATCCCAATAATAATTGGACAAGAGTATCCGATTTCTTTATCGAGGACGGTTCATTTTTACGTCTGAAGAATGTTACGCTGGGTTATACCTTACCAAAGAAACTTTTCAGTACCGTACAACTGAGGGTCTATGTCACAGCACAGAATTTGTTTACTATAACGAATTATTCTGGAATGGATCCCGAGGTTGGAATCACCAATTCGGGTGTTGATGTGGGGATGTATCCACTATCAAAGGTTTATATGTCTGGTCTTACACTTAAATTCTAAACCACTTATGAAAAAAATATTTTGTGTAGCAGTCATAACAGGGTTACTGATGACTACCGCTTGTGATGATATGCTGGATGTTGTGCCTCAAGGCTCTCCTACTTCGGCAAATTTTTGGAAAAATGAGACGGATGCTATTGCAGGTATAAATGGGGTCTACACGGAATTCTCTAACGATGACATGTACGGCCGTGGATTTTTCTGGCTTAGCAATGCCAGCAATGATATCGGCACCAAGCCACGTGCATTCTCCGAGAACGTTAAAGCCTTTAAGATTACAGGAAATGAAAGTGAAGTAAAAAGTATCTGGAGACTTCATTACCTGACGATGAAAAGATGCAACGATGTGATCCGCAATGTTCCCAAAATACAAATGACTGAAGCGCTCAAAAACCGCATCCTGGGAGAAGCGTATTTCCTTCATGCGGTCATGCATCTTGAACTGGCTTACCATTATGGCGATCACCGCGCAGGTATTCCGATCATTGACCGGGAAGATCATGAAAATCCCTATGTTCCTCGCCCGGCAAATGTTCAGGTCAATTACGACTATATCATTGAAGACCTGAAAAAAGCAGCCGATCTCTTACCTTTCTTTGATGAATACGATAAATCAGACTATGGCCGTCCGCACAAAACTGCCGCCTGGGCATACATTGCAAGAACGTCGCTCTACGCAAAGGATTGGGCTACTACCGAGCTATACGCAGATAAAGTTGTCAGCAGCGGCAAACATGCCTTGCTGCAGAATTTTGCGGATGTATTTAAAATCGCCAATAATTTCTCAACTGAATACATCTGGTCTATTGTATCCAGCGCCAAAGACACCGGTTTAGGTTCCATCTTTCCAGGAGTACTTCTGGAAGACAAAGGCTGGGGTCAGTACAACGGATGGGGAGTTTTTTATCCTACACAAAGCCTCTATGAAGCATTTGAAGACGGCGATGAAAGAAGAGAGGCCACAATACTTAAAACAGGCGATACCTTTGCTTACTTCGGCGCGGAAGCCACCTTTAATCAGGGCGCTTATGTCGTGAGCTCCAGTAACCGCACAGGCCTTCAGTTCCGGAAGTTTATGGAGCCCTACGGTTATCCAAAGGTAGCAGGCTCGGTAGATACACGCTATGTAAATACAAACGCCGATAAACCAACGACATCCCTAGCAGTACCGCTATTACGGTATGCCGACGTCATTCTAATGAAGGCTGAAGCGAAGCTGGTGCAAGGCAAAAATGCAGATGAGGAGATCAACATGATCAGGGGCAGAGCAGGACTATTACCTCTTAGCGGAGCTACCCTGACTGAGTTGAAGCTCGAAAGACGCCGTGAACTGGCCGGCGAGTGGACAGACCATCACTTTGATCTCGTACGTTGGGGAGATGCAGAAGCAACGTATGCTCAGCCTCTTTACCACGCGTATGCTTTGGAAAATGGGTCACCAAAACAAATTTATGCCGGGCGGGGCTTCAATCCGAATGTACATCACGTTTGGCCAATTCCTCCGGATGAAATAGCCGTAAGCAAAGGGACGCTTACACAAAACGAAGGCTGGTAAATCTTTGTCTGATAAAAGCCGGTATGATAATTAGTGTTAAGTTAGGTCGTAGATAGTTACGAGCTATGAGCCACGAGCAGGTTCTCAAAGCTTCAAGCTCGCAACTCATAGTATAAGCAATTACGGCCTAATTCACTTAACACTAGTTATATACCGGTTTTTTTTAATTCACTTATAGTAAAAAAATGGAATATGCTGAATCTTAAATTTTCTCCCTTTAACTTCTACATCACACTCTTTTCTCCTCGCCCTTCGCTAAAACATCTCCTGTTGCCGGTACTGCTTTCAGTCGTATACTTCCCATCCTTTGCGCAATCAGTCATAACACCTGCTCGCATTCATGCGCACAATGATTATCATAACAGGATACCATTCTTCGATGCTTACCGGTTGGGAGCTGGATCTATAGAAGCTGATATTATACTGCAGGATGACAAGCTCTATGTAGCCCACTATGCGAAAGAGATTCAAATGGACCGGACACTCGATTCCATGTACCTGCGTCCTCTTCAAAAACTGACGGGCATGAACGAAAAGAACTCCGGAAGCAAAAAAAGAAAACCCTGAAAGAACGTTACAACTTCTTATTGATATTAAAACTGAAGCTGAGCCGACATTGGATAAACTGGTCAGCAAATTATCATCTTATCCGGTGGAAGCCTTTGTTAAAAACACTTCCCTTCAGATCGTGATTAGCGGCAATACTCCCGATCCTTCGCGCTGGTCGAAATATCCTTCTTTTATTCATTTTGACGGACGACCGAACATTACGTACACCCAGGAACAGCTTGAGCGTATCGCAATGATCAGCGATAATTTTACAAGCTACTCCAAATGGAATGGGAAAGGATTGATCCCAAAGGCAGAGCTCGATAAACTAGAAGGCGTGATTGCATCCGTGCACCGTCAGGGAAAGAAAATCAGGTTCTGGGCTACACCAGATCAGGTAAATGCCTGGAAAATATTGCTAACCCTGGAGGTCGATTTTATTGGAACGGATCATGTCGGTCTGCTTACCGACTATGTTAACAAGCAACCCTCTAGGGAGTATAAGCATACAGAAAAGCCACACACTGCCTACACGCCAAAGTATGTTAACAATGACAAGCGGTCTAAAGTAAAGAACATCATTCTTATGATCGGTGACGGCATGGGGATCGCTCAGGTGTATTCGGGCTATACCGGAAATCACGGTGCGCTGAACCTGTTTAATATGGTGAACATTGGTTTTTCGATAACAGGCTCCGCAGACAGTTATATAACAGATTCCGCAGCAGGAGGTACGGCCATGGCTACAGGCACAAAAACCAATAACCGATACGTTGGGGTGGATAGCAAAGGTATTCCTCACCGCTCTATCCCCGAGATCGTGAAGCCAATGGGAATACACTCTGCAGTGATCTCTGCAGGTGATATCACAGATGCCACGCCAGCTGTTTTCTATGCACACCAACCCGAACGAGGGCGGAATGAGGCCATCGCCCTGGACTTTCTTTCCAATCCTGTCGACATTCTTATCGGAGGAGGATACGACTATTTTACCAAGCGGTCTGATAACCAGAATTTGCTCACGCGACTAAAAAACGCCGGGTATGTCGTAAGCAACAGATTTGATGTCATCGATACTATAACTCATGGCAAATTCATTCTCCTGGACGACAAAGCCGTGGTGTCGAAAGAAAACGGCCGCGGTGATTTCCTTTCTCTCGCACTCAACAAGAGTATGCTTACGCTGAAGCAAAACAAAAATGGCTTCTTTATTATGGCCGAAGGTGCACAGATCGATGATGGCGGGCACGCCAACAAGATGAGCTACGTCGTGAAGGAAATGATCGACTTGGACAAAGCGATCGGTGAAGCGATGCGGTTTGCTGATACAAATGGGGAAACCTTGGTGATCGTAACCGCAGATCACGAAACGGGCGGCCTAAGCCTGTTGGATGGGGACATCAACAACGGATATGTTGATGGAAACTTCAGCACCGATGATCACTCTGGTGTAATGGTACCTGTATTTGCATATGGTCCGCATTCGCAGGATTTCAGAGGAGTATATCAGAATACAGCCATCTTTGAGAAGATCATTCGGATCTTTGAACTATACAATAAGAAGAATTGAATATCAAACCACAGCTCTAACGAATCCGAATTTCCCAGTATCGACGAGAAGTTGTATTGCATTCGGAGACTACCTGCAACACAATCCATTTCAGATCCTGGAACTGGTTTTAATTTTGCACGGTCGTTAAAAATTGCCAGTTGATAAAATCACTTCAATACGAGATTCAGAAATACAATCGAAGGACATTAGCCGGGCGACATACATACTCCACAAATCTCATGGAGCCTACCAACGGGTGGCCTGTACAATGATTATAAAAACAAATGGATTATGAACATCGGAATGAATTCCCCAAGGCCGGCACGCAAATGTTTCAAAGCCTGAGTCAGATAGTTTTCAACGGTTTTGGTGGAGATTTGTAGTTGAGAAGCAATGTGAGAGATAGAAAGATGCTGCTGACGACTTAATCGAAATACAGTCTGGCACTTTTGAGGAAGGCCGGCAAGGCTTTCTTCAATGGCATTTTCAAGATCGTTAAGGCCTTGCCATTCTTCGTTCGAATTATCGAAATGTTGCTTCTTGAATGAAAAAAAATCCTGCGCATAAACCTTTCTCACCTTCCCGGCTCTCATTTCGTTCAGTAGCTTATGTTTTGAGGCTCCAAACAAATAAGCGGACAGGGATGATGTAATGGCAATCGAACTGCGCCTAGCCCACAAGGCAAAGAAAACTTCCTGCACCAATTCTTCACTGCTTTCGCGAACGTGCAGATGGTTGTAAATATATTGGAAAAGCCTTTTCGAGTAACGATTATAGATTTCCTTGAATGCTAACTCATTCCCTTGCTTGACAAGGGCGAATAAAGCATCATCATCATAATATGCGCAGTGGGCTTCTGACATAGGTTAATTCAAAATTAACGATTTTTCATAAAACCCCGAATTGAATATTTGTCTTTTGCGACATTCTGTTTTGAACTGTCGCCTGTAAATCAAACTAAATTCTGTGTTTAGTAATAAAGACCGGGAAAAATCTTTTGTTGACCAGGTGTTTGGCGCCCGATGAGTGTCTACTCATTAAGAACGAAGCAATACTATGAATGAAGATGTTTTTAGCGATTTGATTCGGCGGTACAACGATGGCAAAGCAACAAACGATGAAAAGGCCCTTATTGAAAAGTGGCTGGCACATCGTAGCGCAGAAAATTTATTCGGCAACCTTAGTGAGCATGACAAAACGGAAATAGGCAAAGATATTTTCCTTGCCCTTACTGCACGTATACAGAAAGAACACAAATTCGGCAGATCCCTCTCTTTCCAGAATACGATTGCGAAAGTCAGGCAGGTTAAAGTTTATAAAATGGCCGCAGCCATTCTCGTCTTGATGACTGCTTCTTACTTCCTTTGGAAACACAGTCATATTGAACAATTCAAACAAGTTGAAATGCTTGAAGCATCCGCTTCCGGCGAGATAAAAAAAGTAATGCTTGCCGATGGCAGTATTGTATGGCTGAAAGGGAAGAGTAAATTAATCTATCCTCCATCTTTTCGCGGAAAGGAACGCCATGTTTCGCTTGCCGGTGAGGCGTTGTTTGAAGTAGCGAAAGATTCGCTGCATCCGTTTGTTATTACAACCGGCAACCTTATTACCAAAGTGTTGGGGACAAGTTTTAATATAAAGGCAACAGAAAAAAATATTGAGGTTGTCGTTCTCACTGGGAAAGTGGCACTCTCTTCCGGTGACGAAAAGCATCGTTTAATTGTGACGGCTAATGAAAAAGCATTGTTCAGCAGAATGGATAGCCGGCTTTCTAAAGTAGGAGCCTTAAAGGAAGAGCCGGTGCAGGCTGTGTTGAAAACAGAGTATAGTATGAGTTTTAATGCAGCGCACCTGAGTGAGATTGCTCGCAGAATAGAGCAAAAATTTGAAGTAGAAGTTTCTTTGGAAAACGAAGAGATGAATACGTGTATGATTACAGCCGATTTTACGGATCAGTCACTGGATCGCACACTCGGTATGATTTCTCAGGTACTTGGCTTTACCTATAGAATTGAAGGTAAGAAGGTAACGTTACGTGGTTCAGGCTGCAAATGAAATGACAATTCTTATTTAAAATAAAGGTCACATTAAACATAACAACATGAAAACATTTTACAGCAAATAGCTAATCGCCGGCATAAAAAAAAAGGCAAGGGTGTTCAAGCACCCCTGCCATAGTTGCCCGTTTTTGCTCCGACCAGGTCGGAGTATTTGCGGGGAGTTTTGTCTCATTCACCTTATAGAAATTAACAAAACATTTGAATTTATGAAAAAAAAGCCTAAGGGCAATGGCCACATATTTAGGATTATGCGAGTAACGGGAATACAATTGATGGTGGGGATAATGCTTTCAGGTTTGGCCATAGCACATGATAACCGTGCGCAGGCAGTGCTGGATAGGGAAGTCTCACTGCATCTAATAGAGGTACCATTTAGCGAAGCTCTGAATAATATCGGCGCGGCTGCCAATGTCAGGTTTGTTTACAGCCCCAATCATTTAAAGGCCGATGAGAGAATTTCGTTGGAAGCCTCGAAGTTAAAACTTAAGCAGGTTCTGCATGAGTTGCTAGCCAGGCATCAATTGAAGTTTAGCGTTGAACAAGATGGTGATTATATTCTGATTACGCCGGCCATGGATGCTGAAAATTATTCCACGTTAGCGACACCGGCAGTCTTGAGTCGGGAAGAAACGCTCTTTCGAGTTACGGGCAGGGTAACAGATTCAAAGGGCATCGGTATGGCTGGTGTAAACATTGTTATCAAAGGAACGGGCGAAGGTGTATCTACAAACGCTGATGGCAACTTTGCCATTGATGTTAAGCAAGGTCAAGTATTGTTATTCTCTTTTATCGGGTATAAGGGCCGCGAAGTACAGATAGAGGGTCAAACCGTTGTCGATGTTGTTATGGTGGAGGATATGACCACCTTACAAGAGGTAGAAATAACAACTGCTTACGGTATTGAGAGAAAAGCAAAAGAGATAGGATATACGGTAACGAAAGTAAACGGAGAAGAGATCAGTAAGGCCAATTCAGGAAATATATTAACCGGACTAATCGGAAAAGTGGCAGGTCTCAGTATTACGACACAGAGTTCCGATATGAGTCCCCAGATGCGTATCCTGTTGCGCGGGGTTCGGTCGTTCGGAGCAAACACCAATAACCAGCCATTATTTGTTCTCAACGGCGCCCCACTTTCATTTGGTAATGACCAGAATGCAGCAGCGCAGACCATGGAGTTTATCAACAACTTTAACCCTTCGGACATTGAAGATGTAACGGTATTAAAAGGCGCGAACGCTACGGCATTGTATGGGCCGGAAGGCGTTAATGGAGTTATTGTCATTACAACAAAAAAAGCGGCCAAAGGGTTACCCGTCATAAATTTTAGAAATAACACGTCCGTTCAGATCGTTGATTTCAGAAAAGATTTTCGCCAGCAGACTTACGGCATTGGTTCCGGACAGGTAGACGAGTTTGGCAACGGCATTTATGATCCCAAAGGAATTTCCAATTGGGGACCTGCCTATGACGGAAGCCTCGTACCCATTGGCTATCCGGATGAAAATGGTGAAATGCAAATGGTTACGTACTCGTATAAAAAGGATGCAAGAAGATTTTTTGATGCTGCGATTACCAACAGATCCAACCTCTCTTTTTCCCAGGCTGACGCAACGTCTTCTTATTACCTCGGTCTCGGTTATCTTACACAAACAGGGCTCCTTCCCGGGGATAAGCAAAACCAGCTTAACGTGCTGCTAACGTCAAGCAAAAAATTCGGTAACCTGATCAACATTCAAACAAACTTCAACTATTCACGACTCAATAGTAACAGAGGAAGGAGTGTCGAGGCGGGTGTAAGGAATTTGCCTACGTTTATACCCTTGCTTAGTTATAAAGACTGGCGGAATGGGTACTGGGCCAACAGGAACAGATATTGGCAAGGCATAAGCCCGTATGAAACACTCGACAATAACCGCACAAAGTCTACCGCAAATTCTTTAAGTGGCAGCCTGACCTTTACGATAAATCCGGTTGATTGGCTTACCATCACAGAACGGCCTAGTATAAACTATACTTCGAACTATTCGAAAGCGACATCTGCTCAGGTTAAATTTGCCGACTTCACAACGGATCCGCAAAAGTTTTATGACGTCAATCCGACCACAGCGGAATTCATGCTGAGCAATACTTCTGTTAATAACGATTTTATACTTTCCACGGTGCACAAGGCTGGTGATTTTATCATACGGACTAATGTAGGAAATACGATTCGTCAGAATTATATAAAACAAATCCAGGCAGCTGCCACGCTGGCCGGTGAAGTATATAACCTGGATTTTCATGTTATCCCGGTGCAAGCATCGGAAGCCGCAGTTCTTTCGAGGACTACTTCTGCTTTTGCCAGAGTTTCCGCGGGATATAAGGATATGATCTTCCTGGAGCTGACCGGAAGAAATGAGTGGGATTCAAAACGGGCAAAAGTGGCAAGAGGAAAAGATTTTTATTCCAGCGCCAATACGTCGCTTGTGCTGAAAGAAATGTTACCCGCTCTTAAAAATTTAAATTGGCTATCATCCGCAAGGCTCAGAGCTTCATTTGCGAAATCAGCTAATATGAATATTATTCCGTACCAGTCTGAACGTATATTAATTTTGAATAGCGGATATCCCTTTTTAAACGCCGATCAATCCGGTTATGTATTTGGTTATAGTTTTGTGCCTGATATTAATCCCAACCCGTTACTAAAGCCTGAAAATGTTTTTTCCCAGGAATACGGCATGAGTTTGGGTTTCAACAATATCATTACAGCAGACATCACGTACTATTACCAGGTAAATAAATCCGTTATATTGAATGTGGCCAATGCTTGGTTAAGCGGATACCCCACGACAGACAACGCCGGCGAGTTTGAGAATCATGGATGGGAAGTTGAATTAACGCTGAACCCGGTAGCACTGGCAAAGGATTTCACTTTTTCAGCCAGGGTTACCGCAGCGATCAACGACAACGAAGTTTTATCTTTAACACCCATTTACAAAGGCCAATTCCCTGTTCAGGACCCGAGTGGGCAAAAGTATTTTGCAAGGCCAGGCCATAGCGCTTATGAATACGCCATTACAGACTGGAAGCGGGACCCCCAAGGAAGAGTGGTAGTGGATAAAAACTCCGGGTTTCCGATTGAAACAGGTTTCGAAGAATATGATATTACAGGGAATACCCTGCCCAGATATTCAACATCGGCTGCCCTTAATTTTTCCTGGAGAAGATTCAGCGCTTCTATGTTATTCGATTATGTCGGTGGATATGATCATATGTTCGCGACATCGCTGGATTTTTACCTTGGAACAGACCCACGTACCACGTACAACAATAGACAACCCTATGTTTTTCCGAATTCCGTGTACGAGGATGACGCAGGTAACTATGTTGAAAATACCGATATACCGGTTGAGAGTGCAGGACAAGAACTATACACGAAGCACTCTACCAGAAATGCGTATGGCCTATCCAGTGGATCGTTCTGTAAGCTGAGAGAATTAGCTTTTCAATACGACTTGCCTATAAAATCAACATCGTTAAAGAGCTTGAGCTTTATTTTATACGGACGTGATTTGTTCACGATGTATCCCAAATCAAACGTGTATGGCGATCCTGGCCTGGTACGAGGCCCCGGATTTCGGGAATTGCTTTCCGCCGGTAGTGTAAATAACGGTCTTACATCGGTTGGCAATAATGCTACAGGCGGCTCGTCTGATGAATCTGCACTGCCGGGAACAGTCCAATTTGGTATTACTATCTCTGCAACATTTTAAAAGTCCTGTCCTTTAACATCAATTTAATTATATGGTAGTCCTTAGAAATAAAATCATTTTCATACTGAGTATAACAATTTTTGCCCTCTGTGCCTCTTCCTGTGAAGACTGGCTTGATGTAAATTACAATCCCCGTGATTTAACGGATAATAAAGCTACGGTAGATTTGATACTGCCTCCACTTCTGGAGGGTTGTGCTTCCGAAGGTGGTCCCTGGGTTCTTCAACATTGGATGGGATACTGGAGCCATTGGAATATGAACTCCAATTACGGAGTAGTGACCTATAACAATGTGCAGTTAACCTCCCAGTATTACTTATCAGTATCACCCCCGCAGGAAATAGCGTACCTGGAAAAAAAGGCGAGGGAGGCAAACCAATTGTATTATTTGGGCATAGCAAAAGTTATTAAAGCTTTGAAGTGGAGCCAATCGGTGGATCTCGTAAATAACATGCCCTACTTTGAAGCTTTCAATAGCACCCTATTGCAGCCCAGGTATGATGAAGGGAAAGTGATCTATGAGGATCTGATGAAACAACTTGATTCGGCAGGTGTACTCATCAAAAACGCAACCAGCTTGCAGAGTATGGACATTACAAACACCGATATTATGTTTCATGGTGACAAAACAAAATGGGCTAAATTTATTAATACCCTCAAATTAAGGTTGCTCGTTCACCAGGCTAACCGTGCTGAAAGACAGCAATATATTTCGAATGAAATTCAAAAGATAATGAGGGAGGGTACAGGGTTTCTGCAAAGTGGAGAAGATGCATCTGTAAACCCCGGCTATGATAAGGCCCGGCGTAAGTTATCTAAGTATTTTGGCATTTACTCCAGTCACAATTTTCTGTATGGCGGTGCATTTTTTGATGCAGTTTACCAGTTTAGCACCGTAGAAATTGCCCATGCCAATGTGTACGCACTGGAATTATTAAAAGCTGACAATGACCCTAGAATAGGACTGTTCTACAGCCCTGTTGATATTCCGATTTCTCCAGGTGATCCAGAGCCGTTTCCTCAATCGGACCCTCAGGATTTCAGAGGTAATAAGTTCGGTTTTTACAACGATGCTACTACCTATCCCTATCAGAATAGCCTGTATGTTTCGGCCGTTGGTGGTTCAAGAAATACAGTAGAAGTTGATCCTTCTTCCCAAGGTATTATTAAAGGTATAGACATGAATGATTGGGTACTTACCAGTGTAGAGAGTATGTTCCTTCAGGCAGAAGCCATACAAAGAGGCTGGATCGCCGGGGATGCGGAAATGGCCTATCAAGATGCAGTAAAAGAATCTTTTCGTTGGCTTAACGCAGGTGGTAATTCTTTTGACCCTTCCCTGTCGGATGCCATTTTTGATGTCTGGTACAACGAACAGGCTACTGCGGATAATGAACGGATAAGTTGGGCAGCAGCGCCTGACAAGTACAAATTACTCATGTACCAAAAGTATATGGCCCTAAATGGAATAGAATCATTAGAAACATGGAACGACTACCGGAGAAATGGACGCTTTCCTGATCTGCCTGTATCGGAGGCACCAGCCCGGACTGCCAATGTAATACCGTTACGGATTTTATACGATCAGAATGAATATCTATACAATTCCGACAATGTTAATGCTCAGGGGCGGATAGATATGTTCGCTAGCAAGATATGGTGGATGCCGTAAAAAAGTGAAAGGTATCATCCCCTGGTAGCACATTTATACGATGAACACGGTGAAGCCCGCGGAGGCAGGGTTCCGTGCGGTAAGCCCGACTTAAAAGTCACCTCTATAAACATTTACATACATTTTTTTTATGAAACAGACAAAGCCCGGCACAGAAGCTACTTCGGTGCTTAAAACAATAAGAATTTCTTACGTTGGATTCATTCTATTCTTGGTACTGTCCAACGCTCAAAGCTTCGGACAAAAAGTTAAAGGCAATTCTCCTGGCATTGCTTCCGTGCCGACCGATGCAACGGTTCTTCCGCTGGACCCCGCCGTAAAGATTGGCGTCTTGCCCAACGGCCTTACCTATTATATCCGTAGAAACAGCGAACCTCAAAATCGCGCTGAGTTATATCTGGTCAATAAAATCGGGTCTCTTCAGGAAGATGATGATCAGCAAGGCCTGGCACACTTTACAGAACACATGGCCTTCAACGGTACACGTGATTTTCCAAAAAATGAACTTATCAACTACTTGCAAAAAGCAGGCGTGCGTTTCGGCGCAGACCTCAATGCCTATACAAGCTTTGACGAAACTGTATATCAGCTACCCCTTCCTACCGATAGCATGGACGTCTTTCTCAAGGGTTTTGATATTCTTCTCAATTGGGCAGGTTTTGTCACATGTGAAGGTGAGGAGATTGATAAAGAGCGTGGAATTATCCTGGAGGAAGAGCGTCAGAGCGGAAAGAACGCCGAGGATCGGATGAACAAACAAATTTATCCCGTACTGATGGCAGGGTCACAATATGCACAACGACTCCCTATAGGTAAAACCGAAATACTGAAAAGCTTTGAGCACAAGACAATACGCAGATTTTACCACGATTGGTATCGCCCCAATTTGCAAGCGATTATCGCTGTTGGTGATTTTGACGTGCTCGAAGTAGAAAAATTGATACGATTAAAATTTGCTGTTCTGAAAAATCCAGAAAAAACAAGAACTCGTAAAGAATACAGCATACCCAAAAATAAAAAGCCGCTTGTTAAAATAGTTACTGATCCCGAATTTGGTTACACGTCGGCTACGATTTTTTATAAGCACCCTGAACGTGTCATTCGGACGAAAGAAGATTACAAGGCGGCCCTTGTGGCGAGCATGGTCAACATGATGCTCAATGAACGGATACAGGAAGTAATGCAAAAAGGTAATGCCCGGTTCATGGCTGCTGAAGGAAGTTACGGACCGTTCATGGCTGACAGGGCTTCTTTTACAGTGAATGTTTTTGCTAAAGAAGCAGGTGAATTGAAAGAGGCAGTGCAAGCCGTCATGGCCGAAGTTTTTAGAATGAAAAAATTTGGATTTACAACGACAGAGCTGATACGTTCAAAGCAGAATTTATTAACCGGTATTAAAAGTCATTACGAAGAAAAGGACAAGACACCTTCTTCCAGCTACGTGCAAGAGTACCAGCGACATTTTCTTAAAGGTGAAGCCACACCAGGCATTGCCTATGAATATAAATTGTATCAGGAAATATTGTCGGCCGTCACTGCGGCCGAAATTAATCTGATGGCGGCAAACTTAATAACAACAGAGGACAGGACTTTAATACTTCAAGCAAATGAGAAAGACAAAAGCAAATTGCCTGACGAAGCTACCTTCCTCTCCTGGTCTGATGGCACTGGCCGCGACGTTACCGACTATGTGGATCAAACATCAGGTGATTCATTGCTATCAAAATTGCCCGCCGCTGGAACAATAGTAGCCGAAAGAAAACTCGATAGTATTAATGCTACAGAGTTCAAGCTTTCAAATGGAGCAACGGTGGTTTTAAGATCCACGGAATTTAAGAACGATCAAATACTTTTTTCGGCCACCAGTCCGGGTGGACAATCGCTGGCTTCCGACCGTGACTTTCGATCCGCTCAATTGGCATCTTCCCTGATAAATGCATCCGGGCTAGCCGCCTTTGACAATACCACGCTAGGTAAGAAACTCTCTGGAAAAAATGTTTCTGTAAACAGTTTTATAAATAATTACGAAGAAGGTATTGCTGGCTCAACAGTCCCTAAAGATCTGGAGCCAGCATTGCAGTTGATGCACTTATATTTTGTAGCTCCTAGAAAAGATACAGCAGTGTTCAGGACAATGGTGGAAGATATTGGAATCAGTATGAAGAATAGATATATCAGTCCTGTTACCTCCTTTGAGGATACGATCAACGCAGTCATGACTTCCCGTCATCCTCGCGCAAAAATAATGTCCATCAAAGAAATAGAAGCTATAGATCAGAATGAAGCAATCGCATTTTACAAAACTCGCTTTGCCGATGCGGGTGATTTTACATTTTTCTTCGTGGGCAATTTTGATCGTGATAAAATTAAGCCTTTGATATGTCAGTATATCGCTTCCCTGCCTTCACTAAGTACACCTGAAAATTTCAGGGACCTTGGAATGAAGCCGCTTCTGGGGAACATAACGCGCGCGATTCATCGGGGCCTGGAAGATAAAGCCATGGTCGCGTTGATCTACCACGGCAACTACGAGTATAACCCGCTGAATAATTTGAAGATCGACGCGCTTAAATCAATATTACAAATCAGGCTTACCGAGCGATTGCGCGAAAAGGAAAGTGGCGTATACTCACCGAAAGTAAATAGCTCATATAATAAAATACCTGGCCAGCAATATACTATTCAAGTAAATTTCAGCTGTGCAACAGCCAATGTTGAGCGCCTGATTGATGCGGTGAAGGAAGAGCTTTTGGCGTTGAAGACAAAAGGAATTTCCGATGAAGACCTTCGGAAATTTGTCGCCGAAGAGAAAAGACAACTGGAATTACAAGTACGGGACAATTCTTTCTGGATGTATCATTTAGAATCGATTTATAAGAAAGAGCATCCGATCAATTTCTTACAAACCTATCCAACCATGTTGGACAGCCTGACGACCGGGCAGCTTAAGGAAGCTATAAACGTATTCCTCAATGATCAGAATTTTATACGCGTGATTTTGCTTCCCGAGAAAAGCTAATGCAGTATCCGGCCAAGGGTCTTGCTGAATTCGGGAACATCAAAGCATTCAGGAAAAAGTGATACGAGAAAAAATGCTTTACTGCATTTGACGTAGGCGCCAATGTAGGCAATTACTCAAGAGTTCTTGCGGATTTAATTATGGCAAAACTTGATGAAGTGTATCTAGGTGGGTTCTGTCAGGGGTGCAAGGTATAGATTATAGTACCGGCATCATTGCTTAGAACGGAAGAATCTTGGGGAGACGTAAAGGCTCATTGCATTCAACAATGATTTAACGAAGCTGGTCACTCTCATATCCGTCGATTACTTCTCCCATTTTGCCGAAAATCATGATCAGGCTACACGCGTTCTTTAGATTTACACGATATTAGTGTTGCCTCAGACCAAGAGTATGCCGGCAATATCTTTTAATTCAAGATGCAAATAACGATAGCACCTATGTTAAACAACTTTGCTAAATCCGTAATGTTTCTAGCACTGGCACCTTCTTGTCATAGCTGGGCGCAGGGTACCTATCCTTCTCAACCTGTCATTGAAACCCGGGCCGCGAGTGTTTTGGTCGCAAATCATCTACGCTTCAAGGACCTCAACAAGAACAATGCTCTCGACCGTTATGAAGATTGGCGATTACCTGTGGGCCAACGTGTCGATGATCTTGTCAAGCAAATGACCCTACAAGAAAAGGTGGGGATGATGCTGATAAACACACTCAATGCTGATCCGGGAGGAAAGCTTCCGCTTCGGGCGGCCGAGTTCATCGAAGATGAAAAAATGACTCGCTTCATTTTCAGAAATGTTGTGACGCAGAATCCACGTCCGACAACCGGTGGTGGATTCGCTGGTGCTCAGATCACTCCATTTGAAGCGGCCCAATTCATGAACGCTATCCAAGAGCTTGCTGAAAATACCAGACTCGGCATACCTCCCCTGTTTAAGTCAAATTCCCGGAATCATGTGGAGTTTGATGCTCGCGTTGGCATCAATGAAGAATCAGGTGCGTTCTCGTCATGGCCTAAAGAAAGTGGTCTTGCTGCAACCCGCGATATGAACCTTATCGCTGACTTTGCAAATACTATGCGTCAGGAGTGGACCTCGATCGGCCTTCGCGGAATGTACGGTTACATGGGCGACCTGTCAACCGAGCCGAGATGGTATCGCGTTCACGAAACATTCAGTGAAGATGCCCAGCTGACAGCCGACATTATTACAACACTTATTAAGAATCTGCAGGGCGAATCATTAACCTCTCGTAGCGTGGCAATGACGATAAAACATTTTCCCGGTGGTGGTCCGCAAGAGGGTGGTGGTGATCCTCATTATGCGTTTGGAAAGAATCAAGTCTACCCCGCTCAGAAGTTCAATTATCACTTGATCCCTTTTGAGGCCGCTATTAAAGCTGGGGCGTCTTCTATCATGGCGTATTACGGTATCCCGGTAGGTCAGCCCTATTTGCCGAACACCGTAGGTATGGCCTTTTCAAAGGGGATTGTTACTGACCTGCTGCAAAAAAAATTAGGGTTCAAAGGATATGTGAATTCTGACACCGGAATTATCGGAGAGAGAGCATGGGGCCTGGAAGATAAATCCATCGATGAACAAATTCTGATCGCGATTGATGCCGGCACGGATATTTTGTCGGGCTTCAATGATAACAAGCAACTGTTGAACCTGATTACGTCCGGCAAACTTGCGGCGAGCAGAGTCGATGCTTCAGTGAAAAAGCTGTTGAAAGAACAATTCGAACTGGGTCTGTTTGAAAATCCTTATGTGGATCCGAATCGTGCCGCGTATCTGCTGAGCAATGTTGCCAACCAACGGAAGGCTGATCTCGCGCAGCGAAAGTCCATTGTGTTGCTTCAGAATAAAATAAGTCTTCCCCTGGTCGTTCCAAAAGAAGGCGATACCCTTCAGGTCTTTACCATGGGTATGAACGCGAAGGCGTTTGCACGTCAGGCCTGGTCGCGGGTCGAAATAGTTTCTGGCAACTATGATGCAAAGAAGGGTGAAAGCATGCCGACCATATGCAAGGATACGGATTACGCGATTATCAAAGTTTATGTCACTAACGATGCTTCTGCAAACGGACTAAGATTTGGCGGGGCCAGTCCGGACGAATTGAACTTCCTCTCGTTTTCTTCCATGGCTAAATCCAAATCGTGGAAGGTAACGCCCACACTGCAAGACATTCAACATATCATGAAAACCGTTGGTCCGGAAAAAACGATTTTGTCGATTGACTTTCGCCAGCCCTATGTGCTTGACGAGAACAGTGGTCTTCTGAACGCGGGCGGGATACTCGCCACGTTTGGTGTAAGCGATGCTGCCATTCTGGATATCCTTTCAGGAAAATTCAAACCAACCGGCAAGTTGCCGTATGCATTGGCCAACAAGGAAAAGGCTGTCATCGACCAACATCCGGACGCTCCTGGATATCCTGCAGAAGATACCTTGTTTCCTTTTGGTTATGGCTTAACTTATTGACTCGCACCGAGCCAACAATCGAAATAACTCAAAGAATCATCATCCAACAATCAACAATCCTGGTCGTGACGTTTTTCTTTTCAATACCAATGTAATTAATTTTTTGGCGGCTTAGATCTTCTAGATACTCATTTTTAGTTTGTACCCTTTCGCTGACATGAATAAGAATTATTTTTTTTTAGATAACAGATAAGAAAGAGAGTCGAACTTCCCTTCCAGCATCCCTTTGCTTGTGGAAGGGATCTTTAACATTGACAACTGCAATCATCTCCTCATCACAACCAGTACAGAGTAGCCCCTTTTACCGCTGACTGCTTGCTTATATGAACATAGTTGTCCTTTATGCCGGACCGCCCAAGTGTTGATTTCTTTCATTGCACTGGTCGTTGCCCATATTCAGGGCGAACAACTTTCTGATTTTTTAAAGATTAGTATTTTTTTCTGGCCATTAACCCTGTTTTAACCGGAATTTTAACCAGCCGTTGGCAACGTTAGCAGTCAGATATGCAATCGATAGCTGGCTTCGTCAGGTTTGGTAGACATGAAGCAGCTTTTGATGAGCAAAAACGGAAACTATAAATCTTAAAACCATTCTTAACCCATATGAGTCGAATTCTACGAGCTATTACGTACATCGTTTTGCTGGGAACGTTCCTTGTAACTCAAAGTTCCTGCGATAACGAAGGTGACCCCATCAATTACGATTTAGGGACAATAACGGGGGTTGTGACAGATGGTGCGGGGCAACCTGTTCCCGATGTGACAGTTACCATGTCTGGTATTGATGAAGAGGACGTGTCGGTAACCACCAGTGTTGATGGTAAATACACTGTTGAAAACGCATCACTGAAATTGCATGCGGTAACTTTTTCCAAATCGGGATGGCTAACCGTCAGTAAGTCAGTTGCATTTGGAGATTTTGGTGATGACAAAGGGGTTACAGTAGACGCTACTTTGGTGAATGCTTCGGCAAAAATCATCGGTACCATTACGGATGCTAAAAGTGCTGGTGGACCGCTTGCTGATGTAAATGTTACTGTGGGAGTCGCCGGTACGGTGAAGAGTGGTGCCGACGGCAATTACGCCATTGAAAATTTGGTTGTTGATAGTTATACAGTAACGTTTACCAAAGAAAATTATGTACCCATCACCAAACAGGTAACTCCGGCTGACTTCATTAATGGCATCGTAACAATAAATATTACGATGGGAAGTCAGGAGCTTTTGCGTGGTCTTACGGCCGACGGTCTTTTGACTGCCGACAAATGGTATTACAACGAATCTCGAGGAGGGCGCAATGCAGATGCTTATCCGCACTGGGACTGGGCGTGCAATTATATGAGCACACTTGATTTCCGTGGGGCATGGGAGGAACAGAATGAAGGAACGACTCTGCAGATTCGCAACAGTGAAAATGAGCGCACGAATCCCGCTGATATGAATGTATTCGATTCATTCGTGTATGGAAGTAAATTGATTACCGCAGACAACAAGGTTTTATCGTTGAGACTACGTACGCACAGTGCCGATGCAGCAAGTCCTGCACATTTCGGTGTACAAGTAGTTGACCTTTCTGCGGCTCAACCTGCTGCCGTAAAAATTGGCGAAAACAGAACATACGGATCAGGAGATTATGCCGACTTCGAATTTGACCTGAGCAATTATGTTGGTAAAGAGGTAATTATTGCAATAGGTATTTACCGTCAGGCTACCGGAGACTATTGGAAACAACTTGTTCTCCGGGCGATTCGCTTTGCCGACAGAAAGGTATTAGACTGGGATTGGCTGCCAGGTATCGAAGTTATTCCAGAATGGAAGCTGACCCAGGAAACTGCACGCTCCACAATGCCTCATACGAAAAAATCCTTTACGGGTCTTAGTCCGGTATCTGGCAACCGTGATAATTATGTCGATGCTTATCGCGCATGGCGCGAGGTTGGCCACGTCGCAGCTGAATGGTCTTTTGTTCCAATGAAGAAAGACCCTGAAGTGTTCCCCTCCGAAGGTTACATCCTTAAAACGCGTAATACTCCCGAGGTGAATACAACGGTGCCGGAATCATATCTGTACGCGAAATTTGCCATAGGATCAGGCAACAATCAACTGACGTTTACAACCCGAAATTTCGGTAGCAACTTTACTTACTTTAAACTTACCGCGATTGAGGATAACGGTACCGTTACTCATGTGGCTCCTCAGTCGAATACAGCTCAGGAAGCCAGTGCGGCCGCAGACGGTTGCTGGAAGTTTAAGCACGGAGACGGAGGGGCCGGTAACCCCGAAGGTTATGCATCATTCGTGTATGACTTATCACAGTTCAACGGAAAGAATGTAACGCTCGCTATTGGCGTGTACAATGGCGAGGCAAATACGGGTGAAAATAAACTGGTTTTCCACACGATTGATTTGAACTAAAGAGTGAACTATACAATGACAGAGTTTAGCACAATTACTTTTAAGCTCACTACTTGCAGCCTTGTTTTGCTGATGATGATTTCAGCGTGTAGCGATACCGTATCTGAAGATGGTCCTAAGAATCCCCCGGGGGGAGTAAGTCTTTCCGAGCAAAACCTTCTTCGCGCCATAGAACTTGCTGACAACGCTGTCGCGTCCCACTTTACAGGAGACGGGATGTCGATGGCGAGGTATTATAACCCGTATACCGGCGTCCGTTCCGAAGAAAAAGGCAGCGTATGGATGTATACAAGCGCTATTGAAGCGGTGAATGCTATCCTTCGTGCCCTTGAAGCGCAGAAAGAGCATGATAACGCTGCGCTTTACGATGAACATTTTAACAAGTATTCGGAATTGCTAGACAAGTTGTATGACAACGCAGATTATTACATGGGCACGTTCCAACTGGTGTCTTACACGCAAACAAAAGAATGGTCGGTATACGGTGTGAATCGCGGCGGTTCCAAAGGTTCCGCGCAGGTTGCAGGAATCGAAAACGTGTATGACGATCAGATGTGGCTTGTTCGCGAACTACTCGAAACCTACAAAGTAACTGATAACAGCGAGTACCTGGAAAAAGCGGAGTATTTAACCGAGTACGTGCTTGACGGATGGGATTGCACTCGTGATGCTAGCGGAGCAGAGCTTGGCGGCATTCCTTGGGGACCGGGCTATGTAACCAAACATGCATGCAGTAACGGACCGATGGTGAGTCCGCTCGTGTGGCTGCATGAACTGTACAAAGACAAAAGCGACGAAGTAACACACCGGTACATAGAGGTCACGGATAAACAAACGCGCCAAACAATGCAGGTAAAGAAAAGCGAATATTACCTGGATTTTGCGAAGAAAATATACGCATGGCAGAAGAATGAATTGCTCCGTGCCGACGGCGTGTACGATGATATGCGTGGTGGCTGCACTCCCGGCAGCCCGCAAACAGAAACCGTTAATGGATCAGTCTATCGCAAAGGGAGTACTTGTCCGGATCGTGTAGGTCCTCCGATCACTTATAACAGTGGCACAATACTTTCCGGAGGAGCCGATTTATATCGTGTAACAGGCGACAACGTGTACATGGACGATGCAAGGAAATTGTCGGATGCCAGTTTTCAATTCTTTGCAAAGCTTGGACAGACGAAGGCTGAGTATTATACCTATGATATCAGTGGCTTCCGAAACTGGTTCAATGGCGTGTTGATGCGCGGATACGTGGATGTGTATCCGGCTTACGGAACGGCTGCCGATTATATCGATTCTTTCCAAAAGAACCTTGACTACGGATATGACAACTTCCTCTATGAGGGTTTTCTCCCGACAAATTTATTGGTAGGCTGGAACCTTGACAAGGGTAAGAACAATACAGAAGGCATGTTCAACTTTGCTTTTGCAGCCGAGTATGCCGTACTGGCGCGATATGAACTTGAAAAATAAATAAAGTCAGTTTAGCATATGCAGAATAAATACAAACAATTATTAATGAAACTGATCAAGCATTCCGTGTTCGGAATCATTGTTCAGTGCGTTGTTTTTGCTTCCACTTTTGCTTCGGGAGCGATGCAGCAGCAGGAGGTTACAGTAACGGGTACAGTTACAGGCTCAGGAGACGAATCCGGCGGCTTACCTGGAGTTAACGTAGTCGTTAAAGGTACGAACCGGGGAACCACAACCGACTCCGAGGGAAAGTATTCGATACAGGTTCCAGACGGTAAAACGCTGGTTTTTTCATTCATCGGTTATACAACGCAGGAGATAGCAGTCGCTGCACAATCAGTGATTGACGTAGTCCTCGCTGCGGATGTTCGGCAACTGAACGAGGTCGTTGTAATCGGTTATGGTACGCAGTCAAAAGTTACACTCACTGGAGCTGTGGCAAACATCAAAAGCGATGAATTGCTTCGAACCAAAAACGAGAACCCGCAAAACATGCTCATGGGTAGGGTTGCTGGTGTTCGTGTTTGGCAGAAAAGCGCTGAGCCGGGTACATTCAATAGCAACTTTGATATACGTGGTTTTGGTTCTCCGTTGGTAGTTATCGATGGCGTTCCACGTACCATGGATGATTTTCAACGTTTGAACCCGAACGATATTGAAGAGATATCCGCGTTAAAAGATGCTTCGGCGGCTATTTATGGGGTACGCGGTGCCAGCGGTGTATTGCTCGTAACCACTAAGAAAGGTACAACGGGAGGAAAACCGACAATCTCTTACAACGGTTCATATACGCTGCAGCGGCCGTCGTCCATGCCGAAGCTTGCCGACCCCTATCAAACCATGACGCTCTATAATGAAAGATCCATGAATAATATCAATGGGGGGAGCATCATATATGGCGAAGATAAATTCGAAGAATTCCGTAGCGGTGCACGCCGCACCACGGATTGGAATTCCTTGCTGCTCTCTGACTTTTCGCCACAAACGCAACACGACATCAGCATTAGTGGAGGGAACGACAAAACCCAATACTACATAGCGGGAGGGTACATGTTCCAGGAAGGCTTTTTCAAATCAGGCGATTTGAACTACAATAAAATGAACTTACGTTCCAACATTACAACAGAGCTTGCCCAGGGATTGACATTCAACATCAACCTGAGCGGCATTGCTGATGAGCGTAATAATCCGTACTCAAGCACGGTAGATATCATTCGAAACTATTGGAGGCAAGGCGTATTATTCCCGGCCTATGCAGATCCCGAAAATACAATGCTGAGTTACGAAGGACTGGACCTGGAGGAAAATACGGTGGCCAAGATGACCTCTGATATTTCGGGTTACCGGAAGTATACACAAAAATATTTCCAATCTTCAGCATCCCTTAATTTCGATTTTGGAACTCTTTTGCCTGCCCTGGAGGGCTTGTCCGCAAAAGCCCTGTTCAGTTACGATTACCGTCAGGACGATAATAGTATCTTCCGTAGAGAGTATTATCAATATGCATACAATCCTTCGACCGATTTATATACTTCAAAATTGTACAACACCAGTTCACCCAACCGGATGCGGCGCGAAATGTATGGTAAACAGCAGGTACTGGGGCAGTTTCTACTGAATTACAACCACACTTTTGGCGACATCCATAAAGTGGTCGGCCTCCTGGGCTGGGAGAGCCAAAAGAAGATGGGGGATAACTACTACGCGCAACGCGACCTTGCATTTGGAATAGACTACCTTCTTGGCGGTACGAATGAAAACCAGGTTAGCGGTATGCAGACCCGCAGGGAAGATCTCTACGAGATTGCGAATTCCGCATTGCTTGGAAGGATAAATTACACGTATGCCGATCGTTATATTGCCGAAGTACAGTTTCGCTACGATGGCTCCTCGAAATTTGTCCAGAACAACCAGTGGGGCTTCTTCCCGTCGGGATCCATCGGTTGGCGTGTATCAGAAGAATCCTTTTTCAAATCAGTTACGGCCCTGTCGTTTGTCGATCAGTTAAAACTGCGCGCCAGCTATGGCGTGACGGCAGATGATGATAAGCTGGAATACGATTGGTACGCAGGCTATCTCTATCCTGCCGTAGGCGAGAATGCAGGCGCCGGGTATTATAACAAATACGCTCCCGGCTACACGTTCGGCGGTCAGTTTGTAAATGGCGTAGACCTGATAGTTCCTAACATAAACGCCACGTGGTGGGAGGCCCATACGATCGATGTCGGCGTGGATTTTGAAGGATGGAACGGTCTGTTTGGCTTTTCATTCGACTATTTCGACCGTCGCAGGGAAGGACTGCTTAAAAGTCGGAATGCGGCTATCCCTACCGTAGTAGGCACTGACGCACCGCGGGAAAACGTGAACAGCGACCGCCAGTTCGGTATAGATCTCGAACTCTCGCACCGTAACAAAATAGGCGGGCTTTCTTACAGAGTAAAAGCCATTGGCACAATTACCCGTCAAAAACAATTGATCGCAGTGGAAAAGGGGCCATGGGGAAACTCCTATGATCAGTGGCGTAACGACAATCTGAACAACCGCTATCAAGGGGTACAGTTCGGGTACGAGTCCGCTGGGCGCTATACGAGTTGGGAAGACATTTGGTCATATCCTATTTACAAAGAACGGGATATATTGCCCGGTGATTATAAATACGAGGATTGGAACGGCGATGGCGAAATCAACAAGGAGGACGAGCACCCTTTTGCCTACGATCAAACGCCATGGTTGAACTTCAGTTTGAGCTATGACTGTTCATACAAGAATTTTGACATGAACTTTCTCTTTCAGGGATCGGCGCTTGGTTCTATGGAATACAAAGAGCCCTTGTATTCCATATGGGGACCCAATGGAGGCGGTACACTGGAACAATATCTCGACCGTTGGCATCCCGTAGATCCACAGGCAGATCCTTACGATCCTGAAACAGAATGGGTAAGTGGCTACTATGGTTTCACGGGAAGATACCCGCGCGAGCATTCGGAGTTCAACCGGGTGAGCACTGCTTATCTCCGTCTGAAGAGCATAGAAGTCGGTTACACATTGCCCAAACTCAGGGCATCATCTTCAATGAATCTGCGCGTGTTTGCCAACGCTTATAACCTGTTCACCATAACAGCGGTGAAATTTGTTGATCCGGAACATTCTGACGATGAACTGGGACGGTTGTATCCGCTCAACAAAACCTATACGGTAGGTGTCTCGGCCAGATTTTAAAAGTTTATGTTGAATGCTTACGAATTATAAATTGGATTATCATATGAAAAGGATACATATATTATTCCTGATCGGCTTATTCTGTTTCTCCGCTTGTACGGACCTGGATATTCCGCCCCCAAATGTTGTTGGCGATGAAACGCTGATGGCGAGTGAATCCGGTATGAAAGTTTACATGGCCCGGATGTATAGCAGAATGCCGTTTGAGGATTTCAAATACATGGGCGAATGGGGTCTTAAATACGACGGATGGCTGAATGCGATGGGTATTGAAGGCACAGGAGAGGCGCTGAACCGCGATGGCATATGCAGGGCTTTTACCAAAGAGGAAACACCCTATTGGAAAGACGCGTTTGTTTTGCTGCGCGACGCCAACTATCTGCTCGAAACCTTGCCGGAACATCAAAGCTCTTTTCCTGAGGTTACTTACAATCATTACTTGGGTGAAGCTTATTTTGCGCGTGCTACCGTATTTTATGCTATGGCACGACGTTTCGGAGGTGCGCCGCTGGTGACAAAGGTTATGCATTATCCTGCAGAATCGGACGAGTTGGAAGTGCCACGCGCTTCTGAGGAGGAGACCTGGGACCAGGTGCTTGCCGACTTCGATCAGGCAGCCGCTTTATTGCAACCGGCCAGCCTCGAAAGAGGGATGTCAAACAAATATGTTGCGTTGGCGTTCAAATCGGAAGCCATGTTGTATGCCGGTAGTGTGGCCAAATACAATGAAACCGTTACGGGGCGGCTCACAGGTACTGGTCGGAAAACCAACGTACGCGTTATGGGTTTTGCCGAAAATTCGTGGCAAGCGGCTTCCAGGAAGTATTTCCGGGAAGCTTATTTAGCTGCCCGGGAAGTGATGACAGGTGGTGGTTACTCGCTGTATAAGAAAAAATGGGCGGCAGGCGATCGTCAGGCACAATACCAGAACATGGTAGACATGTTCAGCGACCTGACAAGTCCTGAAAACATCTACATAAAAGAATATATTTATCCTACCTCTACACACGGCTATGACGCCTACAACGCTCCGTTTATATTCAAAGCGCCCCTGGCATCGGGCACATGCCCAACACTTGATTTTTTGGAGTTATTTGAAGGTTTCGATCGTTATCCCGATGGGACGATAAAGGTTACTTCCGGATCTACGAACACGGAAGGAAATTACCTGATGTACGATTCGCCAATGGATTTTTTCGAAAATGCTGAGCCGCGTCTTCGCGCTTACGTAATTTTCCCAGGTGATGTGTTCAAGGCCAAAGAAATCGAAATTCGGGCTGGTGTATTTACCGGCCCCACGCCGGTTAGTCCGCTGTTTAATAATTACTCGTATGCTACAGCTGAAACACGTTATCAAAGCCTGGATGCTTACAAACAAGCTTCCAAAACGCTTTACCTTAGTCCGAGGGAAGGAAACGGCCAGGAGAGCGTACCTTACAACGGAGGTACTATCGCAGCTGCCGGGGCCAACGGTCCGTTTTACGATAATGGAGAGGGCGTTCTTACGGGATTGTTAGGTCGTAAATGGCTAAACTCTGATCCTGCTTTTGTAGCAGCCGAAGGTAAATCAGCGCAACCTTATGTTTTGATGCGTTATGCCGAGGTATTGCTTAATGCAGCGGAAGCAGCCGTGGAGCTTTCACTGGCCGGAGAAGCTTCTCCCGATGGATCTGACATGATGCAGGTTGCCACCGCATCGGTAAACGAAATCCGCGAAAGGGCAGGGGCAACACCGCTTTCAAGCAACATTACAACAGATATAACAGGTCGTAACATCGTTCGGAAAGAACGCCGTAAAGAGCTCGCGCTGGAACATAAAGCAAAGTGGGATTTGCGCAGATGGAGAGTGCAACACTACGAAGAACGAGACGGTTTCTGGGGCGAAGTCAGGGATAAAGACGCTTACAGCAGCAACGCCCGCTATCGCTTCCGCGGCCTGTATCCGTTCTTTTCTACCCAGAGTGGAAAATATTTCTTCGATGCCCGTTTCCAATGGGTAAGCTTAAAGACGTTCGAGTATAATATCATTGATTACTACTTTGAAATTCCTCCCGCCGAAGTATCAAAGAGTGCGGTAATTGACCAACAACCGAACCGATAAAGAAAACGAATTATTAATAATTAAGAATTACAGAGATGAAGAAAATATCATTTAATACATTATTGTTCGCGCTGTTTTCTTTCACTTCCTGCAGCCTGTTTGAGATCGATAACAAGGATGTACCTGCTGAAACGCTGCAAGGCGAAGTGGTGGATGCGGAAACCGGCGAACCGGTGCTTACCGACCAGGGAAGCGAAGGCATTCGCGTACGTTTGACTGAAGTCAGTTGGGGCGACAATGTCACTCCCAACCCTGACTTCTTTTGTATGCCGGATGGAACATTCCAGAATACAAAACTATTTAAAGGGAACTATAACATCCGCATTGACGGACCCTTCATTCCTTTAATTCGTGAAGACGATCGTGGCGTTCCTCTTGCTGATGAAACCCAAACTGTAGATATCCATGGCGCCACGAACGTTAAGTTCGAGGTGCAGCCTTTCCTCAAAGTGGAGTGGGTAGGAGAACCTGAAGTGACTAACGGTAAGGTTAGAGCACAAGTGCGCGTGACACGCGCTATATCTGAAGAAGATTTTCGCGCTAAGATCGAACCGATGGGAGGTTATAGCAGTAGCTTTGTAAATGTTACTGATATCCAGTTGTTCGTTAGCTATTCCTCCACGGTAGGGTATCGTGCACGCGATGAGCGTTGGTCAAGTAGAATCGAATATTCCGGCTCGGCGTTTAATTCATTGTTAGGGCAAACGATTATCATCGAATCGAATGGAACAATCCCTGCCGGAAGGGCGGTCTTTATCAGGGCGGCCGCACGTATCAACTACGACACACCAAGAGGCAGCGGAACCAGAAGATGGAATTACAATGAAGCTGTGCAATTACTGATCCCATAAAATTGTTTGGGTTTGAAGCCACTTCGCAACGGGGTGGCTTTAACCCTTATTTCTTAGACGGGTCTCATCTACTAGTTTTTACATGACGTCGATCTCCGATTAACGGAGATAATCTTCTTTCCTTTTTCTTTTAAACACTACTTGATATCAATGCAAAAAACGATCATACTTTATCTTCTGCTGGCGCTTTCGTTTCAAGGTTGTTCTCAGTCACAGCAAAAGGAGAAAAAATCACGAAGTGCCTCAGGAGAAAAGACAACTTTTCAAACTTCCAATCCATGGAAACCTGTAACGGATGTGCGGGCAGACGTTGCCATTGTTTACAGCGTGAAAGATCATCACGGCAAAGGTGATTTGACGTTCGAGCAACGCGTTCAATCCTGGCGCGACAGAGGATATACCACGCATTTCATGACTGGAATTGCATGGGGAGAATACCAGGATTATTTCACAGGCGATTGGGATGGAAAGAAGCACCTCGACGAAGGCCAAGTGACCGAGAAAGGAGACACGATATGGCACGGACGAATGGTTCCGTATATCGTGCCTTCCATGAATTTCATAAAGTATTTAAAAGAGGCGGTGATTAAACGTGTGATTGACGCCGGCATAGATGCCATCTATCTTGAAGAGCCTGAATTTTGGGCAAGGGCTGGTTACAGCGAAGCTTTCAAAAGAGAGTGGAAAGAATACTACGGGTTCGACTGGAGACCTCAGCACGAATCGCCCGAGAACACATACTTATCCAACAAGTTGAAATATCACCTTTACTACCGGGCTGTGAACGAATGTTTCACCTTCGCTAAAGCGTATGGTAAAAGCAAAGGAATGAACATTCGTTGTTACGTCCCAACGCATTCGCTGGTGAATTATTCACAGTGGATGATTGTCAGTCCCGAAGCCAGTCTCGCATCTTTACCTTGCGTGGATGGTTACATTGCACAGGTGTGGACCGGTACTTCGCGCGAGCCCAATTTTTTTAAAGGGCAAAAAAAAGAACGCGTGTTTGAAACTGCATTTCTGGAATACGGTTCAATGGAGTCTATGACCGCGCCTACTGACAGAAAAATGTTTTTCCTGACAGACCCGATTGAAGATTGGCCACGCGACTGGGCAGACTACAAGCAAAATTACCAGGCAACTTTTACGGCACAACTACTATATCCGATGATTGCTGATTATGAAGTGATGCCCTGGCCAGATCGAATTTATGAAGGCCTCTATCGCACCAGCACCAACAGTGAGAAAAAGGAACGCATCCCGCATTTTTATTCAACGCAGATGCAGGTCATGATCAATACCCTGCACAACATGCCGTTGTCAGAAAATAAAGTGAGTGGCTCGCAGGGTATAGGTGTTCTTATGGCCAATTCGCTAATGTTTCAGCGTTTCCCTGTCCACAATGGTTATGAAGATCCGCAGCTATCTAATTTTTATGGACAAGCTCTTCCCTTGTTAAAGCGAGGCATTCCGGTTAAAACTGTCCAAATAGAAAATGTTTCTTTTCCGAAAACTTTGAGTGATATAAAGATCCTGATCATGTCTTACTCCAACATGAAACCAATGGATCCGACAGCGCATGACCACATTGCAGCCTGGGTAAAAAGCGGGGGCGCTCTCTTGTACTGTGGCAGAGACGATGATGCTTTTCAAAGCGTGCAGGAGTGGTGGAATACCGGTACTAATACTTTCAATGCCCCATCCGAGCATCTGTTTATGAAGCTTGGTATGAAAGAACCTTTCAACGCTGGTGTATATACATACGGCAGGGGAAAAGTTTACATTATGCGCAGCGATCCGAAAGAGTTTGTTTTGAAGGGCAACAGCGATGTTGAATTTGTAAATGCCATTAAAAGATTATACGAAACAGAAACTGGCGCAGGAGAACTGAAGTTTAAAAATCACTTCGCCCTTACGAGAGGACCTTACGAAATTATTTCCGTAGTGGATGAAAATGCCGATCAGTCTCCCTATACGATTAGAGGAAAGTTAATTGATTTATTTGATCCTGAAATTCCTGTTCTCAATGAAAAGCAAGTGAAGCCGGGAGAGCAGGCGTTTTTATACAATATCGGCCACGTTAAAAACCCAAAAATACCACAGGTTCTTGCAACCGCTGCGAGAGTTTACGATGAAAAGTCAACAAAGAATGAGTATTCGTTCGTAGCCAAAAGTCCATTGAACACGACCAACGTGATGAGAGTACTCTTGCCTCAAAAAGCAGACAAAATAGAAGTGACTGATGCTGCAGGCAAGTTGTTGCATTCAAATACATCATGGGACGAATCGACCCAAACTTGTTTTCTGAGTTTTAAAAACAACCCGGATGGTGTTCATGTAAAACTAAGTTGGTGAACGACCAGGTAACGGATGTTACGATTGAATTTTAAAATCGACATAAGATTAAGAATTAAGATGATGAGAAAAATTGGATTACTAAGGCAGACGTTTTTTTTGTGGTGTTTTACCCTGAACGTAAATGCACAGGTTTCTGATCCGGTCAGCTATGTAAGCACGCTGGTGGGAACGAACTCCAAATTCGAGCTTTCAACAGGAAATACCTATCCCGCCATTGCTCTTCCGTGGGGTATGAATTTTTGGTCGCCTCAAACCGGGAAGATGGGCGATGGCTGGATGTATACGTATACCGCGGATAAGATCAGGGGATTTAAACAGACTCATCAGCCTAGTCCATGGATGAACGACTATGGACAATTTTCCATCATGCCCATCACCGGCAAAGCTGTGTTTGATGAGAATGAAAGAGCAAGCTGGTTTTCGCATAAAGCTGAAATCGCCAAACCTTATTACTACCGCGTACATTTAGCCGATTTCGATGTGACAACGGAAATAACCCCGACAGAAAGAGCTGCCATGTTCCGCTTTACATTTCCTTACGGTAAAAACTCATACATTGTCACAGATGCTTTTGATAAAGGATCTTTCATAAGGATTATTCCTGAAGAGAAAAAGATCGTGGGCTATACAACGCGGAACAGCGGAGGAGTCCCCGACAATTTCAAGAATTATTTTGTCATCGTTTTTGATAAGCCGTTCTCTTATTTCGCGACCGTTAAAGATGGAAAAATCACAGAGGGTGAAAAGGAGTTCAAAGGAAACCATGCTGGTGCCATTATTGGATTCTCAACATCAAATGACGAGCAGGTACATGCGCGTGTGGCTTCTTCTTTTATCAGCGAAGAGCAAGCGCTCATCAACTTGAAAGAGTTGGACGATGTTGATTTTGATAAAGTTGCAAGCAAAGGAAAGCAGCGCTGGAACGAGGTACTAGGAAAGATCAACGTTGAGGACGATAATATTGACAACATCAGAACATTCTATTCTTCCTTTTATCGTTCGGTCCTATTCCCGAGGAATTTTTCTGAAGTTGATGCCAATGGTAAGATCATTCATTATAGCCCATATAATGGCAAAGTTATGCCGGGTTACATGTTCACTGATACAGGATTTTGGGATACGTTTCGTAGTCTATTCCCGTTTTTGAATTTTTTATTCCCCGCTGAAAATGTAAAGATGCAGGAAGGTCTTGTGAATGCGTATAAGGAAATCGGGTTTCTTCCTGAATGGGCTAGCCCCGGCCATCGTGATATCATGGTAGGGAATAATTCGGCGTCTGTTGTTGCCGATGCCTACCTGAAAGGCTTGCGCGGATATGATATTGAAGCATTGTGGGAAGCGCTTAAGCATGGGGCGAACACCGTACACCATAACGTTTCAGCTACGGGAAGAAAGGGTTATGAGTATTACAATAAATACGGCCATATCCCGAATGATGTAGACGTTGACCAGAATGTAGCGCGCACGTTGGAATATGCTTATGATGACTGGACGATCTATCGATTAGGTAAAGCACTTAATAAGCCACAAAACGAAATTGACTTGTATGCGAAAAGAGCCTTGAATTATAAAAACCTGTTTAATCCGAAGCGTAAATTAATGGCAGGACGCGCAACCGATGGATCTTTTTCCGATTCGTTTAACCCTACTGACTGGGGCCGTGATTTTACCGAAGGAAACAGCTGGCACTACTCCTGGTCGGTTTTTCATGACCCTCAGGGATTAATTCAACTGATGGGCGGACAAAAAGAATTTGTAACGATGCTCGATTCTGTTTTTATCATTCCGGGATCGAGAGGAATGGAAAGCCGTTCGATGATTCACGAGATGCGTGAAATGCAAGTGATGGACCTCGGCCAATATGCGCATGGTAATCAGCCGATCCAGCACATGGTGTATTTGTACAATTACGCAGGAGAACCCTGGAAAGCTCAATACTGGGCACGGGAAATCATGGATAAGCTTTATGCTGCAACACCGGATGGATATTGTGGTGATGAGGACAACGGACAAACGTCTGCTTGGTACGTTTTCTCTGCGTTGGGTTTTTATCCGCTATGCCCCGGTAGTAACGAATATATCATGGGGTCTCCTTTGTTCAAGTCTGTCAAGATTCAACTGGAAAATGGAAAAGAGATCGCGATAAAAGCTGATAGTAATTCAAAAGAAAACCGCTATGTCGCTGAAGTGACGTTAAATGGTAAGAAGCATACAAAAAACTACCTGACGCACGAAGATCTAATGAAGGGAGCAAAAATCGATTTTAAAATGAGTCCGGCTCCCAATAAAACCAGAGGAATAAATAAGAGTGACTTCCCATATTCGTTCTCAAACGAAAAATAAAATGGCAGCGGGAATAAGTTTTATGTTCAAGACATCTTTAAATAGAATACTGGGAATTTTTGTTGCAGGAATCAGGACAAAGAAATTTTACCTCTGACTCAGTGGAAAAAACGAATGAGGAACAACTTAGCTTAAACCTTTGTAAGGATGAGGATAATCCTTCCCCATTGCCTTCCTATATTCGATAACAAAAGCCTGATATCTGATTCTGGCTTCATCATTCATTTTTAATTTTTGCATCGCTTTAATTTGAAAAGTCAATGCTGCATCATTTAGCGGATCTATGTTAAATATTGCTTCAGCTAAAGCAATAGTTGTTTGATAAATGTCTGCGGCAAAACTTTTTTCCATTTCCAATAGCAATACCGGTTCCAGTTTCTTTTCCATCTCTTCTTTAAATGCATCAAATGAGGGGTGGTCAGAAAGGTACAGGAACTTGCCGCGAGATAATATTTCAATCAGTTCATCTCTGTGCCCTTCTATTTCATTAGCAGAAATTAGCTGTAGACATCGGGCATAGTCACAATAGAACTGTTCGGTGTGCTCTATTTTGAAATGGCCTTTGTCATAAATTAATTCTATTCCATCAAGTTCAGTTAGAACTTTACGCAAATGATTTATCGTAACGCCTCTTGAATTTTTTGCTTTATCCGTCGGCTTGTCCGGCCACAGTACATTGCTAAGTCGCTGAGACGCGATGCCGTCTTCAGTTGTGCTGTATTGTAAAATAAGACAAAAGATTTGCTTCAGCTGTGCACTGAACATGTAGGTAATGTCCCGATTTTTTCTGTCGCGTACGGTGAAATCTCCGAAAAGGTAAATGGAATTAGATCTTGTTGTCGTTTCTGTTTTATTATTCTCAATGTATACGTTTCGCGTATCACCCTCAACGTCGATATTTTGAGACTTTAGCCTCTTATCCTGTAGTTTCTTATATAGAAGAAAACCAATACCAATAGCAAATAAAGACGAAAGAATAACTACCGCTAATGTGTGGTTACTTTTCTCCCTCGAATAACTTGCCAGTTCCTGGACTGTAAGCGGAGGGAATGACAGTGAGTAAACTTTCACGTCTGAAGAGATATCGTCGTCAAACTCCTGAACAACAGCATACAAATTATTTAGTGTGCTGTCGTAATACAGGTTAGCGTTGGTTGTAATCTTATCTGAGCGTATAGGAATCGAATCACCAAGTATTTCGTAGGTGCCATCCTTCAACGAAAACCGGTATAGTTTAAGAAGCGATTCAGAGAAATGTTCAGGGTAGCACAAAGTATAAAAAGAAGAATCGTCAAGTAAAACCATTCCTCTAACGGGAACCACATTGTCACGTTCCCATTTGATTTCCCAAAGCTTTGAAATATGTTTTGTATCTAAGTCTATTTTGTATAGATCATAATTGTATTTTCTTCCAACGGTTTGTTCTCCTGATTCATTGCCCATCCCGCCAAAAACGTATACAGAGTTAGTCTTTTTTAAATACCCGACGGACGAAAAGTATCGCGGTGATAGAAAATCTCCTGTAAAGCCTTCAATGGTATCCCATTCCTTTTTATTTAAGTCGAAAGAGAAGAAATCCTTACTGTAGCGCATTCGTCCGAAACCTCCAAACAAGATGAATTGGGCACCAGATGGGTTGAAGTAGGAGCCATGGTGATGCAACGGACTCGGTAACTGTTCAGAATTCTCGGCGGTCCATTGATACGTATCCAGGTTCAGACTCGCTGCAGTTGGGCCGTCATAGTTCTCATTAGGAGGGGCATAATAAGCTTCATAAGAATATAGTCTGTTGTGTTTTGTATCAATGAAGTTGGTTCCCAATATGAGTTTAACAGGGCATTTTTCTTGAAAGACTTTAATATTGGTATGGCCTGATCTTACATTATATATCCGTAAGGAATCGCTGTTGAAATAGTATATTTCCTTCCTCTCGGGATTATAATTGGCGCCGGCTATTGACTGCGACTTAAATGAAGCCTTATGTCTCCAATGGTATGCATCATTTACTAACCACTCCGGATTAGAAACTGCGCCGAAGGTTTTGCCGCTTATGTCGTGGACAATGTTACCTTGGCTTTCATTTAAAGCAAAGGAGTGCTTCTCCCGGTTGCCGATAGAAAGGTTTTTTATAGCGAAGGACGGGACATCGATAATATGATCGCTTCTGCCGAAAAGTATGATCGGAGAATATGTGTCAGGGAGCTTTTCATTTCCCGCGCCAAACGTTTGGTTGTTTATTGTGAATTTTATGGAATCGCTTTTTAGGTCGAATGAGATTTTCATTTTGAACCAATGCATGTCAAGCAATTCTGCCCGGTCCATGTTGGCAACGATCAGGTTGCTCTTACCTTCTTCATTAAATTTAAAGGTTAGTTTATCTCCCTGACCATCATAAAAAAGATTATAGATTCTGTTGCTTTCTTTGTTTTTGACCCGTAGAATATATCCGAACTCTGATGCTGGATACAGGGACAGGCTAAACTCAATATCAAAATACGCTGAAAATGCGGCAGTTTTATCCCCGAAAACATTGTACGATGTCCGCTTATCTATAGGTTGCTCACTGCCATGAAACTTTAATCCTCCCTGTGACAATGCCTGTAGGGGCATTAAACCAAAAATCAGGAATACATTACAAAATGATTTTATTGACGAAAGCATAACTTCAAAATTCCGAAAGAAAGTCCACACATCTCCTTGCATTCTTCTTATAAAGTTTATTCACGTTTTTGGAGGGCAAAATATAAAAAAGCAAGCATTTAATTTCGAATGCAAGCTGCTGCTTTTTTGATTGATTCCGCAGTGTCTTTTTAGAAACGCGGTGAGCTTGGTGAATGATTTTCGGGAAGAAGACGGATGTGTTCGGTAGGGGGACATGCACAAGAAAAATGATTCTCGGACGATACAAAATGTGCCCTTCTTTGATAATGAGGACGTTAGGTGATTCGAGTAGCAAAATCGCAACAGGAATTACCGAACGATCGCTTAACATCTCTAAAGAAAATGTTGTCGCGTTTGTTACTCTGGCAAAGTTAAAATTAAGAGCACTAGGTATCCAAAAAGAAAAAGCTTTGGCCACTTCGAAAAGTAATTGCTGAATTTAATACAGAACTCTTTCAGCTGTTGCCATGCTGGATGGCGTCGCCTGAATCCGTCAGGTTTTGAGTCGTGCGAATATCATCACTTTTGTGGCAAGAATTATGAAAGTTCTTTATTTCAACTATTACTCAAGCTTTAACTTGGTCTTGTTTGCAATGCTGACGATCTGTCCATGATAGCATCCGCTAGCGTAAGGTCCATTGATCTATTCAAACCAACTTTTGATCGGGAGTTGAGAGGTGATGATGATGGATTTTTTGCTCATCAATCTTCAATTTACGCTCCCGTTAAATTCCTAAATCTGGATCACCTGGTTTAAGCGAATTACCAAGGTACTTATCAAAGAAGTCCTTTCGATAGACCTCCCCAATGGGAATTTCAGAATCGCCAATGTATAAAGTGTGATTGTCAAACGAATCGATACGGTCCTTATTCACCACATAGGATTTGCTCGTGCGCAAAAAGATATCTACCGGTAATTTTTGATGTATAGTTTTCAAATTCATTGCCATGAACAACTTTTGGTTTTGGGTATAAATCACAACGTAGTCCTTGAGCCCCTCTACAAACTTAATGTCACTGAAGTTTACTTTGTAGTATCGCCTCTCTGACTTAATGAGCATAAACGATTCTGTATTTGATTCAACAGTACCTTTTTCGCTATCATCCGACAGCAGTTTCCTGTAGATGATGGCTTTGTTAATAGCTTTCTCAACGCGGTGCTTTTCAATCGGCTTTAGCAAGTAATCAATAGCATCGAGGTCGTAGCTTTTTAAAGCATATTGCGAGTAGGCTGTTGTGAAAATGATGAGTGTCTGTTTCGGCACGCGTTCAGCAAACTCAATTCCCGAAACCATCGGCATTTCAATGTCCAGAAAAATAAGGTCAACGTCGTTTGTCTTGACAAAGTCTTGTGCAGACAGTGCGTTTGAGAATTTTCCCAGCACTTCAAGCTCAGAGACTTCTTTGATGAGCGCGTGCATCTCCTCTCGCGCCAAGGGTTCATCATCTACGATTATACAAGTCATAGCGGAATCGTTAAATCTACTTTATATTCATTATCCGTTGCAGTGATGTCCAAGCGATAATTATCCTGGTATAATAATTCCAATCTTCTTTTAATATTGACCAGGCCCAACCCACTATTCTTCTTGTCGGAAACAACATAGGCGGGACTTACCGAATTGACACAGGTGAAACGCAACAGCTTGTTGTTGATCGCTTCAAACCGTATGTTGATATAAGAGCCTTTGTCTGTTAAGTCGATGCTGTGTTTTACAGCGTTCTCAATAAACATAATAAACAAATTCGGAGGCACAGACACATTACGCGATGTCTGTTCATCCAACTTGCTCTCTATCGTCAGAGAAAGATTGTCTCTTCTTATTTTTTCAAGGTTTATATAGTTCGATAAAAAATTTATTTCAGAAACCAGCAACGTCTTCTCTTCGCTGTTCTCATAAAGTTGAAACCGTAAGAATTCAGACAGTTTTATAATAACCGTAGTGGCCATTTCTGGATTGGTCCTGATCAGGGCCTTTACGTTGTTAAGCATATTGAAAAGAAAGTGCGGGTTGATCTGATTTCTCAATTCGTTCAACTCCATACGCAAGGTAAGGTTCGTCAACTCTACAAGCCGTTCATTGTCTTTTGCCCACCGTTGTAAAAGCTTTAGTGTAGTGGTCACCAGGATAACGCAAATCGATACAACGGTTCCTTCATAAAAACCCTGTGAATAATCTTGCTCTTCTTCTATGACACGGTAAACACCAAGATGCGTATTGAGAATATAAGACACAGAGGATAAACCCGCCATCACTACAACAATCAATAGAATCAGGTATAACAGATAACGGCCTTTGAAGAAAACGTGGGGTACGAGTATAGATACGTTGATATAGAACATCGCCGTGAAAATCAGGTACGCTGAAAATAAGCTATAGTATTTATAGTGGCCCGGAAAGGTATGTGAAAAGTCGGCAGAGTACAGCAGCGTGAATAAACCCACCAAAAGAACAGCATGCCGAAAGAGCCGATAGCGATCCTCAACGAGAAAATTTATGAGCTGTCTGGTTTTAAGATTTTCGCGATCGTTCGCCATAAGTCTGGAGAGTTTCAACGGCAAAGATACTTATATCCTTTGGACGCATTTTTTGCAAACGTTGGTTCCGGATGCTAGGTAGGGCTTTGCAAGCATATAAACTTGTCTGCCAGGGGGATTTGGTATAATAAAAAGGGGGTTTGGTATGATAAAAATTCCACAAAGGTCTTAATCACGTCCTTTGCTTCAGGTTTGATCACCACGCGTTGTCCCTCTTGTAAAGGACAACAATGTGGGCTGCTCAAATGAATCAAAACGCCACGGTGAATATTAAACACAAGTTTCCGTGTGGCTTACCTGAAAGGCAAAACGAACACGAATGAACAAAAGTATTTTTTTAAGCATGATGTTATTATTACCTGCCGCATTGTTTGCGCAGGATGTTTGGACACTCAAGTCTTGCATAGAATACGGACTGAAACACAGTCACAGCAATCAAGTGTATGCCAATGAAAAGAAACTAGCCGATGCCCGCGCAAAAGAAGTGTTGGCTGCATATCTGCCAACAGTAACATTAACGGGAGCTTTGGATGATAATGTCAAGGTTCAGGAAACAGTTATCCCCGCTGGCATTTTTGGCCCGGAGGATGTCCGCGTTGCTTTTACCAAACAGTTCCAGGTTAATCCAGTGGCGCAGCTCGATCAAACCATCTTTGATAAATCACTCATCGCGGGCCTACAGGCTAACCGCTATAATAAACTTCAGTCGGAACTAAATATCGTCAAGAATGAAGAGACATTGATCTACAATATCTGCAAAGCCTATTTTCAGATTGCCGTGTATCAGGAACAACTCGACTTGCTACATGCAACAAATGAAACCTATCACGGTCAAATGCAGGTGACCCAGCAGCAAGTCAATAAAGGCATAGTTCTATTAAAGGATCTTGAAAAAATAAAAGTCAACTTTAATACTTCGCTTGCACAAATACGGGTTGCCGAGACGAATCTCGCCCTATCAGAGAATCAACTAAAATTCGAAATGGGCTTCCCAATCGTTGAACAATTATTCGTAAAACCAATTACGAATGAAACGATTGACTTCGTTATCCCAACCACGGATTCGCTACAGCAATCTTCAGTGGGTAATCGCACTGACTATAAACTTTTGCAGGTGAATGCAAAGCTCACCGAGATCGATGGGCGCAGGCTCAAGAATATAATCTATCCGAAACTTTCTGCGTATGCCCGTTATGGTGGCATTGGTTTCGGAGATGAACTTAACCAGGCATGGTCTACCATGGCTTCGTATTCAACCATTGGACTTAAGATAACCATTCCCCTTGTTGACTTTAAGAGACAGGCGCAAATCACACAGGCTAAATATAAGTGGCGAAATTCCATTGAGAATTTCAAACTGGAAGAAAGTAGATACCAGGTCGAGCTTGAAAATGCAAAGACCAAATTCTTACAAGAGCAGACGAATCTGCAGCTCTATACAGAAAATATACAATTGGCCCAATCAACATTTGATGTGATCCATTTACAATATCAGAAGGGCACAACGGATCTCACGGAGTGGCTGAATGCGCAAAACACATTGAAGGAATCACAAAGCAATTATCTCAATTCACTGTATACTTTTTTCCAGGCCAAGGTTGATTTGGAAAAAGCACAGGGAACATTGAAAACATTTTTCCATGCGTTATAAAATTTTAAAGTTTATGAAAACTAAATATGTCGTAAGTGTTGTCGGATTTCTCATCGTGGTGCTGATCGGTTATAATCTTTGGGCGAACAAAAAGAAGCTCAATGAAAAAAATAAACCTGCTCCCCAGACCACGCTACGCATACCCGTAAAGGTTGCGGTCGCCAAGGAACAATTGCGCGAAATTAATATGATCAAGACCGGCAGCATCGCACCGTTCAAAGAAGTGAAAGCCCTTGCCTTGAGTAGTGGAACAATTCACCAGCTTCGCTTCGAGCTGGGAGACCAGGTAAGGAAAGGACAGGTATTAGCCATGATCGATATGCAGGCCTTACAACTCGATTTACAGAAAGCGGAGACCAACGCCAATAAATTACAACAGGACTTGCAAGTATATACGGAACTATTACAAGGTAAAGCCGCTACACAGGAGAAAGTAAACGAGATCAATAAAAATTATCAGGATGCCATCAACCAGGTGAATCAGGTTAAAAAGAATATCGACAATGCTGCCATCAAAGCGCCGATCAGCGGCATTGTATCCATGAAGTCTGTCGAACAGGGTATGTATGTAAATGCGGGAGGTGAGATCGCGACCATCATCAGCCTGTCCAAAGCAAAAGTAACCGTTAATCTGACTGAAAGCGAAGTATACCAGGTCATGCAGGGCCAATCGGTAAAAGTAAAAACCGACGTCTATCCCGACAAGATCTTTTCGGGCAGCGTCAGCTTCATCAGTCCGCAGGCAGATGCCACGCACAGTTACCGGGTAGAGATTATGATGAACAACACAGAGACAGCGCTATTGCGATCCGGAACATTTGTATATGTGGATTTTGCTAAAAAAACACAAGAGAAAGTGCTGGTCATTCCGCGTGAGGCAGTACTTGAGAGTATACAAAATGCATCGGTCTATATAGTCTCCGACAGTATTGTTCGCCAGAGAGCTATTCAGACAGGGAAAGAACTGGGAGAAAACATCCAAGTCATCAGTGGTCTTCGGGCCGAAGATGTTGTGGTGACCTCCGGTCAGATCAATTTAAAGAATGGAAGTCCGGTTCGTATATCCAACTAAACAGAAATATCATGTCAATCGCTGAAGTTGCCGTCAAGAGACCCTTATTAATCATTGTAATATTCACGGTCCTCATTCTGTTTGGAGTTCAGTCTTATTTCAAGTTGAACTATAACCTGCTGCCCAAAATAGAAGTGCTTACTGTATCCATCAGCACGGTTTATCCGGGAGCAGCGGCTGCAGAAGTTGAAACCTCGGTAACCCGAAAACTGGAAGACGCCTTTGCCTCCGTAGAAGGTCTTGACAAAATCAGTTCAACTTCTCAAGAAGGATTATCACAAATCGCTATTCAGTTAAAAAGCGGAACCGATCTTGATCAAGCCGAGCGAAATGTTCAACGCAAGGCTGATCAGGTATTGAACGATCTTCCCGAAGATATCAATAGACCTATTGTAAGTAAGGTGAACCTGGAGGAAACACCTGTTATTCGCGCAGGGGTTACCTCGCAACTGGCACCGAAAGTCTTGTATGACCTGGTTGACAAACAACTTCGCCCGGTCTTGCAAAACGTAATAGGCGTCGGTCAAGTCAACATCATTGGCGGCGATGAGCGCCAGATACAAGTAAATATCAACCAGGAAAAACTTAATGCCTACGGGGTGAGCATCACCCAGGTGACGGAAGCAGTCAACAATGCCAATCAGTCTTTTCCGGCAGGAAGGATCGAAACAGTTGATCAACAGGTATCGATTCAATACAACGCAAATGTGACTTCCATTGACCAGATCCGTGACCTTATTATCCGACAACGCAGCGGAGAA
>CAZAHL010000004.1:0-58194 GCA_964484845.1 uncultured Chryseolinea sp. | reverse complement strand
ATAAGATTTTCCGACACTTTTGCTTCACATTCATTTACACAAATCAAAGTTGGCGCGAAAAAGACTGACCAATACACCACGCTATATAAACTATCGAAGAATTAAAAAGATAAAAAAATGATTAGAAAAATAATTCGACTGTCGACACTTCTTATTGTTGCAGTGGCCATGAGTAAACCTCTGCAGGCTCAGAGAGCTATTAAGCAAGCTCCTCGTGGTTTTGACTCCTTGCGATCTAATATTCCGCATGGAAAGATTGACACCATCAGTTACAATTCGAAAACGGTAGGAACCTCCCGAAAGGCGTTGATCTATACGCCTCCAGGCTTTTCGAAAAAGAAAAAATATCCTGTTTTGTATCTGTTACATGGAATCGGAGGTGATAAGAAGGAGTGGCTTGATGGAGGCAAACCGCAGGTCATCTTAGACAACCTGTATGCCGACCGTAAGCTAGAGCCTATGATCGTTGTTATGCCAAATGGAAGAGCCATGAAAGATGACCGTGCTATTGGAAATGTTTTTGACAGCGTAAAAGTACAGGCTTTTGCAACGTTCGAGAAAGACTTGCTTAATGATTTGATCCCCTATATCGAGAAAAAATATGCTGTCTTGGCAGACCGCGAACATCGCGCCATTGCAGGGCTATCGATGGGAGGAGGACAATCGCTAAACTTTGGACTTGGGAATCTAGACAAGTTTGCATGGGTAGGGGGATTCTCTTCTGCCCCCAACACCAAAGCACCAGAAGAATTGCTGCCAAATCCTGACGAAGCTAAAAAGAAATTGAAACTGCTTTGGATTTCGTGTGGCGACAAGGACGGACTAATCTCGTTCAGTAGACGTACGCATGAATACTTGTTTAGAAACAACGTTCCCCATATCTACTACATCGAGCCTGGCGTGCACGACTTCAAAGTATGGAGGAATGGCCTATACATGTTGTCTCAACTGCTTTTCAAACCAGTAGACCCATCGACGTTCACTAGTTATCATACGGGTATTGGCGACCCAGCCTCAACGAATGTTCCCAATGCACAATACCCTCAGATTTTACCCGACAATCGTGTCGTGTTTCGTGTTAAAGCACCCGATGCGCAAAAAGTACAAATCGATCTCGGGAAAAAGTACGACATGGTAAAAGATACCAGTGGATTTTGGAATGTTACAACCGATCCTATTGTCATCGGCTTCCATTATTATTCTTTACTTATCGATGGTGTTGCCCTTGTCGATCCTTCCAGCCAGACGTTTTACGGCATGGGCCGAATGGCTAGCGGTATAGACATTCCTGAACCTGGTGTCGACTATTATTTTCCTAAAAATGTTCCTCACGGTCAGGTCAGGAACGTCAACTACTATTCAGCAACCACAAGAGCATGGCGGCGTGCTTTTGTTTACACACCGCCTGGCTATGACGAGGATGTAGATAAAAAGTACCCCGTTCTTTATCTACAGCACGGCGGAGGCGAAGATGAAACGGGTTGGCCCGTCCAGGGCAAAGTCGATTTCATTTTGGATAATCTGATCGCAGAAGGAAATGCTAAGCCGATGTTGATTGTAATGGATCGGGGATATGCTACTGATCCAACCAGGCGCAGGGTAGAGGTCGAACCGGGCAACTTGCGCGCAGCGATGGCGAACAACGCTTTTCCCGATGTGCTGGTGAAAGATATTATTCCGTTGATTGATAAAACGTTTCGCACGATTCCCGATCGTGATCATCGCGCGATGGCCGGACTTTCCATGGGAGGATTCCAAACATTCCAAACGACTATGACGAACCTTGACAAGTTTTCTTACATAGGAGGATTCAGTGGGGCTGGTTTTATGCAAGGCAGCGATATCAAAGAGATGTACAATGGAGCCTGGGCAGATGCGGAAGCATTCAACAAGAAAGTGAAAGTAGTTTATGTTAGCATCGGAACGACTGAACCTGAGAGAATGTACACTGGTGTAAAGAGTTTTCATGAAGCGCTTGAAAAAGCAGGGATCAAACATACCTACTATGAATCACCGGGTACGTCGCATGAATGGCAAACATGGAGACGATCGTTAAATCAGTTTGCTCAATTGCTTTTTAAGTGATATTAAATATCCGCACGGTTTTGATTGAAGATTCAAAAACTAAAAACAAAAAACATGAAGCAATATTTAGTTTTCTTAGCCTTATTATTGACAGTATCTGGTTCGTTGTGTTTAGCGCAGACCAGGGAATCAATAATTAAAGAAGACTTCAAACCATCGACCCTAAATCAACCTGGACAAGAGTATCCGCAAGTTAACTCGCAAGGCTATGCCAGATTCAAGATCCAGGCACCACAAGCAGATAGTATTAGAGTAAGTCTGGGATTAGGTGGAAAAGGAGGTACTAAACTTACGAAGGGGGAGGATGGATTTTGGAGCGGTACTACAGCGGGACCGTTGGATGAAGGCTTCCATTACTACCACCTTAAAATTGATGGCGGGAAATTTAACGATCCTGGTGCTTTGAATTTCTACGGTTCCGTACGATGGGAGAGTGGCATAGAAATACCTGCACATGATCAGGACTTCTACGCACTAAAAGATGTTCCGCACGGTAATGTGCAACAGATTCTTTTTCCCTCCAAGAGTACCAATACTTCACGCCGAGCTTTTGTTTATACTCCCCCCGGTTATGACAAGGATCAATCTAACCGTTATCCGGTGCTATATCTGCAACATGGCTGGGGTGAGGATGAAACGGCATGGACTAACCAGGGGCGCGCTAACCTTATCATGGACAACATGATCGCCGAACGCAAGATTAATCCCTTCATTATTGTAATGACTTATGGAATGACGAACGAAATTAAGTTCGGTGGTATAAGAAATTTCGATATCACTGCATTTCAGACAGTTTTGGTGGACGAGTTGATTCCATACATTGACGCCAACTTCCGGACTATTGCTGACCAACCTCATCGTGCTATGGCCGGCCTCTCAATGGGTGGCATGGAAACCCGCATGATTACAATTAATAAGTCCGAAGTCTTTTCTTACTATGCACTACTTAGCGGGGGCATTTACAAACCTGAAGATATCAAAGACAAGTCGAAGGTAAAACTCATTTTCCTGAGTTGTGGCAGCAAAGAAAAACCCGACGGAGTTAAGAATGCTTCAGTGGCCCTTAAGCAAGCAGGTTTCAATGCTGTCTCCTACATTTCGGAGGGTACCGCGCACGAGTTCCAAACTTGGAGACGCAGCCTGCATGAACTTGCACCCTTGCTTTTCAAAAAATAGTGGAATGAAGATGGAAGTTTTGATGGATAATCGGTTGGATGAGCATACTATAAATTTCATACATTATGAAAAATGGATTTAATATGGAGAAAGTAATCAAGCGGTTGTTCTTGAATTTGGCCATGATTTGTGTCGTTTGGCATTCGAATGGCCAGCCCCAGGGAGGCACCGTTGTGATTTCCCCTGAGGTTCATCCTGATAATACCGTTACGTTTCGATACCTGGCTCCACTTGCCAAAGAAGTGAAACTGAGCGGCCAGTTTGAAAAGTCTCCTGTGGCGATGACCAGAGATACGGCGGGCATCTGGAGTGTTAAGATCGGGCCAATAAAGCCAGACATGTATCCCTATCACTTTGTGGCAGATGGAATACAAGTGGCCGATCCTCGAAACACTGTGATCTTTCCCAATGAAGGTTTCCAAAACAGCCTGGTTGAAATAACGGGCGATACGCCACTGATCCATACCATTCAGAATATACCTCATGGAACACTTTCGTACCACTATTACACATCTTCAGAATTAGGTATCCGTCCCGTTGTGATCTATACACCACCAGGATATGAAACGAACTCTAGTGTAAAATACCCGGTTCTCTACTTGCTTCACGGAACAACAGATACTGAAGAGACTTGGACAAAGGTAGGACGAACCAACATTATCCTTGACAACCTCATCCATCAAGGCAAAGCAAAACCCATGATTATTGTCATGCCGTATGGTCGAGCCTTTCCTGTTATCACCAAATCATCTGGTAGCTTGAGAAACTGGAATAATTTGCAAGCGTTCAAAAAAGATTTGCTAGATAACCTTCTTCCATTTATCGAAAAAAACTTTCGCGTGAAAACCGATAAAAGCAGCAGGGCCATCGCGGGCTTTTCCGGTGGTGGTGGCGAGACATTGTACATTGGGTTAAACAACCCCGATACGTTTAGTTGGGTTTGTGGATTCGCTCCCGGTATGCTCAAAGAAGAATTTGAACGGAACAATGAAGTTGCTTTTGCCAATCCATCACTCACTAATCAACGAGTGAAACTATTCTGGATCGGGGTGGGGAAGGAGGATGGTTTATATCCTGTCATTTCGGATTATTTGGAAGTACTCGATGAAAGGAAAATTAAACATGACACTTTCATCTCAGAGGGAGGCCATACCTGGATGAATTGTAAACTCTATCTGACCATGATTGCGCAAAAACTATTCAAATAATAGAATAATGAAACTCGAAATGTACAAGACAATTACTCGCCTTTTTTTTCCTGGTATAGTACTTTATATTTCGGTGTGTAGTTTCGCCTTTGTTTTCTTAATCGGTTTTTCTTCTGCTCAAGCTCAGGCACGAAAGAATAAGAAAATACCAGTTCTGATTGTTGATGGATTTAGCAACCACGATTGGAAGCAAACCACAGCCGTAACCAAGTGGATATTGGAGCAAAGGGGACGCTTTGAGATAGATATCACCACCATTCCACCCGACAGCATAGAACGAGCTGCATGGCTTCCGCAGTTTGGTAAGTACGCCGTGGTCGTTCAGAATACGAACAACATTCATAATCCGAGGCTACGCTGGCCGGCTCAGGCTGAACGGGAGTTGGAGAAGTATATGCAAAAGGGAGGTGGCTTGTATATCCTGCATTCCGCCAACAATGCTTTTCCACATTGGGAAGAGTATAACACGATGATCGGTTTGGGATGGAGGCCTAACACGGTTGGCTATGCGATTGAAATTGACGCTGAAAAAAATATCATCCGTATGCCGCCAGGTCACGGTATGGGTACTGGTCATGGAGATCGGTTCAATGCTGTGATAAATATTCTCAACCGTCATCCCATCAACAAGGATTACCCTGAGCAATGGCAAACTGCCAACACAGAAGTCTATTATTTCCCACGTGGACCGGCAGAAAATCTGACGGTATTGTCCTATGCCTATGACAGCACAAGCACGCACAAAATGTGGCCGGTTGAGTGGGTTGTAAGTTATGGCAAGGGTCGAGTTTACAATTCAAGCATGGGACATCTTTGGAAGGGCGAAACGTACCCAGCGGCTTATCGGTGTATTGGGTATCAAACGACCGTTGTAAGAGCTGTTGAATGGCTGGCAACAGGAAAAGTAACACACCCCGTACCGGCAAATTTTCCAACGAAAAATTCGCCGAGCCTTAAAAGTGAGAAGGAGTTTATTAACTCACAGTAAAGTTAATGTTTTACGAATGCAAATAAGAAAGATAAGAAACGTGACCCTATTGATGTTATACACATTCTATAAACATAACGGATGTCATACACGTCCAGTGCGGGGCGAATATATAGATAAGTGTGCAGTTAACTAACTACATCAAGCAAAAATTGGTCAGCAACTCCAATAGATTTAGTAATGCCATATAGCCAGTTTATATTGCGGCAAGGATCTTCAAAAGAATTGGAATTGTTTCCACACATAAAAGAATTTTCGCTCAGAAAAAATAGCACCATCCAACTTGATTCCTTTGGAGTCTCGGCGTCTGATACCTTGCGAATATATTGTGTACTCGATGGTAAATTCGAATGGTTGATCAATCAACAGCACCATGTGCTTTATCCAGGTAATATTGCCCTTGTATTACCTGGACAGGAAATTGGCGGGTCAAAAGGATACTTCGACATAGGCACGATATTCTGGCTACACTGTCATGTTGAAAAATTAACTGCCGATGGAAGAATGGTTTTGGGTAAGTGGAGCAGTCTTTCAGAGAATGAATGCCTCACGATCGGAAAGATCCTGTTACTCAATAATCTGGCGGTGCTGAAGATGAAGGAGGTTGCTGGTATATTGCATGAAATGCATTCAGAGATTCAGAATCAGGAAATGGGATACCAAACCCGTTTCAATCATTTGTTAGATTCTCTTCTCATTATTGTTGCCAGGCAATCGACAAGGCAGGCTAGTTCTCGTCGGGATTTTCCGCAAACATTCACCAAACTTGAACAAACCTTGCGTGAGAACCTGGCTTACCAATGGACCGTGGAGGAAATGGCGGCCTTGGTAGGATTAGGGACAACCGCTTTTACAGAAAAGGTTAAAAGTTATACAGGCTTTTCCCCGCTGAACTACCTCATTAATATTAGAATATCCGAAGCAATTAAACTGCTAAAGCGGTCCGACGTGAATGTGACAGAAATTGCATTCGAAACAGGATTTTATTCGTCACAGCATTTTTCCACCACATTCAAAAAACTTACCGGTCATACTCCCGGTGAATTCAGAAAGAGAAATAGACAACATATACAATGATTAAGAAAGCAACATGGAATGTATCATTACGATTGAAATAGGCACAAATGCAACTCGCGTGTTAGCGTTTGATACAAACGGGAATGTCATCGGATCTATGAAGGGGTTTTATCCTACATTTCACATAGAGCCCGACTACAGCGAACAAGACCCGGAACAGATGTTCATCACAATGCTTTATGTGTTGAAAAATCTGTTGAGTGAAGAGATACACCCTAAAAACTATAAAGTAATTTCCATCTGCTTCAGTGCTTCGATGCACAGCGTACTGCCTATCGATAAACATGGTGTACCATTAGGCAACGCCATCACATGGGCCGACAATCGGGCAAAAAAGGAAGCACAGGAATTGAATGGTTCTTCACTCGGAAAAAAGATATACGAAGCAACTGGTACACCAATTCATCCCATGTCGCCCCTCGTTAAGATCACCTGGCTAAACAGGCATGACCCGGAACGATTTAAGAAGACATACAAATTTCTGTCTATTAAAAGTTACATCCTTCAGCAACTTACCAATGGGTATGTTCTCGACTACAGTCTTGCATCAGCAACAGGCTTAATGAATATTCATAAGCTTTCATGGGAAACGACTGCTCTCGACTATGCTGGCATCACGCCTGAGAAGTTACCAGAGCTTGTTCCTGTATTTCACTCGCCTGGCAAACTTAGGAAAGAGTACCAGAAGTCGTTGGGATTATCGGATAGCGTTAAATTAATCGTCGGGTCAAGCGATGGATGTCTTGCCATGCTGGGCGGAGGCATTTGGGAAAACGGAAAAGCTACGGTAACAATAGAAGACAGTGGCGCGGTTCGTGTAATTGGAAACAAAGTACTCCAGGACAGCAAGCAGCGTATTTTTAATTATCTATTAACAGAGAAACACTTTGTTTCTGGAGGGCCCACGAATAACGGTGGTGTCATTTTTGAGTGGTTTGTCAAACAGTTTGGTGATTTTAAAAGTCCTTTTGATATTGAATACACCATGCAGAATCTTATTCAAGAGGCGATGGCTGTTCCAATTGGTTCAGAAGGTCTGTTGTTTTTGCCTTATTTGCTTGGGGAGAGAGCACCGATTTGGAATGCCAACGCGAGGGGTAGTTATTTTGGTATCAACATCAAACATGAAAGGCAGCACTTTGTAAGGGCTACCATCGAAGGAATACTTTACGAAATTTATAGCATTGGTAAAACCCTTCAGGAACACCGCAGCATCAACTCCCTTACAGCAAATGGAAGTTTCGCATCCATACCCGTTTGCACACAGATGCTTGCCGATATTTTTAATAAGCCGGTAAACGTCGGGAAAAATCCGGACAGTAATGCGCAAGGTGCATTTTTACTAAGCGCCACAGATTTGGGCATTTATAAGAACCTTGATGAAGCTGCAAGGTCAGTCGTGCTAGCGTCCACCTTTAAGCCTCAAAAGCAAAACCATGATGTATATATGGAATACTTTTCCATTTTTGAAAGACTCACTGCTAAATTATCCGAGGAGTTTGAAGCCATCGCCAATCTGCAGAGAGGTGTGAGCCGGTGAGAGAAAAGTAAGCGCTTGAAGAAAACCTGTGACGGGTTGGGTTCGATGTTTGAAGTTTAAGGTTTGAGGTTTCGCCCTGCCTTATTTGCACGTTGCATTAATGTAACCCGACTCTTCTATGCTCCAGGCAGAGGCCGTTCTTGACCGTCATTGGAAGATCGAAAAATGAAAAATTTTCCAAAACATGCATCGTGGTAGAGGAAGCAGACGAATCAGTATATTGGATTGACCTTTTTCTTGAGACGGGTTATGGTGATTCTGATGAATTGAAATGGCTTTCGGGTGAAGCACTTGAAATTTTAAAAGTGACTGCCAACATAAAATCTTCCCTATCTCAATAAGTACTCTCTGTCTTTCTCTTCTCCATTTCAAACGATTGTTCAATATCCATCGGCGGCCTTTATTGGAAGAATCGTTTAAGTGTATTTTATACTTTTATTAGTACGCAACTATTGCCTCAGCATTCTAGTAAACAAATTTAACAACTATGAAAAGACTTCTTGTTTCGCTCGGTATAGCGTGTTCGCTTGGATTTTATGCTTGCGATGAAGACGACGCAAAAGGCAACACCGGCCTGATAGCCACGGATGCCCAAATTGAAAATTTGGGTGATGGATATTCTTTTACAGAAGGTCCTGCTGTTGATAAAACCGGAAACGTTTTCTTCACTGACCAGCCTAATGATATCATTTATAAATGGGACGCAGTCACCGATGTCATAACTCCGTTTTTAGAAGAAACGGGCCGGTCCAACGGAATGGCCTTCGATAAAGATGGGAACCTCATTGCCTGTGCTGATATGCATGGGGAGGTATGGAAAATACTACCTAACGGTAGCCATACTGTTTTAGTCGACAATTATAACGGTAAATTATTGAATGGACCAAACGATGTATGGATTAACCCTAAAACGGGAGGTATGTACATTACCGACCCGATGTTTCCCAGAGGCTATTGGGAGGATAATGATCCCCGCAAACAAAATTGGCCGCCAACACATTCGGAACAGGCAGATCAAGGGAAAGGTGGCCATGTTTATTATTTGGCTCCTGGCAGCAACGCATTGGTCCGGGTAACAACTCTATCCGGATGGGATGCAGATTCGTGGCCGAACGGCGTCGTGGGAACGCCTGATGGAAAGAAACTATATGTAAACAAATGGGAAGGTGATAACATGGGAGGTACATGGGTATTTGATATTAATCCAGATGGTTCGCTTTCCAACATGAAGAAATTTATAGATATGGGTGGCGATGGTATGTCGATGGATGATCGAGGAAACATTTATATCAGCAATGGTCTGGGGGTAAATGTCTTTGATCCAAAGGGCAATAAGCTTGTCACCATATTTACAGGTGGTGGATCAACCAACAATGTTTTTGCTGGTCCCGATGAAAAAACTTTATTCATTACAGGTCCAGTAGATAAGGTAAATGCGTTGAAAATGAAAGTAAGTGGTGTCGAAAAATTTTAGGCTCCATTTGGTCGCCAACAACTGCCCGGGCAATGCAATAGCGCCGACGTTGAGTGTGATATGTAATGGCAATCCTTACCTCAACGTTGCCGCCGCGTACGCAAGAGAAACCAACTGTTTGGTCAATGTCGTTAACAGGCATAAGGAGAATGCGATTACAGGTGAAGTTGTTTATAACTCGGGTGCCTTTACGGGAAGGCAGGTGTTAACTAAATCCAATCATGCAATCATCTCTTGAATTTCTATTTAGTAGGAGGAAGTCCGCGGCTGAAGTTAACGCCGATGCGCTGATTCGAAACATAAAGCAAGGCAGCGAACGCGCATTTTCGCTGCTCTACAACGAGCATGTACAAGAACTCTTTAACTATGGGATGCACGTCTGCGACGACCCAGGGTTTGTGAAGAATTGCCTGCGAGAATTGTTTGTAAGTGTCTGGGATCAGCGTCATGACTTGCGCGTAACTAGTTCGGTTAAGTCATATCTTTTCAGGTCATTTCGAAAACTTCTCATTGAAAAGATTCTTACTCGGAAATTCACAGTTCGGGTCATTAATTTCTCTCGGCCCCAATTCAAGTTTAAGCTGTTAGCAAACGACGATGTGTTTGCGGATCATGTGGTTTCACCCTTTGATAGTGAACAAATAATTGAGGGACTCACAGGGCGTCAAGCAGAGGCGGTATTCCTAAAATTTTATAATACTTTCTCCTATGACGAAGTTGCTTCTATCATGGATCTTAATGTACCAACTATTTACGGTCTCGTTTCTGGAGCCATTGAAATTCTGCGCCAGCGAATGAGAAATATATGTCAACGTGGAGCGGCGGCAGAATGTGTTTAAAATGAAATGGATGCTACCTATATCATCAAAACTTGGCTTCAGCATTTTTTACCACAGCGCGTGCATCCCCTTAATAAGGTAACACTTTGGATTGCTGGGACGGAAGACATTGCGTACGAGAATTTCCAGGTAATGCTTTCGAAATTCAAAGAGCTCAATATTAAGTACACGAATCAAGAATATGTTGGTGGGCACACTTGACCAGTGTGGAGGAACAATCTGTACATGTTCGCACCGTTGCTTTTTAAATAGGAGCAACGGTGTTTCAGTGACATTGCAAATGGCAGCATGAATCAATCATTTGAAATATATTCGGTGGTTTTCTAATGGAATTGAATAGTAACAACATAGAGCAAAGAATTCTAATTACTATAGGCTGTGTCATCCTGGGTTTCGACGGGGAGCAGCTTAAGGTATTGTTAACACAGAAAGAACTCAGCGCTGGGAAAAGCATCTGGTCTGTTGTGAACGGTTTTATCCGGCCGGAGGAAACGTCAGAAGATGCTGCAAGCAGGATCCTTTACCAGGTTACGACCAAGACCAACGTTTACATGGAGCAACTACATACCTTGAGCGCTGTAGATCGTGACCCCACAATGCGGGTCATTTCGATAGGTTATTTTGCACTCACTAATGTTACCGATTACAATGAACAGCTTCCGTTAGCCCATGAGACAAAATGGTTTTTATTAAATGAGCTGCCTCCGATTACACTTGATCATAGAGATATGATTTTAAAAGCCCATGCGCGCTTAAGAGATAAAGTTGTGACCCACGCTCTTGGGTTTGAATTACTTCCAAAGAAATTTACAATTTCGCAGCTAAAATCTCTCTTCGAAGCGATTTATGGAAGCCCGTTGGATAGAAGAAATTTCATTAAAAAGATGCATTCGCTCGGCATCTTGAAAAAACTGAATGAAAAAGAAAAGGCTTCATCTCGAAAGGGCGCATTTTATTATGTTGTTAACAATACAAAGTATGCAACGTTTGAAAAAGCCGATGCAAAGCGGTAAATAATCAGGCTTCTGTTTGCTATTCGTTTTTTACAACTTAGCTACCCATAATCCGATACCCAAATGTGATCGTATTACGGTGGAAAACTACATCTTCATTTATAAAAGGATGGTTAATTGACCTTGCAATATTTTCTGGAGAAATATCTTAAAATACAAACGCATACTAAAAGCTGTCAATAGCGTTTAGTGAAAGCTGCTCCTTTGATTATAACTTCATTATTGAACAACGCGAAGTTGTTTCATCATTGCCAGTTCATCTGTCACTCTCCAGTGTTCTACAATTTTACCATTCTCAATTTTTTCAATATTGATTTGATTCACTTCAATATGTTTGCCGGTCGGGGGAATGCCGAATAACGTGTCGGCTTGAGTTCCTGTCTTGACCACACGTGCCACAACTCTGTCTTTCGTGGCAATGATTTCTTTTATTTCGTAATGCAGATCTGGAAAGCCTTTTCGAATAGCTAGTACAATTGGTTTTAGTCCAATAGCTCCCTTTGGTGGACTGGACTCGATGGAGTATGATTGATATAATCTGTGCTTAATAGTTCGTCGAGAATATCAACATTACCCTTATTCCAAACGTCATTGAAATAGGTTTGAATGATTTGTTTGTTCTTGTCTTTCTGCCATTGAATTTGAAACCCAAGAGCAAACCGCAAGAAGAAAGATAACCGGTGAAAAGCGTTTTAATTTTTTCATTGTTAAATGGTTTGTTTGTGAGCCAAAATACTATCAATCGAATATTTTCCGCTTCCGTTTATGAGTGCTGTAAGGGACAAGCCAATTATTAACAAATGATATTCATAGCCTTCGCCTTTCTGATTGCCATGCCAATTCATAAAAAAACCATTGTCAGCATGTTCTATGAATATGATACCTATAAAAAGGACAATCATAGCAACAACCCAAAGCCTTGACGCAAAACCGATGATTAGGGAGATGGAGCCGAAAAATTCAATGATGATCACAGTGAAAGCAACTAGCCAGGGAATATGTAAAGTTTCAGTAAAAAACTTCATCTCATCGGCGTAGCCAGGGCCGCCAAACCAGCCAAATACTTTTGTGCCCCATGCGGAAATATTATTAGTCCTATTGTCAAACGAGTTACAAAACCAGTCCAGTCGTTATTGGTATTGAAGATTTTTTGTGTCATTTGTTTGCTCTTTGAATTATTATCAGAGTGCAAAAAAACGCAGGACCAACGTCAAAAAAATTAAAGTAGTTGAAGAAATCACTTCTTGCTCAACTTTTTTCGGAGCATACTTAAAAAGACAGGCGTAATGCCGAGATAGGCTGAAATTTGTTTTTGAGAAATTCGTCGTTCAAAAGCAGGGTACTTTTCAATAAAGTTTAAGATAACGCTGCTCTGCCTTAAAAGAAAGGTTCTGGTTAATACGCTGTTGTTGAGCAATGTAGGCGTTTTGAAGAATTATTCTGAAGAACCGCTCAAACTTGGGAACTCGTTCATAAGGCTTGTCGAGGTTTGATTTCGAAATTTGTAGAAGTTCCGTGTTCTCCAAAGCATCAATGTAATATGTCGTTGGAGAATTTGTCAATAAGCTGAAGAGGTCGCTTACCCACCAGTCTTCAATACCAAACATCACGATATGTTCAAAACCATTCCCGTCAATGGTATAAACTCTTAAACAACCGTTAATGATAAAATTTTCAGTTTTACAAATCTCCCCGTACTTTAGTAAAAACTCTTTCTTTTTTAATTTTTTATTTTGTAGCAGCGAAATAAAAAAATCAATCTCAGTCTGATCCAGTTGTATGTGTCGAGCAATGTTTTTAAGCAGTAAATCGAATTCCATTATCTGCTTGTTGCTTAAATGTTCGAGTAACAGTTTCAATAATCACAAACGCAAGTTTATTAAAAACATGCATAATTTGATAAGGGTATTTCGCGGTTTTATTATTTGAACACTAACTTTGCAAATAATGACTTTTAGAATTAAATAATTAACCTGGCAATCATGCAAAAAAAAGAAATTTTACCGGCAGTGTCTGCCATTATCTTTAATGAAAAACGAGAAATTTTAATGCAAAGGCGGATGGATACAAAAAAGTGGTGCATCATTTCCGGTCATGTTGAATTTGGCGAGTCAGTTGAAGATGCTATAATTAGGGAGGTTCAAGAGGAAACAAATGTTGCCAGTGAAGTTATTAGATTAATTGGTGTTTACTCTACACCGTCCTTTACGACCTATTTCTATCCAGAAAGAGTTGTGCAGTATGTCGTTAATTATTTTGAAGTTAAATTATTGGCGCAAATTCAGGATGGATTAAAAAACAAAGAGTGTGAGGAGGTTTCTTATTTCCCAATGGATAAATTGCCAAAAGAAATTGATCTCATTAGTCCCTATTGGCTTACAGATGCTCTAAACTCACCGCGCGTATTTATCCGATAGATGTAATCGCGCTTCTTTTAAATAATAACACGCGGTTCTATCAATCGATTACTTTTTCTCATACTGACCGAAATTAACGAAGTGTTACGGCGACGCTGAAACAAATCGGCAGGATTAGAATGTGTCATCGAAAAAATAAATATTAAAATAGACAATATTGTCTATTTTAATTAAAACTTTTTTAAATTTGCCACGTTGATAAAAAGCATGGATAAAAATATCAGTCCTAAAAAACGAATAATTGAAACTGCTACACGCCTGTTTTATAACCAGGGGTATAATAATACGGGGATCAACCAGATATTAGAAGAAGCACAGGTGGCCAAAGCCAGTTTATACCTGCACTTCGGGTCAAAGGAAGTTCTTGGAGAAGAGTATTTAAAAGCTGCCAGGGTGGAGTGGTTTGATGCGTTAGAGAAATGGACGGCAAAAAAGAAATCCCCAATACAAAAAGCGCTGGCATGTTTCGATTTTTTAGAATATGCACTAAGAATTAACGAATTCAGGGGTTGCAAATTTATTAACATGCTAACTGAGCTTGCAGACTCTAATTCAAACATGCAAAAGCAAATCCTTGAGCATAAAGCGAAGCTGAGGAATTATATTAAACATTTTGTCAGTGAATCCTTGGTATCAGAAGATACCGACCGCAAAGAAATTGTCGGAGACGCGGTGTATTTATTGTTTGAAGGCGCAATTGTGGAATCAAAAATATACAAAGACGCCTGGCCAGTCAAATCCGCTAAAAAACTTGTAAAAACACTTTTGGAAGGTTAAAAAAATTTATCACAAAAAAGACAGACCGGTCTGCCTATAATATGAATAGAAGAAATCTTTTAAAATCCCTTATGCTAGGTGCTACCGTCACCACCATTAACGATACGTATGTATATGCTTCCGAAGCACCGTCGGAAAGGATCGTGGAGACAACAGCAGACTTTGAACAGATTGTAGAGGTTTCTAAAAACGTTTTTTTTGCTCAAGGGAAAGTCACTTTTTTCGAAAATGGAAATTTCAACGAGGTTCAATCTAACAATGGATGGATTGTTTTTGACAATTTCGTTTTGGTCGTTGATTCTAATTTCCCCACAAGTGCGAGCCTATTATACAGTGAAATCCGGAAGCGTACAGATAAATCGATATCGCTGGTTTTTAACACGCATCATCATGGTGATCATCTTTACGGCAACCAATTTTGGGTTCAAAAGGGAGCAACACCCATTGCATTCACTGGCCTTATTGATGAGCTTAAAAAATATGAAACTGGTTATTACGGTGGAAAGCCAGGCCGATGGGAAAGTATACAACAAGTGAGGGATGATCTTAGAGAATATAAGCTAAATCCTCCATCGGTAACATTCGATAAAATAAATATACTACAAGATAAACATACACAGGTTGAATTGATCCACCTGGGGATAGGTCATACTAATGGTGATGCAGTAGCATGGCTGCCCAAAGAGAAAATAATGTTTGTCGGTGATGCATGCCTGAATGGTCCCTATAATCTTTTTAGAGACGCACATATACAATCATGGATTAATACACTCGAGATCATGAAATCTTACAAGCCCACCATGGTTATTGGTGGACATGGCCAAATCGGAAACGGAGCTTCAATAAGTAACCAACAATCTTATCTGAAACACGTTCTTCAATGGGTAAAAAATGAAAAAAAGCTCACCAATGACTGGTCTATAATTCGCGAGAAAGTTTCCCTTCTAAGGCGTCAGATTGAAAATAGTCCGGAAGTCAGCCATTACTTGATTCATGAGCCTTCCGTTGTTGCGGGCTTCTCTCTCGAAGCACATGCTAAAAGAGTATTTGATGAACTGGAAAAGAATTAACAAACCTATATGATATGGAAAAAAGACATCCTTTACCCCCATTTAATTTTCAAACTGCACAACTTAAAGTAAAAGCAGCCGAAGACGCCTGGAATTCACGAGACCCGGAAAAAGTAAGCCAGGCTTATACAGCCGATACGGAATGGCGCAACCGCTCAGAGTTTTTTAGAGGAAGAAGGGAAGTAAAAGAATTTCTTGAGCGAAAGTGGACAAAGGAATTAGACTATAAGCTTAAAAAAGAGTTGTGGGCTTTTAACGAAAACAAAATTGCCGTACGCTTTGAATATGAATGGCATGACAACATGGGAAAATGGTTCAGATCCTATGGAAATGAAATGTGGGAATTTGATGAGAACGGATATATGCAGAAGCGCTTTGCCAGTATCAATGATACGGAAATTAGTGAGCATGAAAGAAGATTATAATATCTCAAGCTTATATATCAGATTCCTAAACGAAGGAAATTTAGTTAAACATTGGATAAAACTAAAACAACAAAATATGAAAACAGCAATCGTAGTTTTTTCCGATCCCAAGGCCGGATCTGACGAAGCACTTGGACGAGTATTCAACGCCATGGCCACTGCCTATGATTACAAAAACGCAGGAAAAGAAGTATCCATTTATTTTCAAGGTGCAGGAACAAGATGGCCGGAGGAATTAGTAAAGACTGACCATCCTGGACATAAACTTTTTAAAGAAGTTGAAGATCGAGTAGTCGGTGTTTCATGCGGATGCGCTGACGTGTTTGGCGCAAAACCTTCAGGCTTTGATTTGATCAGCGACAATAAAGTACCTGGAACCACAGGGTTAACCAGTTTACTAAGCTTGCAGGAAGACGGATACAATATTTTGTCATTCTAACTGAGGTAGAATCTCCTAGTACCGAGATTCATCTTTTACTTAATATGGAAACGACTTATCACGCTGGAGAGATTAGCATTCAGGAAAAGCTTGGAGAAAAACTTGTTGCCGACAGAAATGGAAGAGCAGTAACGGATAAAATCATTCCCGGAGCAATCAACTTTATCGAAAAGCAACATTTTTTTATAGCGAGCTCTAAAGACGAAATTGGCTCTATTACCGTTTCGGCATTGGCTGGAAAAAATGGTTTTATCAAAGTTATAGGCCCAAGTACCTTAGAGATCTCTCGCAATCTTTTGTACTCCAATCCGTTTGATGATTTTTGGTTAAATATTGATGCGCATCCCAAGGTTGGTATGTTGTTTATAGAACCGTCTTCCAGAAGAAGGTTTAGAATAAATGGGTCGCTAAATGTCACGCCAGAAAAAGTTATTGTGAATATTGAGCAAGCTTATCCTAACTGTCCGAAATATATTCAGCAAAGACATGTTAGGTCTGTTGAAAAACCTCTTTATACTCCAGAATATATTTCAGGTGAGCTATTAACTCCGCCGTTAAGAGATCTAATAAAAATTGCAGACACCTTCTTTATCGGAAGTAGTGACCTTCAAGGAAATTTGGATTGCTCTCATCGCGGCGGACCTCCTGGCTTCGTTCATGTTGAAAATGAACACACCATTGTGGTTCCCGACTATCCAGGCAATAGCATGTTTAATACATTTGGAAACCTCGCTCTAAATCCAAATGCAGGGCTACTGTTTATTGATTTTAACAACAATTTAAATCTTCAACTTATGGGAAATGTAGAGCTTATATTAAACCGTGATCATGATGATATAAATACAGCGGGAGCAAATCGTTATTGGATTTTTAGGTTAAGTAAGTGGACACTACTTCAAAACCTTAAAGGATTTGAATGGAAATTTATTGATTACTCTCCATTTAATCCTAAATGAGCAAGTTTTATTAAACACCTACTTGTTAACTGAACAAGCTAACCAAATCCTCTGTGTCGAGTGATATCGATTTGAAAACATAAATTTTAAAATAATTTAGTATGTATAAAACCAACACTTCTGTATTAACAATTCTAGAAAGAGATTTAAGCAAAGCGATTGCAGAATTAAATGCATTTCAGCAAGAACAGAATATGTGGAAATTACACGGGAAGATTAATAATTCAGCTGGCAATCTTGCTCTTCACATTAGCGGGGCTGTAAACCATTTCATTGGAGCTGTACTTGGAAAAAATGGGTATAAACGGAATCGTGAAAAAGAATTTAACGATAAAAATATAGCCCGAGATGAAGTAATTTCAAAAATTTACGAAGCAATTGCTACTATCAAATCAGTCTTACCTTCAATAGAAGAGAATGAAATGCAGCAAGAATTTCCTGAAAAAATCGGAGGCCAAACTTTATCAATAGGCTTCTTTCTTATTCATCTGATAAGTCACGTTAACTATCATTTGGGCCAGATAAATTATCACAGAAGGTTAATGGAAAAGTAATCGGCAGTTATGAATACTCGCCACCTAATTTCCAATATCTCCATAAGAATCTGAAATCAGGTACTTCTTTGAACCCCATTCATTCGGATGTTGAATGCGTCTGGTGTAGGTAAATCAAAATTATAAATTGCTCTGTATTCGAGAGGCGAGTAGCCTGTCAGTTTCTTGAATACACTTCTAAATGCTTTCGTGTCGTTATATCCAACCGTTTCATGGAGCGTAGAAATGCTGGGATGCCCTTGTTCTAATAGTTTTTTCGCAGCTTCAACCTTAGTCCGCTGTATGTATTCAATCGGATTTAATCCAGTAGCCAACTTAAACCGGCGAATAAAATTCCGCTTGCTCATACTAACCGCGTCCGCCACTTTTTCGACAGAAATATCCCGGTCAAACTTTTCTTCGATGAAGGTCTGCGCATCGTGAATGTTATGATCATTGTGGTTGTGGTTTCCGGAGAAAATCGCGAAAACATTCTGGTGGTTCCTCCCGTAGTCAATACCATAAATTTTACTGATATGAATGGCTACACTCTTACCACAAACTTTTTCAATTGCATAAAGCACCGTATTCAGCGATGAATTTGCACCGCCGCCGGTAATTATTCCTTTGTAATCAATGGTAACTTTATCTGATCGGAAGTTCACACGTGGATATTTCATCTGTAGCTCATCTGCAGCCTGCCAATGCGTTGCGGCTTCCCTTCCATCCAATATTCCAGCTTCTGCGAGCAGATACGCACCGGTGCAAAGACTCATTATTTCTTTCCCTTCACTCCACTTGATTTTCAGCCAATCAATCAGCACACGATTCTTTCGAATAACATTGGCAATCGGATTTGCCAAGTCCGAAATACCTGGAAGAACGATCAGGTCTGTATTGAAATCGTCGTGAATTGTTTTCGTACAATAAAATTGGACGGGAAGATTCAACTGTACGTTGCGTAGCTGCACACCGATCAGATCGATTTCAAATGGCTTGTTATCTCCGGTTTGCTTGCTAATCTCGTTTGCCGTTACAAACAATGAATATGCACTGGCAATATTAGAGAGAACGACGTCTTCAAGGACCACAATTGAAACGTGTTTCATACGTTTTTACGCAATGTTTTTCTAAAGATACACTAAAATTGTGGCACAAAAACACCCAGTCATAGGCACTTTACACCACCTCAATATTTGACGTTTATAAACAATTTTGTGTCAATCAATCGCCTGATGAAAAATCTACATAAACACAGTTTCAAATCTGCAGCCTTCATATTCGCTGTATTCTCGGCATTGCAAATTTCAGGGCAAGGAATCAGCTTAAATAAAAACGGTATGGTTAGAACGCACCTAAACACGAATGGCGAAATAGTAGTGGAACCTTCACCTCATTCTAATTCGTCTGATTTTGATTTTTTGACCGGTTCTCACACTGTTTATCACCGAAAACTGACCAGCCGGTTAACAAGTTCGACCCGCTGGGATGAGTTTGAAGGGAGCCATAAACAAGAACAAATTTTAAAAGGGATCGGTAACCTTGAACAACATTTGATGAGGGCAAGTGATGGCAAACCTTTTGAGGGAATTAGCCTTCGCCTATTTGATCCAGGCACACGACTATGGTCCATTCATTGGGCTGATAGTCGCATCGGTGTACTTCAGCCACCTGTCGTCGGTTCTTTTGAAAACGGTTTGGGTTATTTCTACGCGAAAGATCAATGGGAAGGTAAGACAATCATTCTTCAATTTGAATGGGATATACGAAACCCAGAAAAAACCCGATGGACACAGGCCTTTTCAGTTGATCATGGAAAAACATGGGAAACAAATTGGATAATGGAATTTGAGAAGCTGGAAACTAAGCCGACTAAATTTGCTGAGCGGGAATCTGACAGAATAGGTCTAATTGAATTACGCAACTATTTACTAAAAGACGGTGCTCGAGACTCCTTCATTGAAGGCTTCGAAAAAAACCTGATCGGTCCACAAGCGAAAAATAATGGCTTTACATTGGGACAATACAGGATAGTCGATGAACCCAATCGGGTCTTTTGGATCAGAGGATACAAAGATATGAGCACAAGAAGTGCATTCTTGCCCTCATTCTACTATGGCCCGGATTGGAAACAACATAGAGATACTTTCAATAAGATGATTGCCAATAGCGATAATGTTTATCTGCTGCACCCACTAGTTCTCGAGAATAAAACATTAATTCCAGGCGCAGTTGATAAAGGTTCATTGAATGTTTACAAGCGAATCGCCGTTGTTGACTACTATATCGCCAACACCAGACAAGGTGAGCTAAAGACAATAATTGCGAAAGAATATTTGCCGTTACTCAAATCATGTGGCATCACCGATTTTACGGTTTGGGAAAGCGAACTCCTGCTTAACGATTTCCCCAAACTACCGGTCTTCCAAGACAAGAATCTCCTGGTAATGATTACCTTTTTTAAAGATCTAATCGAATACAAAGAAAAGCAACAACTCCTTACTTCAAGAGAGACTGATAATTTAAAGGCCGCGCTGAATGATGTTATTACATATAAGCGTACAATCATTTTGGAACCCACGGAAAAAGCTATAAATGTCAATATGCCGGCGGGAGATAATTCTTTCCCGTTGGTTGCAAAAGCAGTTAAGGTGAACCCCGACCGCACGCTTGAAATCGAATCTTCGACAACGTCCAGTGAACGAGACTATGATTTTTTGATTGGTAGTCATTCGGTCGCCCACCGCAAATTAGCGGCTCCGCTCAAGAAGTCTGAAGAATGTATCGGACTATCGGGCAATAAAACAACGGAGCGTCTATTAGATGGAATTGCCAACATTGAACGACATCACCTCACTGACAACTACGGAAACGCCGTTGAGGCTATCGCATTTAGGTTATTTGATCCTAAGTCAAAGCTTTGGAGCTTGTACTGGGCGGATAGTAAAACAGGCATTCTTGATCCGCCGCTCAAAGGATCTTTCAATGGGGATCTCGGTGTATTTTTTGGCAGAGATCGATTTAAGGGGCAAGACGTTATTGTGCAATTTCAGTATGATAAAAGCAAACCGGATAACCCTATTTGGGGACAAGCATTTTCAATTGATGAAGGAGTAAATTGGGAGTGGAACTGGTTTATGTCTTACCAAAAATAGATCTCTGCATTCATTAAAATTATTCCCTTGCAAACATCCACTGCTTTTTCCCCTTTTGGCTAAGTTCAAGTCTTTTTGAACGCTTATCTTCCGTATCATCATATTCTTTGATGCGCCCTCTTTTTTTCATTCGGGTCATCATATCAGATTACGATTTTTTCCATAATATAAGGTTACGAAAGCGTTTTTATATTTCAAAACCTTTAATGAACTTGCATTGTCGTTTATCTTTTCTTTGGAAGGAAACCCATCTAACAATCACTTAAGCAGACTTCATCTATGAAATTGAGATTTTTGGGAAAATTAGGGCTGGTCATGGTGATTGGTATTCCAATAGTTTACTTGACTATGAAATTCAGAATGGATAGACCTAGCGAATCTTATTACACCGATGAAGATTTTTCAAGAATAAAAAAGATAGATGCGCATGTGCATATCGGAACTAAGGACCGTGCTTTCATGGAGCAGGTAGTAGAAGACAATTTCCAAGTCCTAAGTATAAACACGGAGGTTCCTGACTATCCATCTTTGGAAGAGCAAGAGAATCTTTGTATCGCGCTTAAGAAAGATTTTCAAAAAAATATTTTTTACCTCTCCACTTTTGAAACAAAAAAAATTCTTGAGCCGGGATGGCAGGAGCGAACGTTATCTCACTTGAAGAGCTCTTTCACCAGGGGAGCGGTTGGTGTCAAGGTCTGGAAAAATATTGGAATGGTGATTAAGAACGAAAAAGGAGAATTTATAATGATCGATGACCCTGTTTTCGATACTATTTTCAATTACTTGGAAAAAGAGAAAATTTCAGTGTTGGGTCATATCGGTGAGCCAAAAAATTGCTGGTTGCCTGTGGAAGAAATGACTGTCAACAATGATAAAAATTATTTTTCCAAATACCCTGAATATCATATGCATCTTCATCCTGAAAATCCTTCCTATGAAAAATTGATAGCGGCTCGAGATAATTTTCTCGTAAAACATCCGGAACTCACCTTCGTTGGTGCTCATCTAGGAAGTATGGAATGGAATGTAGACTTGATCTCCCAACATTTAGAAAGATTTCCGAATATGTCGGTAGACCTTACGGATCGCATTTGTCATTTGCAAGTGCAATCACTCAAGGATTGGCAAAAAGTGCAGGATTTCTTTATCAAATATCAGGACCGGATAGTCTATGGGACAGACCTCGAACCTGTTGACAGTATTTCTTCGCAAATTAAAAAGCTTGCCCATGAAACCTGGTTAAGAGATTGGAAATATTTTACATCGGATGAAACGATGAATGCTCCAGCGGTGACTGGATCTTTCAAGGGGCTAAAGCTTGAGAAGCAGATCATTGACAAAATATATTATCGAAACGCAATTAAATGGTACCCGCTTATGGCTTCTCAGGATTAGGTATTTGATTTGAATGGATAAATATACTCAGTCGTCAAAATTTTGTGCTAAGCTCAGTCTGAATCAAATCCCGTAATGCATAGATTTGTATACTTGGTACTCAATCTCCAATTAGAATTGCCAGATCAACACATCATGTTGTCGCCGCGATGCTTGCGCTTCACGGAAGCATCACAGTCGACAAAAAGCGATATGCTGTTAATCTATTTTTTTAAGATATAAAACTTACGAAACTTTATTTTTGACGCCTTCATTTGAAATGGTTAACCCGGGATTCTTGAAGAAACGCTGGAATTTCATAGGAAATAATAAGTATATTTCGATTGAAAGCTTAATTGACTCTATTAAACCTCATCCGGTATAGATGAAAAGAAAACGCAAGGAAACAAAATCAACAGTAAGCCGTCGAATGGCAATTCTTACCCAACTCGATAAAAACGGACAGGTTAATGTTCAAGATTTAAGTGAATCTCACGGCGTAAGTTCAGTCACTATTAGAAATGACCTTGAGCAGCTTGAAAAAAAGAATATGCTTCTAAGGGCCCGCGGGGGTGCTATGAAAATGACCCAAAGCTTTATTGGTCACGACTATCCGTTGTCGGACAAACAGAAAAAACATCTACCTGAAAAAAAAGAAATTGGTAAGAAAGCTGCGGAGCTTATTGAAGAAGCTAACACCATTATTTTGGATTCAGGCTCTACAACTTTTGAGATAGCCAAACATCTTGATAAGTTCGAAAATCTCACGGTTATTACAAACGCCATTAACATAGCAAATTACCTTGCGGATCATAAGAACGTAACCGTTATTGTACCGGGAGGGACATTGAGAAAAAACTCTATGTCTCTGGTTGGTATGTCGGCAGAAAAGGGTTTAAAAAATTATTTTTGTGATAAATTATTCTTAGGGGTCGATGGTTTTGACACTAGCCACGGAATATCCACGCCTAATATTGAAGAAGCTCATTTGAACCAGGTCATGATCGAAATCTCGCAAAAAGTCATTGTTGTGGCTGACTCAAGCAAATTTCAAAGAAGAGGATTCGCATTTATTGCAAGCATCAATAAAATCCATGCGCTTATTACCGATAAGGGTATACCTGCGGACGAGAAATCCAGGCTGGAGAAAATGGGCATTGAGGTTATAATAGCTTAATAAACAATGAGCAATGAATAATGAACAAGGAGCAATGTCTCGCTCGAGCGTTTCCTCCCCGTTGTTCATCCACTTGAGGGAACTATGTAAAAAGAGTTGGGCTTCGACAGAATCTTAACGATCCAGATGGGTCGTTTTTTAGATTTGAGGTGGTACTTTGGTTATCTTCATCATCAACTAGGCAAATACATGCTTAGCCCCACCGCTCCTGAAATTTCAAAAAACTCCGTTTGCTTATACGTTGATAAAACATGTTGTTACTAAAAGATTGTTATTTGGGCATGTTGCGAATATTGGCTGATTTCACCGATACCCAAAAACTAGTATGAAAGTGAAAATATTTTCATAACCTTTTTAATTTTTTACTATTTCTTTCATTTATTTGCTTTAATGTTAAATTGCAAACCTAAATGCAGAAGGATAGCGGATTGAATTGGAGGTGACGAATGGTTAAAGGTTAGTTGATGGAAGTCATCTTGAATAACACAAACAGAATCATATGAGAATTCGGGATTCAATTGAAAGACATTGTGTTATCTCCTTAGTAGTAATACTTCTATTGGTTTTAGAAGTGTCCCATCTTTTTGCGCAGTCAGTGTCTGAAAATCTCCAACTTAAAGACAACACTGCTTTTGCAACTTTTGAAGATCTAACTTCTCCAAAATTCAGCGCCTTAAAAAATAAGTTTAAACTGGATACTATTTTTCACGACGAACAAGATGAATTCAAGAGAATTCTTCTGCTGCGAGATTGGATTAGGAAGGTGGTACAAATCAATGATTTTGAAGACTCGTATCCTGGAGAAGGATACCCTGAAATCATTCTTGACGAAGCGTTAAAAGGTCAGGGTTTTCATTGTGGTCACTACATGATGGTTCAACATGCGGTTTTGAATGCTTATGGATATGTAACACGGTGCCTGGGCGCAGGGCCAGGAATAAAAGAGGGGCCAGGAGGGCACCACGGAGCAAACGAAATTTGGAGCAATAAATTTCAGAAGTGGTTTTTATCCGATGCCAAATACAATCATCACTTTGAAAAAAATAATATACCATTGTCAGCCTTAGAGGTAAGGGATGAATTCTTAAAAAATGGTGCCTCTGATGTTACTTTGGTAAAGGGCACGAACCGAATACCAATCGAGGAAGATGGAGTTAAGAATAAAAAAGGAGAAATGATTATGCGTAGCAAATCATCCTTTGCCCAAACGTATACATGGATCGAATGGGACTCACTAAACAATCGATATACTGGCTGGCCTGAAAACAGTCATGAATTGAACAAACTGAATATGTTTGCTGATGAATACTTTAAAAAGAATACGTGGTTCTGGGATGGAAAACCTCACTGGGCTTATAATACAAAATTTATGATCCTGGTTTCTGGTCGTGATGCAATAGAATGGACACCCAATACCATTCGATCAAAAGTAAAAGTTGAGAAGGATCACATGCGTGTTGAGTTGTATTCCATTACTCCTAATTTAAAGACTTATCAAATGAAACTGTTGCCGGATGGTGAATGGAAAAATGTTTCCAGCACGATAACTATAAAACATAAGGATGATGTTAGAGAACTAATGTTTCGTTCGGAAAATTTAGCAGGAGTACATGGACCAGATCATAAGGTGAAAATTAAATAGTTTGCGTTGTGTTTGATGTTAACCATTGAATTGATCTTGGCTGTAATCCATTGCCTCTGAAAATACATCTACCAAGCGTGTTTATTTAATTTTGAGTGTCCCTGATACGCACCCAGCGGGCATAGCTAAGAACACATAGTACTGAAAGGCCTTCAACTATGTAATTAATAACTCTTTCTAAACCTTTCTCTTTTACCCGCATAATTAAAAGACTGTTGGAGGTTAATCCAACGGGATTCTGCATCCATTGTGACGTCCCATTCCAGGGTTGAGTGAGTTTCGAAACTATTTTAGTTTCAAAACCTTATTATTTTTATTATAAAACGTTACATATTGTTTGTTTTAGAATTAATACTATCTAAATTTAGCGTAAAGAAAGGATAAACAAGATAAATCACTTTAAATTAAGGCGTATGATAACAAAGACCTCTACCAATTTTTGCCCGCACCAAATGCGAATACTCCAAGTATTGAGATTATTAGTTCTTGTAATTTGTATGATGGGAATTCAAACTGTGACTTTTTCGCAAGGTCGCACGATAAGCGGCACGCTTCGTTCTCAACAGGGTGATGTTTTACCAGGTGTAAACGTTATCATTAAAGGGAGCACAACGGGCACGACATCTGATTCGAATGGTAAATATTCTTTACAAGTATCAGACGGTGCTATACTCGTATTTTCCTTTATAGGATACACTCAACAAGAAGTACAAGTTGGAAATCAAACATCACTGGATATTTCTTTAGAGGAGGATATTCAAACTCTTTCAGAGGTTGTCGTGACGGCTTTTGGTATCGAGAAAGAAAAAAAGGCGATTACGTATTCAGCTCAAGAAGTAAAAGGTTCAACGTTAACAACAGCAAGAGAAACTAATGTTCTTAATTCGTTGAAAGGTAAAGTTGCCGGTGTACATATCAATTCTTCTTCCGCTGGTCCAACCGGATCTTCTTATGTCACAATAAGGGGAAGTAGTTCTCTCGCTGGCAACAACCAGCCGTTGTTTGTAATAGATGGTGTGCCTATTAACAATGATTTTTCGGCTGCTGCTGTGGTGGGAAGAGATTATGGAGATGGTATTAAAGACATAAATCCTGATGATATAGAATCCATTTCTGTGCTTAAAGGCCCTAATGGATCTTCCTTATATGGTGCAAGAGGTGCGAACGGAGTTATTATTATTACAACAAAGAAAGGATCTAAAGGACTCGGAATTTCTTTTAACTCGAATGCCACATTTGAAACTCCCAATGCGGTCCCTACCCTTCAAAATAAGTTTGCACCTGGATATGATAATGACCTTAGTGCATGGAATACAGTAACAATTGACGGAGTGGAGTATAAACAACATCCAAATTGGTTAATTGACAACTGGGGGGGGCCTCTTGATGGTCAACTTGTTGCTATTGAATCGATGCCAGATCTGGGTCTTGTTCCTTTGACTGCACAACCTGAAGATAACATTAAAAGTTTTTACCGGACAGGAAAAACATTTACGAATACCATATCCTTATCAGGAGGTTCCGATAAGAGTAATTTTAGATTATCCCTTTCCAATTTATCCAACTCCGGTATTGTTCCTAATAGTACGTTCGACAGGAAAACTATAAACTTATTAGTAGGCTCAAGTATCACGGACAAGCTATACGTAGAAGCAAAAGCCAACTATATAAAGGAAGATGGCGAGAACAGACCTATTATCGGTCCAACTACCAGGGGGGTTCCAAACAGTTTGGGAATGCTGCCAAGGTACATCGATCTGGATTGGCTGAAGGATTATAAATATCCAAATGGGAAGATGAGAACGTGGAAAACCCCAGCCCCTTACAATCCTAATTGGCTGACTAACGAATTTAAGTCTGACGATCAAAGAGATCGATTGATTGGTTATGTTTCTTTAACCTACAAGTTAACAGATTGGTTAAGCATCAAAGCCAGGACTGGAACAGACATGTATACGGATATCCGAAATGAAAGAGTAGGACAAGGAAGTGCCGGCGCGTTATCGGGAGGATTTATATCAAATGGACAGTATCACACCAGCGAGACTAATACTGATCTGTTCATTACTGCGTCGGGTAAGTTATCTTCAAATTTTGCCGGGACAATTTCTGCTGGGGGCAATTTGTACAGGAGAAGAGTTGAGAATGTAGGCACAGAGGGACAAAGTTTGCTTATACCAGGGTTGTACCATATTTCAAATACAACGCCTTCAACAAGAATAGGAAGATATTATCTGGAGCGAAAGGAAATTCAATCCATATACATGAGCGGTCAGTTGGGCTATAAAAATTATCTATTTCTGGATATTTCTGCACGAAATGACTGGTCGTCAACTTTAGGTGTGAATAATTACTCATTCTTTTATCCTTCCGTCGGATTAAGCTATGTAATAACCGATGCTTTAAATTTGTCCTCAAATGTATTGTCCTTTGCAAAGGTAAGGGGATCTTTTGCACAAGCGGGAACGGATGCTGCTCCCTATAGAACCGCGAGTGGATATTCAATTTCTGCAACCGGATTTGACGGACAGTTATTCAGTAATATTAATACTAACGTTCCCTTGTCTGACTTAAAAAATGAACTGAAAACATCATGGGAACTGGGTACCGATTTGAGGCTCTTTAAAAATAGACTGACCGTTGATTTCACCTATTATAATGCTGCTACAACGAATCAAATAGTTCAGATTCAGCTCCCGTCGGCGACAGGTTTTACTACGAAGCAAATCAATTCTGGAGAAGTTCAAAATAAAGGTATAGAGCTATTTGTTTCAGGCCAGCCGTTGAAGATTGTTAATTCGATTAGTTGGGATATTGGAGTTAATTTTTCAAAGAACAAGTCGGAAATTATTTCCTTATACCCCGGTATTAGCACCTTGGTATTGCAAGGAGGGCTGGATGCTACTATTGAGGCAAGACCAGGCGAGCCATATGGAAATATCATTGGCTATCCTTACTTAAGGAATGATGAGGGTCGTAAGATTTTGACTCCTACGGGAGATGTTCAAAGAGGTACCGATTTAGTCGTGCTGGGAAATATTCAACCTAAATGGCTGGCAGGAATCACAAACACTTTCTCATTCAAGGGCATAACATTAAGTGCATTGATTGATATTCGAAACGGGGGCCAGGTTTACTCTTTCAGTAAATATGATCAGACTGCAAAAGGTACTGGTAAGCATACTGAAAACATTGAGAATACAGTAAATGACGGACTAATAGACAACGGTGATGGCACCTTTACTGAAAGCACGATTAATGTTGGTCGCCAGAATTACTATGCACTTAGAGCATGGAATAGTATCGGAGAAGAGTTTGTTTTGGATGCGTCATATGTCTCTTTGAGAGAAGCTTCTCTTAGCTATGAGTTTGCTTCTTCGCTTCTTTCGAAGACGCCTTTTAAATCGGCGAGACTCTCGATAGTAGGACGAAATCTAGCTTATTTATATAGGGATCCAGAGTTCAAAGCAATGGGTATAAGTCCTGAAACAGCTTTTGCACCAACCGCCGCTGCTCAAGGTTATGAAGCCCAAGGTTTACCCACTACTAGAAGCATAGGATTTAACTTATCCCTTTCTTTTTAAAAATAATAATTATGAAAGCCATGAAATTCAATTTAACAATAAAAGTGCTAGTATGCTTGTCGTTGTTTTTAGGCACTGCGATATCTTGCACGGAAGACTTTGAAGAACTTAACACCGATCCATTATTAATAACTGAGGAGAGAGTAAAGGCTGATGGCCTTTTAACACAAGTACAAAAACTAGCTTCATTTCAGATTTCAGGGTTTGATAGAATTGCGGAATTTGCTGGTAACGCTAGCTTGGAAGACTCAGGATATCCATTTCAAACTCAGGATTATGCAAGTTATTATACTGATTTCTATACAAAATATCTGATTAATATTAATGAGCTAATTCGGCTAACAGCGGAAGACACAAAACTTTCAAACAAAAATGCTATCGCCAAAATATACAGGGTTTGGTTGTGGCAAAATCTGACAGACCGATTTGGAGATGTTCCTTTTACTGAGGCTGCTAAATCAATTGATAATATTATTCTGCAACCTAAATATGATACACAGCAAGCGATTTATAAACAGCTGTTTACTGACTTAAAAGAAGCTACGGCACAATTAAGTGATGATCAGGATCAAGAAAGCCCAGGGAATGCAGACCTCATTTTTAAGGGCAACGTAGATTCGTGGAGAAGATTTGCGAACTCGTTAAGATTACGAATGGCCATAAGAGTTAGATATGCTGATCAGGCCTTGGCTCAGGAAAATATTAGTGCAGTAATTGGTCAACCCCTCATTGCTGCAAATAGTCAGAGCGCATTTTTATTGACTGAACCCTCCACATCAGCCATTCGTGATAATCGCAGTCCTATTCTTAATTTTTTGTCAGATTCATATACCACTCCCTTGGTACCAGGATTACCATACATGGAATTGCTTTACACTAAGAACGATCCGAGACTGACAGTCTATTTTAATCCATCTGTATCGGGTGTCTGGAGAGCACGACCAGTCAATTTAGATAATCCCATAGAAAAGGACCGGTATGGTGATGTCTGTTTGGTAGGAGATTATTTCAGAGCTTCTCAGTTTAGATTCAATTTAATGACTTCTGCTGAAGTGAATTTTTTAAAGGCGGAAGCCGCTTTGTTTGGCCTGAGCTCAGAAGATGAACAGTCTTTATTTCAAGCCGGGATTCGTGAAGCTATGTTGATGTACGATGTTAATGAAAATGACATCGATACGTTTCTTGCATCTGCAGCGGGAACTCTTTCGGGAACCGATGAAGAAAAATTAAAACAGATAATTGATCAAAAGTATATTTCCCTTTTTTATCAGTCTGATGAGGCCTGGAGTGAGTACAGGAGAACAGGATATCCCTTGATATGGGTCGGTAGTGGGTTAACGAGCACAGGTGGCACAATACCAAGGAGATTAACATATCCCAATGAGGAGTATGTTAAGAATGCTGAAAAAGCAAAGGAGGCAGCAGCAAGATTTCAAGGCGGCGATCTGTTGACCAGCAAAGTATGGTGGGACGCGAAAGCTGGTCTTCCGCTCTCTCATCCCTTACAAGGATCCTTTCCCCCTGAAACTTGGTAAAATTAGTGTGCAAGAAGGCCAGCATCATAAATTCTACAATTGCTTTTGAAGAATTAAAGAAGTAAAATTCAGGGATATTTTACTTTACTACTAAACAATTAAGATTTATGCCGGTGAATAACTCAAGCAGACGCTCTTTCATTACGAAGGTTACAAAAGGGGTAGTCGGAGTTTCGCTGATACCTAATATTATTTCAGCAAAAGACCGCAAGCACAATATTCAATCACTTTTAAGACAGCGGGAGAAGTATAGTTCCAACGATAATATCCAGCTAGCTGTGATAGGAGCAGGGGGGATGGGAAACGCTGATACCAACACCGCCATTACGGTTCCTGGAGTAAAGTTGGTTGCTGCTTGCGATTTGTATGACGGTCGGCTGGCGGAGGCTAAAACGAAATGGGGGAAAGATATTTATACTACTAGAGATTATCGCGAAATACTAGAACGCAAAGACATAGATGCAGTGATAATCGCCACACCGGATCATTGGCATAAATCGATTTCAGTAGCAGCTATGAATAAGGGCAAGTCTGTGTATTGCGAGAAACCGATGGTGCACGATATAAGCGAAGGGCCGGAAATTGTGGCGGCGGAGAAAAAAAACAAAGTAGTATTTCAGGTAGGTAGCCAAGGAGTTAGCTCACTGGGAAATGAAAAAGCCAGAGGACTATTAAAGGATGGTGCAATAGGGCAATTGAATTACGCTGAAGGTTTTTGGGCAAGAATGTCTCCTTTCGGGGCTTGGCAATATCCCATTCCCCCAGATGCATCTACCTCAACCGTTGGTTGGGACAACTTTGTTTCGAATACAACGAAGCGATCATTCGATCCACTGCGATTTTTCAGGTGGCGAAATTATCGCGATTATGGAACCGGTGTTTCCGGTGATCTCTTCGTTCACCTTTTTTCCAGTCTCCATTTTGTAACAAATTCTGTTGGACCAAATCAGATAACAGCAACAGGCGGACTAAGATATTGGAAAGATGGAAGAGAAGTGCCCGACATCATGCTGGGAATGTTTGATTATCCGGAAACAACAGTGCACCCTGCATTCAACCTTTCGCTGCGGGTAAATTTTGTGGATGGCACCGGGGGAACCAATTACTTACGCATGGTCGGAAGTGAAGGTTCTATGACTGTTGAATGGGATAAGGTGACTTTACTCCGTAACCGAACGGCAAAAGACGAGACCGATCCCCTAAAGAAAAAAGAAAGCCACGATCCGAACAAACAATATGTATACGACAGAAAGGTCATGCTTGACCCGGAAAAACTGGAGTACACTGCAGAAGAAGGCTATCAGGGCGCACATTATGATCATTTCTATAATTTTTTCCATGCTATCCGCAAAGGTGGTGGAGTTAGTGAAGACGCTCTTTTTGGTTATCGTGCTGCGGCCCCGGCTCTGTTATGTAACAACAGCTATTTTGATAAGAAAATTGTGAAGTGGGATCCGGAGAAATTGCAAGTGATTAGCTAAACATGCTAAATCCAGATTTTTAGAAAAGGATACTTAGGAAAGAGTTCAATATGACGGCCAGGCTATTCTTCGATAACAACAGTCGGATCTTCCTTGTGTTGTTGCCTGGCTGATTAATCATTCCTGTTATATGGTAGCAATAGAAATTGTGTTTGTTTTCTCATAATATCTTTGACTTACAGTCTACTACTTTAAAAAATCACTCAGAGTTTTTTATAGTCCCACGCTGTAACTTGTACAATTTCCCATCTGCTTTAGTCATTATATACAATTCGCCGGATGCGTCCTTCCCAAAATGAAGGTCTACCCGGTCACTTTGGCAAAGCGCTTTAAGCGTTGTAGCAACCCCATTGAGCGTAACTTTCCATTCTTTAATAGGGACCGGTTTTCCTGAACGTATGTCGGATGTATTTATATAAAATAATCTACCGGAAGGAATGTCACCAAAAAAGAACTTGTCTTTCAATAGTGGTATCGTTGTTCCGGCATATTCGTATCCGCCTGAAATGGCGTTGCCTTCATCATGATCATATTGCGCGATGGGGTACGTAATTTTGTATGTACTGTCATTGGCGGGTAGAGGATAAATATTGTTCAAATTTCCATACGGGTTAAAAACAAAATTACCTTCCCTAATAGGCCACCCGTAATCGCGGCCCGCGTGGATCAAGTCAATGGCCTCTATATTGGCCTGGCCGATATTGCAAGCCAGCATTTCGCCTGACAATGTCCACGTTATGCGATGTGGGTTCCTGAAACCGTAGGCATAAATTTCCCGTTGTGTTTTCGTTTCCTTCTCGTGAACAAACGGATTAAGCGGTGGTATCCCGTATTGTCCATTTGCGCTGTTATTGCCCAAAGGGTCTATGCGTAGGATACTGCCCAATAAATTTTCTTTGCTATGCGTTAGAAAAGGGTATCCCACCTGAACACTTGCACCGTCTCCAATACCGATGTATAAAAGTCCATAATCCTGCGAGCCTGGTTTGGCAAGTGGATTGAAAATTATTTCCTGTACGCCGTGGGCGCCCGTTACCATATTTAACCTGAGCAACTCCCGGTCAGTTCCTGTCAATACATCATCAACAGGTTGTGCTATCTTCCATTCGGTCAACACCCATTGCATAGCCACCTCGATGGAGTCTGGAAAATGGTTGTCGGCTTTACCCGAACCTGCAGCTTCCGTATGTGTTGTATAAAGTAAACCGTTTGTTTCAAAACCGGGATGAAAAGCAAAACTTCCAAATCCGGTAGCCAGTCCGGGCTCATCAATGAATTTTGGTTTCAGTTTTGCCATATCCAAATAAACCATTGGTTTATTCTTCTTCAGTTTGTATAATTTACCCTGAAGGTCATTGACAAACAGATTAAAGGTCCCTGGTTGAAAACTTAGCTTGGTGATCCTGGTCATCGGAGTTGCGCCTCCATTGGAAGAGGGAAAATCTGCAATGTGCTCAAGGTCGACTACCAAACCGGAAAGTTTTATTTTTTCAACGATTGGGTTTGCTATGGCGATCGTATCCTCCGGTACCGGTGGATGATCGGCAGCTTTTTGTGTATTTAAAAAGGCAATGATAGCGCTCACGTCGTCCTCTTTCAGGAAAGCAAATGAGGGCATTACTGATTTATATTTCTTAAACAAAATTTCCGCGCGCTGATCTCCAGAGGAAATAACCTCTTGTGGATTTTTTATAAAACGAAGTAACCAGTCAGCAGAAACTTCGGTCGTAATTCCTCCCAATTTCGGTCCTATATCATCGTGCGAGAACGCATGGCAACTTGCGCAGTTACTGTTGAACGAGTCTCTGCCCTTTGCGATAACAGCGGTGTCTGAAGAAATTGAATTATTCCCTGTTGAGGGATTAGGGTTACAGGAATAAAAAAAATATACTAGCGAAAGAAAAGACGTAAAAAAAAATCCAATTTTTTTCATTCAGTAAGATTTGTTAAAAAAATCCACAGAAAATATTCTTGGTTCCACCATTATATATCTCCGATGCATCTGATCCTTTGAAAAGGTAATGTTTTCATCCGTGAATATTTTTTATTCAGTTGAATTTTTGATTCTGTTGAATGAGCTGCCTTCAAATCTTTGTAACATTTTATCCGACCATTCATAAGCCGTTGGAACTTCGCCGACAATACTAATTTTTGCGGGCGACAATAATGCGGGCAATCTGTTTACATCGGTAACCCTTAGGCAATTGAGCATTTCCATAGCCTGGCCTTTACCATCGGGACTGCCGCCTACATCCTGGGTTGCAGGCGGATCTTTGAGAACAATGGAGGTACAACGTCCGTCCATAAGGGCGGCATACAATGCCACTGCCCCCATTTCCTTTTGGGCCGCAATACCAATTGCTGAGGAGTCTACATTCGACAGCGTTCGGACGAAACGAATGCATCGTAGTACGTCATAGACCTGCATGGAGGCCACGGTCCTTCCTGTCCAGGCCGCTGCCCGCCGGATATGCCATTGTAAGCTGGGATCCCATCCTGTTTCTCCAACTCCACGAGCCTCGAAATAGGCAATGTTCCAAGCAGTGTCCAAACCTGAGCTAAAACCTTCTGCCGACCATCGTTCTTCATTGTAGTTCCGCAAAACGATCATCAAAGGTTTTTTGGCAGAAGGATTGTTTCTCCAGTGAACGTCTACTTTTAAACGCCATCCTTCTTCTGTAATAAAACTATAAATAGTATTTCCCGAATTTTCCGAATCCATACTGGTGAACTCCGCCTTCTGATCAAATGCCGGTTCAATTTTTGGAAATGCCCCGAAGGTTTTTTTTCTCAGAAAGTTTTTGACCGAATCTCGGAGGGAATGTAATTCCTGTTGGGACTGAATTACAGGCAGGGGTGCCTGTGGGATGAATGAATGCTGTATCGTTGTGGTCCTGTCATCTTTCGGTGGACCGTTCACGTACACTTTCAGTTCTTCATGGGAGGCTTTGTTATTTTCTGTCGTATCAATATCTCCGACTTGTTCAGGAGTAATCTTTTCATTCTTTAAGTGTTCAACAAAAAAAGAAAAAATATTTTCGCGTGAAATTTTATGATAAGAATGGCCTCCCGGCGTTTCCACAACCGATACGTTATCGGGCTTTCCATATAAAGTATATTTTTTTTTAACCGCTGTTGCAAGGTCACGAACCGCTTCTATTCTGTACATACCATCTTGGTCGGATTGGGCAATCAGTAGGGGTCTTGGCGCAATCAACGCTCCAATATCCCTGAAATCCTGCTGGTAAATATTAGTCGGCATCATGCAATCACAGTGGCCATCGACTGTTCGATTCACCACGTGATCTTTCAGGGTACCTGCTCCGCATACCGGCGCGGCGGCTTTTACCCGCGAATCAGCAGCAGCAATATACCAGGATTGAGCTCCTCCACCGGAGATACCGGTGACCCCAATTTTTTCCGGATCTACCTCTGGCCTATTCGTCAGCAGATCAATGGCACGTATGGCGTTCCACAACTCTACTCCGCCAGGATTATATCCACGACTATACCAGTTGAACCATCCGTTGCGGACCGGTCCCCAATGTTCTCCTCGCACTTCACCAAACTGAATTGTTTCTGTGATCATGCATACAAAACCCAATTGTGCAAATTTTGCAGGATGTGTCTGATAGGTTCCTTTCTGATCAAGCGTGTGGCCGGAAGCATAGAGGATGGCCGGACAGCGAGATGTACAATCATCCGGTATATACAGGTTAGCTCTTACATACAAACCAGGGAGGGATTCATAATACAATTTTTCAATACGGTATCCTTCTTTTTTAACCACACCTGTTAGGGTTATATTGAGGTCGCTTCTTTTGCCATGCACAGGTAAGTGATCAATGCCCATCATTTCAAGAAACTCCTGATATCGCTTCGGTCTTATTTTCTCCCATTCGGTAATTGTATTTCCCTCTGTCTCATCATCGCTGATGGATGTGGCTGCACGGATTAAGTAATCGCGCATGTTATTATATTGGGAAGCGGGTTTCTCTTCCTCCACGCTTGTATTACGTCGGGATTCTGAACAAGAGAAAAGTACAATACAGAAAATAAAGTGAGTTACGATGCATTGGATTTTCGGTGCGTCTCTCAACTTGTCGCGTAAGGGTGCGAAAATCTTACAATTACGACAAGTTGAGAGACGCCCGATTTTAGCCATCATACCAACTTTAACCCATGTGAATAAGCTCCAGTTCAAATTTCAGATATCTAAATAAACACTTATTATTTTACAAATAGAAAGGTAACGAAAGTTTATTGTAAGATAAATAAATATTTGAAAGTATTTTTTCCTTATTATATTTACAATCTCATTCAAATCCGAAATTCAGCATGCAGGTTATTAATTCCTTCAGTCACTGGCTGTGCCGTTACCGTTTGTGTTTGTTCATCGTTCTTTTGATTTGCTTTAGGGAAACCGTTGCGCAGGAGACGGAACTTTCAAGACTAGGCATTTCCCTGATTCCCTATCCAAAAGTTGTAACCGTTAAAGGCGACAATTTCATTCTGGATAATACAGTTACCATTGTAACCGATGCAAAACCTTCCACCAACGACAAGTTTGCAACCGGTGAGTTAATAAAATTCCTGGACGATGAGCTTCACCTAAAACCTTCCATCACCAATAAAATTTCTGGCAAATCAATTATTTTAACACGCAAAGGGTCTGATAAATCATTAGGAGAAGAAGGTTATTCCTTAACAGTTGAAGGCAATAAGATAGTGATAAAAGCAATTGGCGAAGCCGGCCTGTTTTATGGGGTTCAAACAATTGTTCAATTGATACAAGTCAAAGATTCTTCAACCTATATTCCGGGGATGCAAATTCGCGACATGCCAGATACGAAAACGAGAGCAGTGCATTATGATACCAAACACCATCAGGACACGCGTGCCTACGTTGAAAATTTCATTCGAGATCTGGCGCGTTATAAAATTAACATGCTGGTATGGGAATGGGAAGACAAATTTGAATACCCAAGCCATCCTGAAATAGGTGCCCCCGGGGCATTCACCATGCTGGAAATGCAACAACTAACAAGGTATGCGCAGCAATTCCATATACAAATTGTTCCGCTTGTCCAAGGATTGGGCCACGCCAGTTTCATTTTAAAATGGCCGCAATTTGCCCACCTGAGAGAAATACCTGCATCCAATTTCGAATTTTGTCCGCTAAAGGAAAATGCCTACAAATTATTGCAGGAGTTATGGCTGGATGCTATGAAGGCTACTCCCGGTTCTGATTATTTACATATTGGTTCTGATGAAACCTACGAGCTAGGTGCTTGTCCTCAATGCAAGAAAAAGGAAGATGAAATAGGTAAAAGTGGTTTGTATCACTTGTTTGTTGGGAAATCCGCGAAGTTAATTCAGGCAGCAGGCCGTAAGGCAATGGTGTGGGAAGCACCTATGGGGTGGGAAAAAAGAAGGTTAAGCACATACCATAAAGATATGGGTTTAGAAAAAGATAAAGTTGCAGTTCCTCAGAAGGGAATCGTGCTTACAGAATCATACGAATATGAAACACCAGATCTGAAATATGCGAAGGATGCAAAATCATTGGGATACCCAGTATTTGCGTACGATCCAAACCCCGGCATCGAAGAGTTGTTCCTTCCTTATTTTCATATTCAAGAGGATGGGATAAGGCAGGAGGGGAGTTTAAAAAAGTCCTACGATTTTCTCACTTCAACATTAGGGAAAGGAATATTTGACGGTGTTATCCGAACATCTTGGGATGATTCCGGATTGCCAATGCAAGCATGGATGTTATGTTTTGCAACCACGGCTGCTTACTCGTGGAATGCATCTGCACCTTCTTTGAATGAATTTACTTCTACTTTTTTTAAGAACCGTTATGGAAATGAAGCATCGGATATGGAGATGCTGTATAAATTATTAAATGAAGGCGCCTATTTCTATATGGAGAGTTTTGAAAGAAGGGTATGGCATTGGGGGAACATTGGAAAAACCCATTTACCCGATTTGCCAAGGTGGGATGCGGTAGAATACAATCCTTATTGGAACCTGGAGTATGCCGAGCAGGTTAGCCGTGCGAACGAGTATCTTGAAAAAATGAATCAGGCCATTTCCATTTGCGATAAGAATCTAAGTAAGAAAATAAACAACCCTTATGATATAGAGGTGTTCCAGACGATTGCTCAACTCATACGGCATACAGCCCTAACGTACCTCGACCTTTCGCAGTTGGAAAATGCCGTTAAGGAAGCGCATGAAAATCGTTTTATAAGCCTGGAAGAAACCTACAAGTCACTAAAAAAAGCGGGGAAAATTGTCGAGAATCAAATAGAACGGCGGCGGAATGTGTATTCTGGCCTTGTAGCAAAATGGGAGCAAACCCGTTTGCCAAAAGGTATGTCTACACCATCTGAAAAATATTTTTTCGAGCAGGACCGTACCCGACATTTTGCTAACAGGGCATCTGATATGAGCTATTTGATAGTAGACGAACAATTACTGGGCCTTGAGGAATACCTGGTCAAACTCAAGGAGTATTTGAAGTTTTTTCGCGACAGGTACTTAGCCGGTAACGAATATTAGATAGTTGTTGCTTAATCGACTTTGTCAGGTTAATTTTTTAGCAAAAAAACTACCCATAATTCAGGAATGCTATTGATTTGAGAATGTATCACTTAAGTTGCTCCTGCAACTTCTTTGGCAACTTGGCCTTTACCAATTCGTATGATTGTTTAATAAATCGCTCGAGTTCTTTCTTTGAGATTTTTTTCCCGTCTTCGACAGTGACCCATTTATATCTTGCTACATAGTGAGCGGGCCGAAAGCCGGGACGTGCCGAAACTTCTTCAAATTCTTCGTCTGACACTTTAAAGGAAACCGTAACCGGAATTTCTTCAAGCCCTGTTACACAAAACATTTTTGCGCCTACGGAAAAGCATAGATCGGCTCCCCATTTCACATCCTCTGTTACAGCAGGTAGCTTTTTACAAATGGATTTAATGTCTGCAATTGTCATGTCATTTTGTTTGGTTAATCCAACTAGGGTGTTTCAATTTAATAATGTCGGGTTTCAGAAGCTACGAGCCGCGAGTTATGAGCAGGTTCTCAAACTCAAGGCTCCTAGCTAAAGCTGTCTTTTTTAACCACTTTTAAATGATAATGTTTCCTCCACATCCTAATTGAGGGAAATCATATTCTAGCTACGACTAGCTTACGAGTCTAAATAGTTTTTTATCAATGACTAAAATACATTCTTGTGTTTTTTATACCTGAGGGGAAGTCCTCGGATGTCAACTCAACGGATGTTTTTAATTGAAAGAGCTTATACTTATTATTATGCACGCTGCGTGAAAAGAATCCTTGGAGAACTGGTGAAAATCGTACCAGCTAGGGGTAATTTTGACAAGAGCGCTAAATTCTAACAAACTGTATCTTTAATTATGCATTAAATGCAAACGGAAACCGAAAATATGGCAGAAGAGCAACGGGAATTTAAAAGGGAAGTAGGATTGTTAGATGCAACCATGATCGTCGCTGGCTCGATGATAGGATCCGGAATATTCATTGTGAGTTCGGAGATTGCGCGGAACGTAGGCGGCGCAGGTCTCCTGCTGGCCATGTGGGTGCTCGCAGGTGTCGTTACAATTATTGCCGCGGTCAGCTATGGCGAACTCTCAGCCATGTTTCCAAAAGCCGGTGGCATGTATGTATACCTGCGCGAGGCGTATAGCCCTCTCATTGGATTCCTTTATGGCTGGACCTTTTTTACCATTATTCAAACCGGAACCATTGCAGCCGTAGGAGTGGCCTTCGCTAAATTTACTTCTTATCTGGTACCGGAGGTAGGTGAAGACAATATTTTGCTGCGGGTAGGATCTTTTCATCTTGCCGCTTCTCAACTTGTATCCATGGGTGTTATACTGCTCCTGACTTACATCAATACACGTGGCGTTCGCAATGGAGTGTTCGTACAAACTTCCCTTACCGTAATCAAAATTCTTTCGCTGGTGGCCCTGATTGGCTTCGGCTTCTGGTGGGGTGCAGATGCTGAGGTATGGGTGGCAAATTGGAAAGGTGGCTGGAGCTTATCTTCGCTTGTCAACAATGGGAGTGGAGTAGAACAGATTCCGCTGGCGGGCCTCGCGGCTTTCGGAGCAATCGCCATTGCTATGAAAGGGTCCTTGTTTTCGTGCGATTCATGGCATAACGTTTCATTCATTGCTGGTGAGGTTAAAAATCCCAAGAGAAATATTGGATTAAGCCTGGTGCTTGGAACTGTAATCGTAACGGTAGTGTATGTGCTGGCCAACGTAATGTATTTGGCCGTTGTGCCCTTGAATGAAATTGCCTTTGCTAAAAGTGATCGCGTGGGTATAGTGGCTGCCGAGCGCATTTTTGGATCATCAGGTACAATCCTTATTGCTGTGATGATTATGATCTCTACCTTTGGCTGCAACAACGGGCTGATCATGGCAGGCGCCCGCGTTTACTACATGATGGCGAAAGACAAACTGTTTTTCTCTAACGCAAAAGAATTAAATCGACACAATGTTCCAGCCAACAGTTTATGGATGCAAGCGACGTGGGCATCGGTCTTATGTTTGACAGGAAAATACAATGAGCTCTTAGCTCTTGTCATCTTTGGCGTCCTGATTTTTTATGCCCTCACGATTTTGGGCATTTTCCGATTGCGTAAAAGCAGGCCCGAACTTGATCGTCCCTATAAAGCCTTTGGCTATCCCTTTCTCCCTGCCGTTTATATAGTGATCGCCACAGCGCTTGCCTTGTTACTTCTGATATTTGAAACAAACTTCACACTTCCGGGACTTGCAATCATCTTACTGGGGGTGCCTGTGTATTACTTTATAATGCGGCGCAATGTTTCGCAAGTGAAGGTTGTTAACGATTAAACCTGTTGAATAATACGCAATATGCTATTGAACTGCGTAAAATCGGGAACAGGGGATAAAACGTATTAGTAGTTGGTAATTCACGTACAAAATCAGCTGATGTTCCGCCCTAAATTTGTATTCATATTATTTAAACATATTCGGAATGATTACATGGAAAGGAGTTTTTCCTGCAGTAACGACAAAATTCACTGCAGATGACAAGTTGGATTTTAAAACGTTTGAAAAAAACCTGAATGCACAATTAGAGGCCGGCGTACACGGTATTATCATCGGTGGAACTCTTGGCGAATCAAGCGTGCTCTCATCAGGTGAGAAAAGCGAGCTTTTGAACTTTACCGTTCAAAAGGTGGCTGGACGAGTACCGGTGGTACTCAACATTGCCGAAGGCGCAACTCGTGATTCCATCAAGATAGCTGAAGACGCCCAAAAAAATGGAATCAACGGTTTGATGCTGCTCCCTCCGATGCGCTACAAATCAGACCACAGGGAGACCGTTACCTATTTTAAATCTGTGGCAAAGGCAACCGATCTCCAGATCATGATCTATAACAACCCAATTGACTATAAGGTGGATGTTACGCTAGATATGTTTCAGGATTTGGTGGACACCGAGAATATCGATGCGGTAAAAGAATCTACGCGTGACACAGTAAACGTAACAAGGATGATCAATAGATTCGGTGACCGATTCAGCATCATGACCGGTGTAGACACGCTGGCAATGGATAGCCTTGTGCTTGGTGCAAAAGGGTGGGTGGCAGGATTAGTTTGCGCTTTCCCAGAAGAGACCGTCGCCATTTATAACCTGGTGATGAAAGGAGAAATCAAAGAAGCCGTAGAGATCAATCGGTGGTTTATGCCGCTGCTCGAGCTCGATACTTTCAGCAAGCTGGTACAGTATATAAAACTGGCCGAAGCCGAAGTAGGGTTAGGCACCGAGATCGTCCGTGCACCCCGTCTAATCCTGGCAGGAGACGAACGCACAGAAGTACTTACAATCATCCGGGAAGCAATCAAAAAGCGACCGCAATTAAATCAGAGCAAGAGTCAAAAACAGAAATTAACAGCGACGGCTGGAGGATGACACGAGCAGAGGTTGATGAACAGTTGCTTCGGGCCGAAGAACCTTCGACCGTATCGAATGTCGATGCGAAAGAAGAGCCCTACTCCCTTGACGCCATCGCGCCAGAATCGCGCTTGCACTTGGAATTGCAAGCGAAAATCTCCTCCAAATTTTTCGCTATTTAAATATTGAATGGACATTCTCACAGGTTGAGGAATTAATTGATTCACGAACGAAATGAAAAAAACTTTTTTCTGCATTGACGCACATACTTGTGGAAATCCGGTACGTCTCGTTGCAGGTGGAGGACCCGTGCTGGAAGGAAAAAACATGAGTGAAAAAAGGCAGCACTTCCTCAAAGAGTACGACTGGATTCGAAAAGGGCTGATGTTCGAACCTCGCGGCCACGATATGATGAGTGGAAGTATTCTATATCCACCTTCTGATCCTCAAAACGATGTGGCTGTACTCTTCATTGAAACAAGCGGTTGCTTGCCTATGTGCGGCCATGGTACGATCGGTACAGTCACCATTGCTATTGAAGAGGGACTCGTTATTCCAAAACAAGCAGGTATACTAAACGTGGAAGTTCCAGCGGGATTAATACGTATCGAATACACGCAGAAGGATCAAAAGGTAACATCGGTGAAGCTTAGAAACATTAAATCGTTTTTAGCAGCGGAAAATCTTACTGCCTCCTGCCCGGATCTCGGAGAATTGATTGTCGATGTTTCATACGGGGGAAATTTTTACGCCATCGTGGATGTTCAGGAAAATTTTCCGGGTCTGGAGCACTTCCGTGCTGAACAGCTTATCGGATGGAGCCGCGAACTTAGGAAGGATATCAATGCAAGATATACGTTTGTACATCCCGAGAATTCCACCATTAACGGATGCAGCCATATTCTGTGGGCAGGAAAAATTATTGACCCTACATCAACAGCACGCAACGCTGTGTTCTATGGCGATAAAGCCATCGACCGCTCGCCATGCGGAACCGGAACGTCTGCACGCCTGGCGCAATGGCACGCTAAGGGCAAAATTAAAAAGGGGGAGCTCTTCGTTCACGAGAGTATCATCGGGTCAAAATTTATCGGCCGTGTAGAGGAGGAAACCTTATTGAACGGCAAACCCGCTATCGTGCCGAGCATAGAAGGATGGGCGGTGGTTACAGGATACAATACCATCATCATGGATGACAACGATCCTTACGCACACGGGTTCCAAGTGATATAATGTATAAGGATGCTTTCCGCTGTTTGCCAGGATAATTGCTCATTTTTGTATGGCACGGTCGGCGTCCTTTTTAATTCTAATCTGAATGAAAAAAATTGCAATTATCGGTGGTGGAATAATAGGATTGAGTTCCGCATACTATCTTCAAAAGGCCGGTCATAGTGTAACTATTTTTGACAAGGGAAATCTGGATGACAATTGCTCTATCGGCAACGCAGGAATGGTTGTTCCCAGTCACATCGTTCCGTTGGCTGCACCTGGTATGATCTCAAAGGGAATACGGTGGATGTTTAATTCCAAAAGTCCTTTTTACGTTAGGCCTAGGCTAAATGGTGATCTTATTAAATGGGGCTTGAAATTTTATTCTCATGCCAACGAGAAACATGTGCAACGTTCAGCTCCGTTGCTCAAAGAAATCAGTTCAATAAGTAAGAGCCTTTTTCATGAAATGGCCAGCGTCAGGGACTTTGAATTCGGCTACCAGGAAAAGGGATTGCTTATGCTCTTTCAAAGTGCTGAAACGGAAAAGGAAGAGATTGAAGCTGCGCACCTGGCCAATCGCAACGGAATAGAGGCCCATATTCTTGGACCAAGCGATGTACAAAAACTTGAACCAGACGTGAAAGTGTCTGTCCGGGGTGGAGTATACTTTCCAGGCGATGCGCACCTCATTCCCCAAATACTCGTAGCCAACCTGATCGAACACTTGAAAAGAAACGGCGTGAAAATCAATCCATCTTGTGAGGTAGCCGATATCATTTCAGATAAAGGACGTATTGACGGTATCAAAATCGGTGACGACTTGTGGCAATTTGATGAGTACGTGATAGCCACCGGTGCATGGTCTGGTATTTTTTGTTCCAAGCTCGACATCGCTTTGCCTATGCAGTCAGGCAAAGGATACAGCTTTACACTCAATGACGTACAAAAGAATATTAAAATACCAACGCTTTTACTGGAGGGACGTGTAGCTGTCACCCCCATGGGAAATTCTTTACGTTTTGGAGGTACCATGGAAATAAATGGTACCGATAGAAGCATCAATATGAACCGGGTAAAAGGGATTGTAGAATCTATTCCCAAGTATTATCCCGATATGAAAGTCCAGGTTCCCGATATCCGTCAGGTATGGAATGGCCTGCGACCTTGCTCACCGGACGGTCTTCCCTACATCGGCCGTTCAAAGCGTTTTAATAATCTTATTGTTGCCACCGGACATTCCATGATGGGTTTAAGCTTAGGCCCGGCCACCGGAAAATTGGTAACTGAGCTTGTTAGTGAAAAGTCAACGAGCATGGACATTTCCGCTTTCGATCCAGAGCGGTTTGCCTGACCCGCAAACCAGGAAAGCTTTTCGATTGATGGCCCGTCAAGTCTGAGGGGAGTTTAGGAAGGGGAAAAGAAAAATACTTTTTTGTGAAGTACCTTTAGATCGCACTCCGCCGGAATGGAATGAATCTTATCCGGGAAGTGAATTTTAAGATCACAAAGAGAGTTAAAATCCTACTGGTAGTAGTTAATATAAATCAAAACTCGCTTGCAAATAAGTCTTAGGTTTAATACCGGTAAGGTGAACTCTTGGAATAAAATTAAAGCATAAATGAACGAAGATGATGACTGAAAAATTAGCTACCCTTTTTCTCTGTGGATTAAGCATTTTTGCAGCAGAGGCGCAGACAGCAAAATTACAAGCAGGAGATTATCCCATCCAACCTGTGCTTTTTAACGCAGTGAAGCTCAATGACAAATTCTGGGCTCCGAGAATCAAAACCAACCATGAAGTTACCATTCCTTTTACATTGGAAAAATGTCAATCAACAGGACGCGTTAAAAACTTTGAGATCGCCGCAGGTCTTACCACCGGGTCGTTCTGTACCGAATTCACTTTCGATGATACTGACGTGTATAAGATCATTGAAGGGGCAAGCTATTCACTACAAATTTTTAACGACCCTGCTCTGGAAGCCAAGGTTGACTCCTTAGTTGACCTCATAGGCAAGGCACAGGAACCTGATGGTTATATTTTCACGAATCGTACCATTAGTAATATTAACGGATCAAAACTGCATGAATGGTCCGGAACAAAACGCTGGGAAAACGAAGCTGTACTCAGCCACGAGCTTTATAACATTGGTCACTTGATTGAAGCAGGGGTAGCCCACTACCACGCTACTGGCAAACGAACATTACTGAATATTGCCATAAAAGCGGCTGACAGGGTATGCGAGGATTTCGGTCCTGATAAGCTTCACATTTATTCGGGCCACCAGATTATCGAGCTTGCTATGGCCAAGTTATATAAAGTCACGGGTGATAAGAAATACCTGGAAGAAGGAAAATTCATTCTTGACGTCCGTGGTCCGGGTGGTGATGAGTACAATCAGGCTCATCAAAAAGTAGTAGATCAGCATACCGCTGTCGGACACTCCGTACGGGCTGCCTATATGTATGCGGGTATGGCCGACATCGCTGCTTTAACATCTGATGAACAATACATAAAAGCAATTGACGATATCTGGGAAGATGCCGTGTACAAGAAGATATACGTTACTGGTGGGATTGGCTCGACAGGCCATGGCGAAGCTTTTGGAAAAGCGTACGAACTGCCCAACATGTCAGCATATAATGAAACATGCGCCTCCATTGCTAACGTGTATTGGAACTATCGTTTATTCCTTTTACATGGTGATGCGAAATATTATGATGTGCTGGAGCGTACTCTTTACAATGCATTTCTTTCCGGGGTTGCCATTACAGGAGACCAGTTCTTTTATCCAAACCCATTAGAATCACACGGTCAGCATTCACGCAGTCCATGGTTTAGCTGTGCATGTTGTCCAAGCAATGTAACCAGGTTCGTTCCTTCCGTAGGAGGTTATTTCTATGCTCAAAAAGGTAGCTCACTCTATGTTAACCTTTACGGCGAGAGTTCAGTTGACTTTACAGTCAATAACAACAAGATCAAACTGGAACAAAAAACCAAGTATCCCTGGGAAGGTGATGTGCAAATAATAGTGAATCCAGTCAAGCCTGCTTCCTTTGATATTCACGTGCGCATTCCAGGGTGGGCCATCGATAAACCGATCGCTGGCGATTTATATTCCTTTCATGATAAAATCACGGAACGACCTGCAGTCTTCCTCAATGGTAAGGCCGTTGAATTCAAACTGGATAAAGGCTACGTGGTACTCAACAAAAAATGGAAGAGTGGTGATGTAATTCGTGTAGACTTACCCATGCCGGTTCGTAAGATTCAAGGCGATGATAAAATTCAGGCAGATGTCGATAAATATGCCTACCAACGTGGGCCCTTGGTATATTGTGCGGAATGGCCCGACAATGCGAACAAGAAAGTTTTAAACCTTATACTTCCCGAAGACGCTAAAATAAATGCGGTATACGATCCAAGTTTCTATAATGGTATGTATGTGCTTGAAGCAAAAGGTCAATCAGCGGCACGAGTTTCTTCTACCGATGTAAAAACCGACGATGTTGATGTAAAGCTCATTCCCTATTTTACCTGGGCGCACCGTGGTGCAGGAGAAATGGTGGTATGGATACCCAAGAAACCGAGTGCGGCTCAGCCTACACCAGCCCCAACCGTTGCGTCAACCAGCACTATATCCGCTTCACACAAATCAAAAACGTTGATTGCCGTAAACGATCAGATGTTACCCCAGAACTCCAATGATCAATCCAATATATTTTACCACTGGTGGCCCATGAAAGACACCATTCAGTGGGTGCAATACGATTTTGAAACATCATCCACCATTGGTTCCTCCAAAGTCTATTGGTTTGATGATAGCCCATTCGGGGGTTGTCGTATCCCTTCGGGGTGGCGGCTGCTTTATAAAAAGGGCGACCAGTGGATACCGGTAAAAAATACCAAAGCGTATGATGTATTAAAGGATCAATATTCGGAAGTTTCGTTCGAGCCTGTGACAACCTCTGCACTACGGCTCGAGATCACACTTCCAAAAGATCATTCATCGGGAATTTTGGAATGGTCAGTCAATTGATTTTAAGTATTTTAAGTTTTAAAGGTTCACTAACGTATGAGCATGTTTTCATCAATGCGCAAAATGTTTTTCCGATGTAACGCAGTTATTTTTTCAATGCTTCCCTGCCTGTTAATTTTTGTTTTTAGCATGCAACTTGCCCAGGGTCAATCCTACATTCCGGAGGAAAACAATCCGCTGGTCAAAGTAAAACCTAAAGTAGCGATTGCAGCGTATCCATTTTTGTTCAACGAAGTAAGCTTGCTTCCCAGTGAATTTACTGTGGCCCGGGATGCCGATATTAAATACCTTCTTAAGATTGAACCCGATCGGTTACTCTCTCAATTTCGATCGCATGCTGGCTTGAAGCCAAAGGCCGATAAATATGGCGGATGGGAAAGTGAAGGATTGGCCGGCCATACATTGGGTCATTACCTTTCCGCTTGCGCCATTGAATATGCCGTCTCCGGCAATGAAGAGTTCTTAAAGCGTGTGAATTATATCGTGGATGAACTTCAGGAATGCCAGGTAGCGCGTAAGACGGGTTACGTGGGCGCTATACCACGCGAAGATTCCGTTTTCATGGAAGTGTCGCAGGGCCAGATTCGCTCCCGGGGATTTGACCTCAACGGTGCGTGGTCTCCCTGGTACACCATTCACAAGGTGATGGCAGGCTTACTGGATGCCTACCTGTTTTGTAATAACCAAAAGGCACTTCTCATCGAACAGAGAATGGCTGACTGGACAGGTAATATCCTCAAAGACCTCACCGATGATCAGATTCAGAAAATGTTGCTCTGCGAATACGGAGGCATGAATGAAGTACTGGTCAATACCTTTGCTTTTACAGGTAACAAAAAGTACCTGGATCTTTCTTACAAGTTTCATGACCGTGTAGTTCTGGATTCGCTGGCGCATCATGTCGACATACTTCCCGGGAGGCACTCCAATACCCAGATACCTAAAGTCATCGGAACGGTTCGCCGTTATCAGCTTACCGGTGATAAAAGCGATTATCTAATCGGAGATTTTTTTTGGAAGACTGTGGTGAACCATCACTCGTATGCGCCTGGGGGCAACAGCAACTATGAATATTTAAGTGAAGCCGACAAGCTTAACGACAAGCTCACTGACAACACGATGGAGACCTGCAACACCTATAATATGCTGAAGCTGACCCGGCATTTGTTTGCCTTGCAGCCCTCTGCGGAATTGATGGATTATTACGAGCGCAGTTTGTATAACCACATTCTTGCGTCACAACATCACAAGACCGGAATGATGTGTTACTTCGTTCCGTTGCGCATGGGTACCCGAAAAGAATTCAGCGATGAGTTTAACACCTTTACATGCTGCGTGGGATCCGGTATTGAAAACCATCTGAAATATGGTGAAACGATTTATTTCAAAGGGAATGATGGAAGTGTATATGTTAACCTGTTCATTCCTTCCGTCTTAAATTGGAAAGAGAAGGATTTCAAGCTGACCCTCAACGGGAATATACCTCAATCAAAAACCGTGAGGCTTACGGTTCAAACATCCAAGCAGCAAGAACGAACCCTAAGAATAAGGAAACCACAGTGGGCGTCACAAACGGTTAACGTTCGATTGAATGGCAAAGCCTTTCAGGCTACTGTTGAGAAAGATGGCTATCTGGTGGTGAAACATAAATGGAAAAACAATGATGTGGTTGAGGTCGACCTCGAATCATCCCTGCATGCCGTGGCTATGCCAGACAACACAGAACGCAAAACATTTTTCTATGGACCTGTCCTTCTTGCCGGAAACCTGGGCACATCCGAACCTGATCCGACAACGGGCATCCCTGTTTTTGTTTCGGCAGAAAAAGATGTCAGAAAATTATTTATGGAACAGTCGCGCGATTCTTTGGTTTTCAAAACCAACCACGTTGGATCGCCAGTAGACGTAACGTTCCAGCCTTTTTATAGTTTGGACGATGAATTTTATTCCGTGTATTGGGATGTATTTACTCCAACAGCCTGGAAGGAGGAGCAAGTGCGCTACGAGGAAAAAAGACGTTCAGCCTATGAGTTGGAAAGGAGTACTGTGGATGAAATAAGAATGGGTGAGATGCAGCCGGAGCGGGATCATAACTTTACGGGAGAGAAACTTGAAGCAGGGGAGTCTCACACCCGGAAATTCAGGGTTGCCAATGACGGAGGTTCGTTCACCTTCACCATGAAGGTTGTTTCAGGATTTTCCTATAACCTGATCGCAACGTACTGGGGAATGGACAATCGCGGACGAAACTTTGATATCCTGGTGGAGGGTGAAAAAATTGCCAGCGTTGATCTTAATAAATTCAAGGAGAGCAAGTTCTACGATATCCCGTACAAGATTCCGAAATCCCTGTTAGAAGGAAAGACCATGATCAAGATTACCTTCCAAGCCAATGCTAAAAATCAAGCAGGTCCCGTATATGGTGTTCGTCTTGTAAAGGAATCCCGTTAACATATAAACAGCGCATTATGATCCATCGTGTTATTGCTTCTTTATTCATATTGGTTTTCGTGGCTTTTAATACAAATGCTCAAAATCTTCCTGAGTTGATCCAAAAGTTTAGTGAAGACAAATTTGCATTGCTAAGAAAATATCCTGTAAAGGAATCCAGCCAGTTTTATGAACGGCTCAATTTGTTTTACAGTAGTGCCCGAAGCGAGCTAAAGACTTTTTCATTTGAAACATTGTCGGCCGATGGCAAAGCCGACTATCTGCTGCTTCAAAACCAGATAGAAAAGGAAGCCTATTTTCATTCACTCGACAAACAACGATTCGAAGAAGTTTCTCATGTCACGCAATTTGCGACTCCGCTCTATGAATTCGTACGCTCGCGTGCGCAGGGTCAGATCATTAACAGTCCTAAGACTGCAAAAGAGTTTGATGACGTGACCAGTGCCATAGGCAAGGCAAAAGATAAATTTGCAAAGGAGCCATTTAACAGCTGGCAAAAAGCCGACAAAGCAAGCGACGTGGTTCGGTCCTTACAAAGTGCGATGAAGGAATCCTATAAATTTTACAACGGGTATGATCCACTATTTACCTGGTGGGTGAATAAGCCCTTCGTGAAGCTTGACTCTGCCTTAACTTCTTATGCTTTGTTTTTAAAACAAAATTACCAGAATACTTCCGTTAAAGATGATGGCAGCGGCATTATTGGAAAACCTATCGGAAAAGCAGCGTTGCTTAAAAGTCTGGAAACTGAGTTTATACCTTATTCTCCCGAAGAATTAATTACCATTGCTCAGAAGCAGTTTTCCTGGTGCGAGGCAGAAATGCTAAAGGCTTCCAAGGAGATGGGATTTGGCAACGATTGGAAAGCAGCCTTGGAAAAAGTGAAGAACAGCTATGTACCGCCGGGCGAGCAGCCCGCCATGGTGCAAGGTCTTGCTAGCGAAGCCATCCAATTTTTGGAGTCAAAAGATATTATTACTATTCCACCGCTGGCAAAGGAAACCTGGAGTATGAGCATGATGACGCCCGCAGCGCAAAAAATTAATCCGTTCTTTCTGGGTGGAGAGAAGATCATAATTTCATATCCAACCAATACCATGGATCATGACGAGAAAATGATGAGCATGCGCGGCAACAATCCCCATTTTTCGAAAGCCACCGTACAACATGAGCTTATCCCGGGCCATCATCTTCAACAGTTCATGCAGAGCCGATATAAGCCGTACCGTTCAGCCTTCTCGACTCCTTTTTGGATTGAAGGATGGGCCTTATACTGGGAAATGAATTTATGGGACAAAGGTTTTGCCGAAAGCCCCGAAGACAGAGTCGGCATGCTCTTTTGGCGACTGCACCGTTGCGCACGAATTATTTTCTCTCTGAGTTTTCATCTTGAAAAGATGACCCCGCAGCAGTGCATCGATTTTCTCGTGAGCCGGGTCGGACATGAATATGCCAATGCCGAAGCGGAAGTGCGCCGGTCGTTTACCTCTGGTTACGATCCGTTGTATCAAATCAGTTATATGATTGGAGGACTTCAATTGTATCAACTCAACAAAGAACTCGTCAAATCCGGAAAGATGAAGGAAAAAGATTTTCACGATCGTATACTCAAAGAGAACTGCATCCCCATAGAGATCGTACGTGCAATATTAGTGGAGGGAAAACTTACAGCAGACTTTAAAAGTGGCTGGAGATTCATAGACCCCTGATAAACGTTGATCGTGCTAAGGTTATACGATATTGTTATGCAGGATGCCGCGGGGATAGAGCAGTGGCCTACGCGCATTGGCACATTTGATTGCCGCACTCTCCATCGCTAAACCCAAAGCAGCAAACGAGTCATTACCTTCAACGCACGCCAACTTAAATGGCACCCATGTCTATTTACAATCTGAAAAAATCGAGGTGTACTTTGTAACCAAGAGTCATTCCTTGAGTTTCTCATTCTAACCGAAAAGATAAGAAATGAAAAAATCAATCACGACTATGCTGTGCATGACGGCTTTATGCATAAACTCTTTTGCGACATGGTCTATCATCATAATAGACTCGAAGACAAAGGAAATAGGAATTGCAGGCGCATCCTGTACTACCAATTGTTCCAGTATTGGTAGTATTATTCCCGGCAATGGTGCTATTGTTGTTCAAGCAATGAGTAACTACAATGCCCATGCTATGGGCAGGAAAGCAATTATAGATGGTCGCCCGCTCGAAGGAATACTAGAGGCACTTCGAGAAAGCAGATTTGATCCGGAGCATCAGCAATACGCTATTATTACTCTAGGGCACATGATTCCGTTAACCTACACTGGAGACTCTGCCTATTTTTACAAAGGGTCATTAACTTCAAATGGTATTTCTGTTCAGGGTAGTTTATTATCGAATGATAACGTACTTAAGGCTATTTTTGACGCAGCGGTTCAAGGACAAAAAGACTCTCTTAGTATCCAGGAAATCTTGATTAACGCATTAGAGGCGGGTTCAGAAGCCGGTGGAGACAAACGGTGCGGAGAACAGAGAGCCCAAAGTGCTTTTATGAAAGTTGCAAAACCCGGAGATAATTCAGAAACCCCTTACTTAGATTTAGTTATCAAAGATCTGCCTAAAGGAGGAGAAAACCCTGTTGTTCTTTTACGCAAAGAATATGAAAAATGGAGAAAGGAAAACTTTAGCAGTAAATAGCTAGTTGACCAAGTTTTCCCAGCCGACATTTCCGTCAGTCGACAAATAATTCGAACCCCCTAGGTTAACCCTGACCGAAATAAAAATTTGTACTTCGAATAGCAGCACCAGTGCCAAAGTCGCGCGACTTCAACCCACAACCAGAGCTTTGTCATCCATGCTGGTTAGTGACGGTCGACTGCGGCACTGTGCATAACAATGTATACAATCAATGGCGGGTTCAGTTTAAGTTTAAATATTTATCTTCGTTCAACGCCAAGTTAACGGCGGACAGATTCGGCGTCGAAAACCCGCCACTGCTTATATGCTAGCGTTACGCTCCGTATGCAGGAACAGGTACATCCATTTTATTTTCGTTGAGCTTTTTAAATTCGGTTGGCGTAATAGAGCAAACAGACCTGAACTTACGGTTGAAATTAGACAGGTTGTTGAAACCTACTTCAATGGATATCTGAGAGATGCTTAAATCATTCTGCTGCAATAATTTTCGGGCGTGTCCGATACGGATCTCCGTAAGGAAATCAACAAAAGACTTACGTGTGCGTTTTTTGAAATAACGGCAAAATGAATTGGTGGTCATGTGCGCAAGTTCGGCTACCTCATCCAGAGAAATCTTACGATGGAATTCCTTCATCGTAAAGCGATAAATATCGGCAAGCTTGCGTCCGTCCTGTTCGTCAAAATCGCTGTACACACCGGAGGAAGCCAGCGGTTCCATATTGTTGTTGTTTTCTGATAGCATGTTCAAAAGTTTGAGGAGCACGATCAACCGGTCCATACCGGACTTTTTGAACATGAACTTGATAAGTTGGGCGATGCGGCTTTTGATCGGTTCCTGGATGAACATTCCCCGTTCGCTTTTTTTGGCAAATTCATTAAGATGCGATAACTCTGGCATGGAAAGGAAAGTGTCGCCAAACGCTTTCCATTCGAAGAACACGGTCAGGCAATGCGCTTGACCTTCCACAGGATTGTCATAGTATTTCTGGTCGTTCCGGAATACGTGTGGCAGGTTAGAACCGATCAGAAAGATATCACCAGGCCTAAAGGCTCCGATAAAATCACCCACGATTACTTTACCTTCGCTGTTAAGGATCAGCGTCAGTTGGATCTCAGGATGTTGATGAAGATTATCATAAAAGTGACTTTCATGATCTTCTTGTAACCGGAAAGACTCTTGTGATGTTTTTGGAATCTTAAAGGGTAGAATCTTCATATGAAGGGGTGGTTAATTCTCAATGAAAATATTAAAAAAAATTTAATAATTGTCAAATTCACAGTTAATAAGTATGGGTAAGATAATATTAGATCGATTGCGCTGATATTTTCCCTGTACGACTCTCATATTTTAGAGATTGAAGGTTGCCTGCAGTTAATAAAAGCAATCTTTATCCTTCGGTTCAGTTCAACTTAAAAATGTTGTGAATCCATTTTACGCACGATAGGCGAGGGCTGTCATGGGTGGGCTAATTTATGATCCACACAGTGAAATTTTTTCAGAAAGCACTACAAAAAAAAGGAGGCTTGCTTTTGAGACAGCCTCCTTTTTTTTTTAAAATTGTTGTGCTTATAGCAGCAATGTAAATCCTGATTTCAATTTTTTTGAACTTGATTTATTAAGGCTGATCCCACCATACACGGTCTGTTAATGTTGCCGACTGTTGTGGCTGAGGGTTTGAAATCATTTCTGTTTCTGGGTAGAGCAACCTTCTTGGAAGGTCCGATTGAGCATTCATAACTTTTGTTATCTGCGGAAATCCTGTTCGCCTCCAGTCTACAAATGTTTCCACATTTAAGAAGTTTGCTACCGCCTTTTCTTCGATGATCCGTTGCAGGGCATTACCGCTGGTCAAGGTGCCACGTGTACCGAGATAAGCATTTATATCGGCAAGGTCCACACCAAGGAGTTCCATGTGTTTTGTGATACCATCGCGGTAGGTAGGTTCGGCCGCCGCAGCACCGGATTTTATCAACGTGGCTTCAGCTTTCAGAAACAACGCTTCAGAATAGTCGAACATATAGTGAGGCGCATCCGTGCCAATATAAAAATCAGAAGGATATGAGTAGGTGTTAAGCACACCAATATCGGGAGTGCCAATAACCCGTCCGTTGTACAAACCGGTTGCCTCAGCAGGCTGTACCATCAGGGGTAACCGTGGATCGTCGCGTGTATCAAGCAAATCCACAAATGTCGATGCCATGATAGAGGTACTTACGAGATCGAAATGACGGTACCATCTGTTCTCTTGTCCTGCACCACCGGGATACGTGTATACGAGCGCATCGTCTGGTGACTCCATGCCGTTAGCCAAGGCCGCAAGTGCCAGGTCTGCTTGCGCCGATGCCGTGTGTCCAGGAGCTTTTGTCAGATGCATATAGTATCGCGCCTTTAATGTGTAAGCAAGTTTTTCCCATTTGTCCATAGCTCCGCCATAGAAGAAATCATCTCCAGAAGGTTTTATAATGCTATTCTTGGCGATATCCGCTATTGCGTTATCCAGCAGTCTTTGTATTTCCTCGTAAATGCTCTGCTGTGAATCATAAGCAGGTGTAAAATTTTCACCTCCCATAAGGGCTTGTGAATATGGAATATCACCCCAGAGATCAGTTGCTGTACCCAATGTTAAAGCAGTCAATATTTTTGCGATAGCTGCATAATTAAAGCTGCTGTTGCTTTCAGCTTTTTTATTCAATCCCTTAAGGTTACTAAGTCCCAATGTATAGGCACTGCTCCAGTCATCATTCGTTTCATTATTGAGAGCACGGTATGTGCCGATCTGAGGAATGGGCTGATTCTGCGCCATGTTCTGCAGAAAATGCTGGACCATCGTGGTACCAGGTCCAGATAATAGGTTCCGTGATAATGTTAATTCAGCAGCAGGCAGTATCAGGGATTCCTGAACATCGACGGGATCGTTTGGATTCTCATTCACATCTATAAAATCTTCACAGGCAGATCCCAACAACAGCAGGGTAGACAGTATATAATATTGTATTTTTTTCATATGCTAATTCTTACGTTTAAATTAAAAGCGACCTCTTAGCGTAAAACTTATGGATCGTGACGTTGGCGTCGAAAATGAATAAACCCCCACGCGATCATTTGTAGCTCCGTAACTGCTCACTTCAGGGTCAGCACCAGTGAAATGCGGACTGTGAATCCAAACGTTCCGTGCCGTAATGATGAAGGACAGGGATTTCAGCGGTGTTCCGGATAGAATCGAAGGCTGAAAATCATACGCGAGGCTTACGTTTCTCAGCTTAACATAAGTACCATCCTGCATCATGGACTCTCTGATGCTAGGAACATATTTATAATATAGCTCTGCATCAACAGGTACTGTATTTGGCTGGCCATCGGCTGTTACACCCCGTATTACTTGGGGCGACCGGTCTTGCGTCCCTACAGAGGAGCCATAGAAGTATCCATAATTGTCAACTTCATTATAAAGATCGCCACCTTTCTTCATGTCGAAGAAAAAACTAAAGGTCACGGGCCCGTATCGCAAATTGTTGGTCATACTTGCAAGGAAGTCAGGGTTAGCGTCTCCGACTTTACCTAATTCAGTATCGCGTAAAGGCATGCCATCCGTTCCAATAATAATCTGACCCGATTCGTTTCGTTCGTACCGGCTGCCAATGAATACACCATAAGGTTCGTCCACTACGATTCGCTCGCTCAATTGTTTCAGGCCGGGATAAAGTTTCAATACCTTGTTGCGAATCCTTGTAAAGCTCCACGTCACGTCCCAACTGAATTTACTTGTCTTTACCAGTGAGGCATTCAGCAACATTTCAATACCCTTATTTTCCATTTCTGCCGTATTCACTGTTGTACCAGTGTATCCGGTAGAAGCAGCAACCTGTACGTTGGGGATAAGTCCGTCTGTAATTTTTCTATGAAAATAAGAAGCTTCAAATCCAATACGGTTATTGAACAACTTCATTTCAAGCCCTACCTCGGATTCATTCATGCGTTCATTTTTAAGATTAGGATTACCCAGTGTCTGGCTCAGCAGAAATCCGGACTGGCCCGATATCGGGAATTCCATATCGCTTATGTCAGCCTTTATATAGGGGGTTGTGAGAGAATAAGGCGAAACATTTTCACTGCCTACTGTTGCATACGAAACGCGAAGCTTTCCAAAGCTCAAGACACTGTTGCTCGATTCCGGTAATAATTCAGAGAAAACAAAGCTACCGGCTGCAGATCCATAAGGATAAAAGTTCTTATCCTTTGATAAAACTGAGGATCCATCATATCGTCCGGTTAACGACAAAATGAATGTCTTTTTATAATCTATATTCGACTGGGCATAAAAACCAACTTTTCTTCTTAAAGAATGGTTCTCGAAAGAATTGATGGTTGATGCAGAACTTACGTTGTAAAAATCTTTGATGTTCAGCCCCTCACCCGTAATATTATTTGTCTGCCTGTAGGTTGAGAAAATGTTATTACCTAAAAGGAGGTTAACATTGAAGTTGCCAAACTCTTTCTCTGCGTTGATGATCAGGTCGTGGTTGAACTGCCTGAAGTTCACATTCTGGTCGATGATGCGGCCAAATGTATTAATAGCCAGACTGGGATTTTCCCAATACTTAAGTTGTTCGCTATACATATCCATACCTGCGCGCTCCGTGATCGTCAGCCAGCTGAACGGAGTATAGTTGATCGTTATTTCCGGCAGGTAACGGTTTACGTCGAGATTGTTGGAAGTATTATCAGCTGCCCACCAGGGATGGTTTCGTGAAAATCTATACATCCGCTGAGTGCCGTCAGGATTAAGAACTGGGAAAGGGTTCCACGTAACGGGTTGGCCGTACAAGACAAACAATGGACCGTTTCCGGCTCCCTCAGGTACGCGTTCCTGGTTTGAATTGCTGTACTGAAACTGGAAGACAGTAGAAAGTTTTTTAAATATTCTTGTAGAGTATTTGGCAAATATGGAATGTCTCGTAAAACCTGAATTGGGTGAAATGCCTTTCTGGTCAAAATGCGTATAGGAGACAAGGTAGCTTGAGTTTTCATTACCGCCACTGATGCCCACATTGTTGTTTGTTGTGATCCCCGTCTGAAAGAAATCGAACGGATCGTAGGTTTTTAGCGGAGCGTCATTGACCCTAAAAGTATCCAGGCGTGGGCCGTACGAGGTGCTGGTCTTTAAGCTCTCGCCATCAAAATAGTTACCACCTGTTCCCTGCGCATAATCCCTAACCCTGTCAGGAAAAATACCTTTCTCAAAGGACAGATCAGAGGAAAAAGTTATTTCTGGTTTTCGATTACCACCGGCCTTCGTTGTAATCATCAAGACACCTCTCGCGCCTGCTGATCCATATAATGCTGTAGCGGCTGCACCTTTTAAAACATTGACACTTTCAATAATAGAAGGATCGATGTCATTTATCCGGCTGCTACCTGCTCCAAGGGCACCATTAGCCGGGGAAGCTGATTCGGAATTATCAACCGGAACTCCATCAATGACTATCAAAGCCTGGTTCTCCCCGGATATAGAAGAAGCACCACGGATCACAATCCGCGTTGATGACCCCGGAGTTCCTGAAGAATTGGTGATCTGCACGCCGGATACTTTTCCTGTCAGGGAATTGATAATGTTAGACTCTTTAGCTCTTAATAACTCATCACCTTTTACCTGCTGCGTGCTGTAGGTAAGCTCACGTTTTTCACGCTCCACACCCAACGCTGTCACTACCAGCTCACCGAGCGTGGTAACGTCCTGGGACATGATTACGTCAATAATGGTACGGTTATCCACAGAAGCGTTCACCGTGGCGTACCCGATAAATGAAAAGGTTAGTACTGCCGACCCATTGTTAACAGAAAGGGAATATTTCCCTTCTGCATCTGTGGTCGTACCAT
>CAZAHL010000003.1:0-63052 GCA_964484845.1 uncultured Chryseolinea sp. | reverse complement strand
GCCCCGGCCATTTTCGACGATCACAACATCACCTTCCTTAATGAACCGCTCACTTGCATCGTGAGGATGAATTTCTACAAAAGGTTTATCGATATGCTGGCGAAGCTTGTTCACTTTTCCAGTCTTCGTCATGGTATGCCACTGATCACGAATACGCCCCGTCGTTAATATCAATGGAAGTTTTTTGCTGACAGACTCTGAAAGATTCTCAGGGTGATCTAACGGAAAAAACCTCGCTTTTTTCGAGGGGGTATAAAATATTTTGTCGGTAAATAATCTTTTTGTACCCGGGTGATCCGGTGTAGGCACTGGCCACTGGAAAGTACCTTCCGATTTTAATCTTTCGTAGGAAAGTCCGCTGATATCGATGTTAGTGTTCTGCGTAAGTTTACAGTGTTCCGCATAAATGTCAGCTGGTGAGTCGTAGTTAAAGCCTTCATAGCCCATCGTCTGAGCAAATTTGCAAAGTATTTCGCTGTCGGCAAGAGCCTCGCCAGGAGGGTTTATGACTTTGCTTAGATGACTTATTCTCCGGTCAGAGTTTGTCATGGTCCCCTCCTTTTCAAAATGGCCGGCAGCAGGAAAGATAACATCGGCAAATTCCAGGGTATCTGACCTCTTTGAAATATCTTGAACTACTACAAATCGTGCTTTCCTCAACGCAGCCTCTGCACGCCGGGAATCCGGTAAACTTACCAATGGGTTAGTACATACAATCCAGACTGCTTTTAGATCTCCACGCTCTAACGCTTCGATCATCTGCGTTGCTGTCAGGCCCGGCTTTTCTGAAATTGTATTAACTCCCCAAAAATCAGCCACTTCTCTTCTATGCTTTTCATTAGCCAGACTGCGGTGAGCGGCAAGCATGGTGGATAGTCCTCCAACCTCCCTGCCTCCCATGGCATTGGGCTGACCCGTAAGCGAAAATGGTCCGGATCCGGGTTTGCCTATGTGCCCGGTGATAAGATTGAGACTGATCAATGCAAAATTTTTCTTGACACCAATCACACTTTGGTTAAGGCCCATCGCCCAAAGGGTAAGAAAACCTTTGGAGGAGGCAATGTAGCTGGCCGCAAGGCGGATTTCGTCAATGGTAATATCGCATTGCTCCGCAGCTTCTTCGACGGTGAATTTGAAAATGGAGTCGCGGTATTTTTCGAATTCCTCTGTGTGTTTAGCGATAAAATCATAATCCACCTCACCATTTTCAATAAGTACACGAGCGATCGCGTTGTACGCATAAATATCAGTGCCCGGTGTGATTTGTAAGTGGAGGTCGGCTATCGTGCAACTTTGTGTCCTTCTTGGATCTACCACGATGATTTTAACCTCCGGATGATTTTGCTTTCGCTCTTCAATTCTTCGGAACAAAATAGGGTGGCACCAGGCTGGGTTCGCACCTGCGATTAAAAAACAATCTGCCAATTCGATGTCTTCATACGAAATAGGCACAGCATCTTCTCCTAGCATATTAGCGTAACCCGCTACGGCACTGCTCATACAAAGACGCGAATTCGTATCGATATTATTCGTGCCTATAAAACCTTTTACAAGTTTATTGGCAACATAATATTCTTCCGTCAGACATTGGCCTGAAACATAAAATCCGACAGAATCAGGACCATAATTTTCTATAATTGATTTAAAAACTGCGGCGCTTCTCTTCATAGCCGCATCCCAGCTAACACGCTGGTAAGGGTGATTTCTACTCCACCGCATTTCAGGGTACAAAAGTCTGTCGCTGGTATCCTGCATAGCATAATGCAGGTTCATGCCCTTGGAGCACAACATCCCTTTGTTTGCCGGGTGATCCTTATCACCTTCGATGACGAGGTTATTTTTCCGGTCCTTTTTAACGACGATGCCACAGCCTACACCACAATACGAACACGTTGTCTTAAAGCTGCCTTCTTTTTCTATTGCCACTGTATTGTTATTTCTTTACACTGTGTTTGGTTCAATCCATTCCTGCCGAAAATGAAATGAGGCTTTTAAGCCGCACGCTCTTCTTTATAAAATTCGGATTCGTCTAATGCAACCTTTTCAATTAACAAATTCAACAGGCGTTCCCGGGTAATTTTATATTGCGGATGATTGACGGTATCTTTTTTATTTCGTGGACGAGGTAAGCCGACTTCTTCAATTTCACGGATGGTAGCAGCCGGACCGTTGTTCATGACGACAATCCGATCGGAGAGAAAAACCGCCTCCTCAATATCATGTGTGACCATGATAATAGTTTTTGAACGATGTGTGAGGTTCCACAATTTTAGTAACTCGATATGAAGCGCAGCTTTCGTCAAAGCGTCCAATGCTCCAAAGGGCTCATCCAACAACAGAACCTCAGGATCAATTGCAAACGCCCTGGCGATAGCCACACGTTGTTTCATCCCTCCTGAAATTTGCTTTGGAAACTTCTCGCGGTGCTCCCAAAGATTTACCATCTGCAGGTACTTTTCCGATAATTCATGTTTCTCGGCCTTCGTTTTATCTTTTAATGCGGCATCAACAGCCTGAAAAATATTCTGGTATACATTGAGCCACGGGAGTAAAGAATAGTTTTGAAAAACGATTCCCCGGTCAGGACCAGGACCTTTTATTTCTTTGCTGTTTAGTATCACATTTCCCTTTGATGGAAATACCATTCCCCCGATCGCATTCATAATCGTTGACTTCCCACAACCGGAATGTCCGATGATAGAAACGATTTGACCTTTCTCAACTTCTAAGTTGATATCTTTCACCGCTACAAATTTGCCTTTCAATGTGTTGAAGGCGATTTCCATATTTTCAATTTTCAGATAGCTCATACACCCCTTTCATTTAGATTGAATACGTAACTTTCTTTTCAACATAAGAGAATCCTCTGTCTAACAATAATCCTACGATTCCAATAATAAGGATCGCGGATATAACTCGTTCAAGGCTTAAGGCATTCCAGCTATCCCACACAAAAAAACCGATCCCCATACCACCTGAAAGCATTTCTCCCGCTACGATCACAAGCCAAGCCACGCTGATGCTGAGTCTGAGCCCTGTGATGATATGTGGTAAACTGTAAGGAATTAATACTTTAGTGAGATACTTCCACTTAGAAAACCCGAAAGCCTTCGCTACATTTTTATGGTCGTCCGGAATGGAGCCCACCCCAAAAGCGGTATTGATTAAGGTTGGCCAGAGCGAAGTAATTACAATTATAAAAATCGTTGCATCACTTGCTGACTGAAACGCAACCAGTCCAATAGGAAACCATGCCAGCGGTGAAACGGGTTTAAGAATATGAACAATGGGATAAAAAACTTTTTTACAAAAAGCATTTGACCCCATCAGTAACCCTATGGGTATAGCAATGAACGAACCGATCATAAACCCTATGAACACTCGGGTAAGCGAACTTGATAGCTGCAATGCTATTCCTTTTTCATTAGGTCCGTAATCGTAAAAAGGGTCACTCACCAATTCCCAGAATACAAAGGAGGTAGCTACCGGCCCTGGAAGTTCTCCTTTTGTGATCAGGCTAACCACTTGCCAGATTCCGAGCAATACAATAAATCCTAAAATAGTATATGAAAAGCTCACTAGAACAGAAGCTATTCGTTTCAAAACTGTTAGGAGTCCTGAAGATGAAGAAGTGACCCCACTTTCCTTAAGTAGGTCACTTGTAAGAGGTGTTACGGCAATTGCTCTTTTCATGCTTTTTAAATTTAGATTAACCTCCTTCTTTCCCGAGAAGGAGGTTAATGTGACTATCTATTGGTTAATACTATTTACTTGTTTCAAATACTCCGCCGGACTATTCGGATCAAACTTCGCCTTATCGAGATCGATGGTGAAAGGTTTCATATCGTCATCGGGAACTTTGATCTTCATGCTGGCCGCGACTTCCTTATAGAGGTCTTGCATGATAAGTTTATCGGCGATGGCTTTATAGTCGGGTGCTTCCTTGAGGTAATCGAATCTCATGTATTGAGCCATGAACCAAATCGCATGTGATTTTCTGGGAAAATTTGTCTCGCCGCCGCGGTGAAATAACATATAATCATCTGTATATATTTCTGTTCCCTGATCACAACCCAAATTATAATCGCCCATGAGTCTTGCTTCGATTACATCGGCTGGAGCATTTACATACGGAAGCTTTCCGATGGTCGCAGCTGCCCTCTTTCTGTTGGCACGGTTATCCAACCACTTGCAAGCTTCCAACACAGCTTTCATTACATTTTTTAAGTCCTCGCGTCTACCCTCGCTGAATTTTTTATTCACTACCAGCGCTTTTTCAGGATGATGCTTCCAGATATCCTGTGTCGAAATTTCGGTAAAGCCAATGCCTTGTTTCACCGCTACACCATTCCACGGTTCGCCTACACAATAACCATCCATGTTGCCTACTTTCATGTTTGCCACCATTTGAGGAGGGGGGATTGTAATAATTTTCGAAGTTTTCTGGCTTACGTTGGCAGCTGCTAACCAATAACGCAACCAGATATCGTGTGTACCGCCTGGAAATGTCATGGCAAATGTCACTTCTTTTTCAGCTTTTAATTTGGCAGCAACGACAGGAGCAACTTTGTTCGTTTGTTTGAATCCAACCTTTCCGCAAAAATCTTTAGATAAGGTAATCGCCTGGCCGTTGTTGTTCAATATCATGGCTATACGCATCTCCGATCCTTCTTTGCCGCCTACGCCTGTATAAACAGAAAAGGGCATGCTAAAAAGACAATGTGCGCCGTCCAATTCACCGGTTAAAATTTTATCTCTCACATTGGCCCAGGAAGCTTCTTTTGACACCTCCACATTCACCCCATATTTTTCAAACAAACCAAGTTCCTTTGCCATGACGATAGGTGCACAGTCCGTCAGTGGAATGATGCCGAGTCTAATAACTTCCTTTTCACTTACCGATACTTTTACGGGAACAGAAGAGGTGAGCAACAGCAACAGTACAGGTATTGTGATGTATGTAAACAGGCTCTTTATGTAGTATTGTATATTTTTCATGATCAGTTTCGTTTTAGGTTATTTGAAAATAAATTCAGGTTTGATGGAAATCATCAGGTAAGCCCAACTCGAAAATGTATCTGCTCTTTTTACATTCTTTACTTTAGTAGATACCAGGGTCGATGTTGAAAACATGCTGGAATATCCTCCTTCAATGTTGATCACCTTTGTCAATCCGTAATTGAACACAAAATCTATTTCTGTACCCAACGCTTTATCGAGCTCCACTCCTACTTCATCCGTTACAGCGTGGGGCAAGGCAAACTGGTGTGCGTCCAGCGAGAGGGTAAGGTTATCTTTCGGCTTGTATTTCGCTTTCAGATAATAATTTATTAGCCCATTCGGTCCAAAGCCATCAGCCACATAGAAGTAGTCCATGTAACCCCAGAATTTATGAGGCGTACCATATAATGGATCAAAACGTTGAAATCTTTTGGTAGGATCTGATCCGTTATTACCGGAAGTAATATCCACTCCGGGGCCGAAGGTAAATTTTCTTCCAACCGCGTACTGGGTGGACAATGAAACGAGGTATTCATCGAGGGAAGTTCCTTCGCGATACTTTCCACCCTGGTAAAATGCACTGGCCGTAAAAGAGAGTTTTCTAAAAGCAGTACCTACCAAGTGTCCCCCCACTGTGAACCGACTCCATGCTCCTTTCTCATAGATGGGTGTCTTTTTTTCAAGGTCTGTCTCTGCAAAATGAAATTTGCTGAAGTCATCCTTGAAGGCAAGAATGGAGGCATTTCCAAAATGAAGTTTTTTAGCAACGTATAAAAATTGCATAGATTTATAGAGCGCACTCATGCCATTTGTGCTTGCCGGATATCCGGTAGGGACTCCATTGTATATCGTATTTGATTTTCGTTCAGCGTTTTGGTTGTAAGCCACTCCCAGATGTGCAGTCCAGCCGTTGTGATCAAACTTCAGCAAGGCAGCATCGTGTCTGCGCGCCTGTTGTAACCAATCGAGATTTCCAAGCAACCGTACATCATCGTATACTAATTCCTGGCGCCCGATTTTTAGTGAGAAATTTTTAACGACTTTACCAGTATCAACGAGGCTGATCTCGCCCCATGCTTCGTGAACCATAAATCCGTCGAAGGCGTCGGTAGTGATCCGGTTAATAGAAGACGCATCCTGGCCCCATACTCTTACATCCTGTAAAGAGGCATAGACCTTGAAACGGTAGGCGTTGTATCCAAAATTGAGGCGTGTCCGTTGAGAGGTAAACAACGCCGGGACTGTATCCTGGACGGAGGGAGTACCTTGTCCGTCGCGGAGTTCGGTTCGTGTTCTAAGCTGCCCGGAGACAGTAAATTGTGCCTTTAGGTGGCTCGTTAGGCACAAGCAAAAAAGAAAGACTAAAATTGGGGAGTAAGTTTTCTTATCCATATTTTTGAGTTTAGTGTAACAACTAAATTTTTGTCCCCTGGAAGAATTCGTAGTTCTGAAAGGGGACTTTTGTTTTTAGGAATTCATTACCTGGTAATTTTTCCTGAGGTTTGTTTTTCTTGGATGATAATGGATGGTGGTCATTCTGTTTAGGTTTTTGGATCTAGGTTTAAGCAATGGCATCTTCTAACACAGGCTGGCCTATCGCGGCCTTTGGCTCTGTGGCAGGATGAACCGAAATAGGGGTCGATTTCTTTACAAAGGTTAATGCCATTGCGATAAAGGACACAAGGGTTACTGCAATACCAATGGTGAACAAGCTTTCTCGATAGGAGATGGTTTCTGAAGCAAAAAGAAATCCAGCCATGACAGCACCCACATTACCCCCCGCTCCTACAATGCCTGAAACTGCGCCCATCGCCTTCTGATTTATAAATGGCACTACCGAGTACGTTGCACCGTTGGACATCTTAAGGAATAACGCGAACAAGAGCATGGTAGCAATGGCCCATGGAAGTGTATCCATCGCTGAAAAAAGCATGATGCCGAGGCCCTCTAGCAACAGGAACGCTCCCAGAATTAATATTCTCCCTTTTAAACCCCATTTTTTTCCGGCCTTGTCGCCGAAAATGCCACCTAGGGCACGGGCAAAAATGTTCATCATACCAAACGTGCCGGCAATAATCCCAGCTTCTTTGAGGCCTAGATTAAAATTGTCGACAAAATAAAGTGTGGCTATATTATCAATAGTAATTTCAATGCCGAAACAGGCACCATAGGAAAGGAATAAAACCCAAACGCGGTAATCCTTACAGGCACTTAAGAAACTTCCTTTCGAATCATTTGCTTTTGCTTTGTATTCCGGATTTGATTTTCGCAGCTCTCTTAAGTTGCCTTCAGGAGTATCTTGTGTTCCGAAATAATAAACGAAGCCCATTATAAATAATGCAACGCCGGGAATAACCATGCTATAACGCCAGGCTTCTTCGCTTAGATAGCCCATCCCAATAAAGGCAGCAAAAATCAGCGGCATAACCATGAGGGTGACTCCTCCTCCCATATTTCCCCATCCTGCTGCGGTGGCATTTGCTGTACCCACTACGTTCGGAGCGAACATGACCGAGGTATGATATTGTGTAATAACAAAAGATGCGCCGATCACCCCGATCGCTAACCGAGCCAGCAAAAACATTTCATAGCTGTCGCTGAATCCAATGAACATTACAGGAATAGAACCTACGATCAATAAAATTGTGTATGAGATTCGAGGACCGATCTTGTCGCATAACCAACCAAAAAGAAGTCGGGCAAATATGGTGATAGCGACAGAGGCAATTATGATGTTGCCAATCTGTCCTTTGGTCAGCCCCAGGTCTTCTCTAATAATGGGCATTAAAGGAGCGATGCCGAACCATCCAAAAAAACATAAGAAAAAAGTGATCCAGGTAATGTGAAAAGTCCGCATCGGGACAGACTTAAAATCCAGCAGGTTGATTTTTGTGGCTTTCATCAATGAAGGGTTAATGTCACTACGTATAATTTACGTATTAAAAGTACGTAACAAGGTTCAATTATACGTATAAATACGTAAAAATATTAACGAAACGGATTTAAATACCTAGAAAATCGATTGCGGAAAGTAGGGTGATCGAGGCTGACCATTTTTTAATTAATGCGAATCGAAATATTTTATCCTTTAAAAAATAATACACTGCATCGATGCGGGTAAAACAATGACATAAAAAAGATATTACTTTGCGCCTGATACATGAAAAAAATTCTCATTCTTTATTTCACGCAATCCGGTCAACTATTGACTATACTTCAATCCCTTGTTCGGCCGCTGATAACTGCTGGTCATACGATCCATTTTGAAGAAATTCAACCCGCTGAGAGTTTTCCATTTCCATGGAGTTCTTATCAATTTTTCAATGCCTTTCCGGAGACTTTTTCGCAGAAGCCACAGTCATTGAAAAAAATGTCTCAGAAAGCGTATGATGCCTATGATCTTATTATCCTTGGTTATCAGCCATGGTTTCTTACTCCATCCCGTCCGGTAAGTTCTTTTCTTCAAACGGAAGAAGGCAAACAGATTTTATCGAATAAACCTGTCATCACGTTGCTGGGATGTCGTAACATGTGGCTTGGCGCGCAGGAAAAAGTAAAAAATCGTCTTGAACATGCCAATGCTAAACTGGTTGGCCACATTGCCCTTATTGATCGCTCCGGTAATCTTACCAGCCTGATCACTATTTTAAGATGGATGTTTACAGGCAATCGAAAACCTTTTTGGTTTTTCCCCGCTGCCGGAGTATCAGAACAAGACATACAGCATAGTGAGAAATTTGGAGAGCTAATCCACCAGGCCCTTGAAAAAAAAGATCTTGAGACCTTACAGTCAAAGTTAAATCAAGAAGGGGCGATCGATATAAAACCAAATCTGGTATTGTTGGAAAGGCGTGGGCAAAAAGCTTTTTCGGTTTGGTCTAAGTTCATAGCATCAGGTGGTGCCGTTTACTCAACAGGGAGGAAGATCAGAGTTTATATTTTTATGTATTTGCTTCCGACAGCAATCTTTTTTCTATCTCCACTGCTATGGGTAATGTCAAGAATATTGCTGACTGTAAATCGTAAACAATTGATCCAAGATGTTGAATATTACAAGCAAAACTCGTTACGAAAAAAAACCGCATGAACTTTCAACACCAAAAGCAATTTTCTTTACGAAATTTTTTGTATCGGCATGGTGTTACTATCAATCTATACGGTAACATGCATGGAAGAATCTAGCGCACGTTGACACAAGCTCATCAAAAGAGGTTAATGTTTTAATTTCTTAAAGGAAAAAAGTAATTTCGAACTCAAATTGCCTAATTAAAAAAGGCGTAAAGCGGCCTAAACGTAAAGCAGAGAATGAACAGGAGTGTCTACATCACCAAATTAGCGAGTTTCTTACCAAACGATCCGGTCTCCAATGAGGAGATGGAGAATTATTTGGGAAGAATAAACGATCAGGCGTCAAAAGCCAAGCCACTTATTTTACGAAATAACCAAATTAAAACGAGGTACTACGCCTCTGATAAAGAAGGGAACACCACCCATACAAACACTGAGTTAACAAAGTTAGCGATAGAAAAACTCTTCGATAAAAGTTTTGGCGTGGAGGATGTGGATGTGTTGTCTTGCGGCACAACAACACCTGATCAGCTTTTACCCGCTCATGCTGCCATGGTGCATGGCGTATTGGGTGGAAATTCGATTGAGATCAATTCCACCACGGGCGCTTGTAGCGCGGGCATCCAGGCTCTAAAATTCGGCTACTTATCGGTATTATCCGGAACGGCTTCCAACGCAGTATGTACTGGCTCTGAAAGATTTTCTATTTGGATGCTAGCAAAATATTTTAAGGAAGAAGGAGCAAAAGTGGCCCAATTGGAAGGGGATGGAATTATTGCGTTTGAAAAAGATTTTTTGCGCTTCATGCTTTCGGATGGTGCCAGTGCTGCTTTATTACAAGACATGCCCAATCCTACCGGATTATCCTTAAAAATAGAATGGATAGAACAACAGTCTTTTGCCCATGTACTTCCGCCGTGTATGTATGCCGGCGCCATTAAAGATGCTTCGGGTGAATTTATTGGATGGAGCGATTTAGATCAGGATGTCTGGACAGGTCAATCCGTATTTGCAATAAAACAAGACACCAAACTCTTAGGGGATTTCATTGTCAAAAAAGGAGGGGAATTGATAAAAAATCTAGCGGATTCGAAAAAATTCGATCCTGAAAAAATTACCTATTTCCTTCCTCACCTTTCGTCACAATATTTTGCTTCACGGATAGCAAAGGAACTTGAGCACCTTGGAGTTGATATTCCTTCAGCGAAGTGGTTCACTAATTTATCATGGGTGGGTAATGTCGGTGCTGCGTCGCCCTTTTTGATGTTGGAGGAATTATTTAATTCCGGAAAGTTGCAGCAAGGAAATCAATTGTTGATGATGGTTCCGGAAAGCGCGCGGTTTAATTACGCTTATGTCTTACTATCGGTAGTTTAACGAGCTGCATGTTATCCGTTAATTGTTATAACTTTATTCTTGCGAAACGATCTTAAACAAGAGACTAACGGATAATTAACCGAAATGGAAAAGGATCAGGTACCTCAGGACCAGGAAAATCTCAATGAAGGGAAACTGGCCAAACTCTACTACGCTACTGACGATAAGGGACATTATGTAAAAGTCAATAGCATCGGATGGGAACCAGAAACGGTCGCTATGCAACAAGCATGGGAAGTTGTTAATGACGAAGTTGAAGATGCACGTAAAAAAGTATTGGAAGGCAAAGCCAGTCCATTGTTATTTTATATGAAGAAGAATATCATGACTGCCTCTCTCGTAGCAAGCTATGCTTCTACTTTCGGTTTCATGGTACGCCTGCATTGTGTACCATTTTTTTTTAACAAGCTGAGTCAAAAATCGCTGGAGAAATACGCCTACACGTTCAGAATTTCAGTAGAGGAGCTCACCAATATTGAATTACTTAAGAAACATGACCGTTAATTTTACGCATAAGCAATCTGCCCACTGCGAGAGTGGAGTGGTTTCTAACCTGTTGCGATTTCATGGGTTGGAATTTGATGAGCCAATGGTTTTTGGAATTGGATCGGGATTGTTCTTTTCCTATTTACCATTCATTCGTGTCAACGGTATTCCTGTAGCGGCTTATCGCATATGGCCTGGTCAAATTTTTAAAAGATTCTCCGAACGCATCGGAATTAAAATAGAAACTAAAAAGTTTTCAAGCCCGGCGAAGGCGATGTTAGCGCTAGACAACATGTTGGAGAAGGGCCAGCCTGTGGGGATGCTCACGTCGGTTTTCTACCTCAACTATTTGCCAGCCGCTTATCGGTTTCATTTCAATGCCCACAATATTATTGTTTTCGGAAAAGAAAACGGCAAATACCTGGTGAGTGATCCTGTGATGGAATACACCACCGAAATTTCATATGACGATCTCGTGCGCGCGCGGTTTGCCAAAGGCATGCCAGAACCAAGTGGTAGAATGTATTACCCTATAGAAATCCCCAAAGACTTTAGCCTGGAGAAAGCCCTGTGGAAAGGCATTAAACAGACCAGCGATCATATGACACGCATCCCTATGCCCTTGGTCGGATCGAAGGGTATGAAGTATCTTTCCAAACGATTGAGGCATTGGCCTGAACGGATTGGAGATCGGAAAGCTATTTTATGGCTTGGCAACCTTATTCGCATGCAGGAAGAAATAGGAACAGGCGGTGCCGGGTTTCGTTTTATTTATGCGGCCTTTCTGGATCAGGCAAGTTCCAAACTTCAAAACGAAAAACTTTTTGATCTTTCCAGGCAACTTACAAAAAGCGGAGACCAGCTTCGCGATTTTGCTTACTACGCCGGTCGTATTTGTAAAAACCGTAAATCAGACACCAAAACATTTGTGGAACTTGGCGACATGCTGGAAGCCTGTGCCCAACGGGAGCAGGAAATTTTTAAGGAACTCTATGAAGTGAGCAAGTCAAAATGAGTATATGCGCCGTTCGAATAGATGATCTCACAAAGCAATATCGCACTGCGACCAAGCAAGCTGTTTCCCATTTAACATTTCAAATTCCGGAAGGGGCCGTATTTGGTTTGCTCGGTCCGAACGGTGCCGGTAAATCAACCACTGTGATGATGCTCTGCGGGCTCATGCGACCAGACACCGGAACGATATCTATGTTTGGGTTGGATATGGTAAATAACGGCGCAGATATACGCAAACAAATAGGCGTAGCGCCACAGGAGATCGCTTTATTTCCGACACTGACTGCGTACGAGAACCTGTTTTACTTTGGACGAATGTATGACATGACGGCCTCTGATATTCGTTCGCAGATCAAAAAATATCTTCACATCTTCGGGTTAAGCGAGAAAGGAAATAAGCCGGTTCAAACGTTCTCAGGCGGAATGAAAAAACGGCTGAACCTGATTGCGGCCCTGCTTCACCAACCCCGGCTAATCATTTTGGATGAACCCACGGCTGGTGTGGATGTCCAATCACGCAACATGATATTGGATTTTTTAAAGGATCTGAAATCGCATGGGACAACCATCATTTACTCCTCGCACGTATTGGAGGAAGCGGAAAGAATTTGCTCTCACCTGGGCATCATTGATGAAGGAAAATTAATTTCAGAAGGAACCCGGTTGGCCATCATGCACGAGCACAACGACTGCAAAAACCTCGAACAAGTTTTTTTGAAATTAACAGGTAAAAACATCCGCGATTGAAAGTTCTGGCTACGATATACAAAGAGTTCCTATTGTTGATCCGTGATCCGGGCGGTATGGCCTTAATTTTTATTATGCCGCTGGCGTTAGTGATAGTGATGGCCCTTGTGCAGGATGCACCCTTCCGGGACTATCAGGAAGTAAAGCTCGAAGTTTTGTTCGTTGATCAGGACCGCGATTCGTTGAGTGCAAAAGTGATGAAAGCTTTTAAAGCTTCTGCCAATGTAACGCTCATCTTGAAAACGGACACCGCTGAATCGAAGAAGCTTGTTCAAGCCGGAAAATATAAGGCAGCCATTGTGCTTCCTCCAAACGCCAGCACAGATCTTCGACGCAAGACCAAGCAATTGATTTCGCAAGTGTTTTCTAACTTTGGACTCAACGCGGAAGTTGATTCGGCGAACCTTCCGGTAATTGATATTAAAATATTTTTTGATCCCGCTATTAAGGCTAACTACAAACAAGCGTTATCCGGTTCCGTTGAGAAAATTGCTGCCAATGTTCAAACTGAATGGGTGCTTGATGAACTTCAACAACAGTTGGGGGAAGGCATGGAGCAAACCCCGAAGATAAAGTTTGATTTGTCAACGATTATGCGTGTGGAGCATCGATATGCCGCCGAAAGCAAAAATCAGGGAATAATGCTAAATTCCGTACAACACAACGTCCCTGCCTGGACCATGTTTGCCATGTTTTTTATTCTTTATCCCCTCGCTGGAAATTTTATTAAAGAGCGCGAGGAAGGTAGCATGCTTAGGCTCCGATTGATTTCCGGGTCGCAGTGGCCAGTGATCGCTGGAAAATTTGCATTTTACTTTATGGTTTGCCTTCTCCAATTTTTATTGATGATCGCAATTGGAATCTATATCATGCCGCTGCTTGGCCTTACAAAGCTAACGCTCGGTAACAACCTCCTTGGCATTCTCATAACCGCTTGTTCAGTAGCCATGGCAGCTACTGGATATGGCGTATTGATTGGAGTTTACTTCAAAACTCATCAGCAAGCGCTCTCATTCGGCTCTGTTTCGGTCGTTATTCTTTCTGCCATCGGAGGCGTGTGGGTCCCCGTTTATGTTATGCCGGAAATTTTACAAACCATCAGCCGGTTTTCTCCGATGAGTTGGGGGTTAGAATCCTTTAATGATTTATTTTTGCGACAGGCATCGATACCTACTATCTTACCAAATGTTTTACGATTGGTTGGTTTTGCGCTGATCGCGTTAGCGGGCAGTGTCCTTATCCATCGATCAAGAACAGTTGTGTAGTGAAAAATAAAACACTAAAACATGAACCAAACTGTAGACGAACTTATCGTAGAAATTAGAGCAGAACTGATCAAACAATTAAACCTGGAAGATATGCTTCCGGAGGGATTTGATGAGAATACTCCTTTGTTTGGGGAAGGACTGGGTCTCGATTCAATCGATTCACTGGAACTGGTTGTGCTGTTGGATCGGAATTATGGTATTAAATTAAAAGACCCGAAAGAAGGTCGCCACGTTTTTCAAAGCATCCGCACCATGGCTGAATATGTTGCCAAGAACAGAACGCCGGTATGAGTCGACGCGTTTTTATCACTGGTTTCGGTATCGTCACATCAATTGGTAGGAACGCTGAAGAAAATTTGCAGTCGCTAATTAAGGGCAAGTACGGATATGGTCGATTGAATATACTCGACACGGTTCATCGGAATACAATATCAGCTTGTGAAATAAAAATAGAAGACCAGGAGCTTTGCGCCTATGCCGGAATACAAGCTCATGAAGGTTTTACACGCACCGCATTGTTGGGCTTGCTTTCGGTGCAAGAGGCCATCTCCAGCGCCAGCCTCTCCGCTACAGAAATACAATCATCCGGATTAATTTCAGCCACGACTACAGGGGGGATCAGAGAGTTCGAAAAGTATTACTATGAATTAATGGATCCGGAAGCCCGCGGAGAATTTGAGTCATTCATTGACACCGCTAATTCAGGAGAACACTGTGAAAGAATAGCAGACCATGTTGGAATCAAGAAATATCTCGCCACTATCAGCACGGCGTGTTCCTCCTCGGCAAATGCCATCATGCATGGCGCACAGTTGATCAAGCACAATCAACTTGATCGCATTATTTGCGGAGGTACTGAGGCCCTGTCAAAGTTTACAGTTAATGGATTTAATTCCCTGATGATTCTCGACAAAGAGCATTGCCGTCCCTTCGATAGTACGCGCAACGGACTGAATATTGGCGAAGGCGCAGCTTATATTGTATTGGAATCGGAAAGGGAAGTAGATCGTTCCGGACGATACCCGCTTGCGGAGCTTAAAGGTTATGGCAACGCGAACGACGCTTTTCATCTGACCGCTTCATCACCCGAAGGCGACGGTGCCTTCAGCGCCATGAGGCTGGCACTTTCCACAGCCGGAGTAAACCCCAATGAAGTAGATTATATCAATGCGCACGGTACCGCTACTGAAAACAACGATCTTTCGGAAGGACTGGGGATAAAGCGATTGTTTGGAGACACACCCCCCTATTTTAGTTCCACAAAACCATATACCGGCCATACGTTGGCAGCCGCCGGCAGCATTGAAGCTGCGTATTGTTTGATGGCCATAAAGGAAAACTTGGTGTGGCCAAACTTAAATTTTAAGAATGCTATGCCGGAACTGGGAATTCAACCAACAACAGAATTATTACAAAAAATCAAATTGAAGAATGTATTGTCAAACTCATTCGGGTTTGGTGGCAATACGTCATCTTTACTATTAGCCTCGGTTTAGGTAATGCGGGAAATGACAAGACACTTTATTAACGGGATTGGAATCATATCACCTCAAAAGACATTTGAGCCTGACAAGTTTCTTATCGAAATCACAACGTACCATAAAAATGTACTAACGTGTATCCCTCCCGATTTTAAGGCCTACATCAATCCGATTCAAATGCGGCGCTTGAGCCGCATGTTGCGAATTGGTTTGTCAGCGGCGATCATTTGTCTTCGAGACGCAAACATAAAAATACCCCATGGAATAATTACGGCAACGGGGTATGGGTTTTTGGATGAGACTGCAAAATTTCTCAATGAACTTCTTACGCAAAATGAGGCACAGCTAACCCCGACGTATTTCATGCAGGGCACGTCTAACGCATTGGCTGGACTGGTCTCGCTATCTATAAAATGCATGGGTTATAACAACACGTATGTTAGCAAGGGGTTTGCTTTTGAAAATGCACTAACCGATGCATTCATGCAGATACGGGACGACAGTTCGGCCAACCTTTTGGTAGGAGCTTATGACGAAGCAGCGGAAGTTCAATTTAAAGCCAACCAACGAATAAAACAATTCAAAACGGAATCGATCAGTAATCTCTCACTTTTTGAGACAAAGACTATTGGATCTATCCAGGGAGAAGGTTCTGCATTCTTTCTTATCTCCGGAAAACCATCAGAATCATCCTGGTGTGTAATAAAAGACTTGCGAATGGTGTATAAGCCAGAGGGATACGAGTTAAAAGACTCGCTCCAGACTTTTCTTAATACCAACAATTTGAATATTCGTAATATCGATGTCTTAGTCGACGGCTCCAGTGGGGATGTGGAACGTGATGTTGCATTAACTTCGTTGGTGAATTTGTTTTCAGACGAAACAATACACGTCCGGTTTAAACATTTATGCGGAGAGTATTGCACAGCGGGGTCGTTTGCCTTATGGCTTGCGGCTTCGATATTAAAAAGACAACACGTTCCGGAAATTGTAAAAGTTCAAAAAGCAAAAGGTCCAGCATCCATAAACAGGGTTCTCATCTTGAATCAGTATATGGGTAAAAACTTTTCGTTTATTCTGTTAGAAAAGACTTAGCAAATTTAATTTTTCATATCCGATTGACCAGACTCCCGGACGAGCTTTACTGACATTATACCTAAGATAATCATAACGGCAACAATGGCCACCCAGATCACAATCTTGCTCGTAAAAAAGGATTGAGACACTGTCGTTTCATTTTTCTTATAAAGTGTTACGTTAGCCACCTCTAATACGGCGGGCTGATTCGGAATACTATCTTTAAAAAACGCCAGGTCATAAGAAGGGACTTTTAAATTTCGATCACCGAATTTGACGGTGTGTTGCTCGTCTTTTTTTAGCCAGGCCGTTAGGTATCTATTTAGCTGAAATGGTTTTACCTCTGCTATTATGAGCGGAGGATTGTCTTCGTTTTCAATCACGATTAAAAGTTCTTGTGCTCTCACCTCGGATAGTTCCAATACTGCCGTACGCCCGGAGGTTAGCTCAAACGTTTCCAAAAGATTAAAATATTCCGTCCGTTTTCCTTTCTTTGACTTACGCACCCTCTTTTCAGAAAGCGTTGCCGTTCTTCGATAATACCTGCTTCCTTTTACCACAATCTCCAGTTTATCCAAGAACTGAGGTTTCTCAAAAAGGAGCCGCACATAGGTTCGCTTCTCTTTAACACTATCTGCCGTTGACATCTTTGCAAGGGGAATTGCGGTATAATTTCCCAACGCTGATCTGGCATCATAGTATCCAGCTTTTGATATATTCAAAGGTGCTTTAGCAGAATCATTTAGACGGAGTTGATAGAATTCATAATTACTCCACGGAAAATCAATAATGTTCACATCCACCGCCTCCGTTGGATCATTAAAGGGACTTAAAATAAAGCGATCCTTAACTGCAAACCACTGTTGCTGGTCATCGCTGCCTAATAGTGTTGCTTCTCTTGCCGCCTCCGCCTTCTTTAAAACGAGTTGAATATTATTAATGGGAGTCCGGTTTTGATTTCGAAGGATCAACGAGGTGCAACAACCGGGGGTATATTTCTTTTCCACTATTTCATAATCATAAAAATGCTCAGCATAATACGCAGGGGATTCCTTCTGGAGTAAATAAGATACCTCGTGATTTTGCTTATCGAATATTCTTATATCCGAAAAATCATTATTAAGATGAACACTTACTTTGGGTGATATTAATAACCGGTAGAACCCGTCCCTGGCAATCGGAACGACGGAAGCTTCCCCTTGGAACGATTGAGCGTTGGTCTGCCCGAAGCAAAAAATCGCCAGTAAAATCGTGAGGAATTTCATAAAACGGTTCTGTTTTCATCGGTCTGTGCTACGGGCGCATCCGCTAGCAAAATCTTTTTTAACCGTTGGTACATAAAAGACACGACCAATAATAATAAACCCAGCGAAATAAAAGCGGCAATCTTACCACCTTCTGATATTCCTTGGATATCTACGAAAAATAACTTGAGCAGTGTAATGAGGAAAAGACTCAAGGAAATAATCCGGAGGTGTTTAATTTTCTTCTTCAAACCGATTGCAATCAAACTAAATGAGGTGACCCCCCATAATATTGGATAGCCTATTTTATGATTTTGCGTTAGGATATGGTCCATTGGGTTTTCGGAAGAGTAAGCCAAAACCACAACAATGTGATCGAGTTCAGCACTCGCCATGAACACAAAGAAAAAAACATAAAACCATGAATAAAGATTATAAGTCTTTTGATTAATTGCTGTTAGAGCCTGGATTTTCTTTAAGCTCATTCCAACCAAAATCAACAATATGACAAGCAATACATAATGAAAAAGAAATCCGGTCAGAGGAGAAATCGCATACAAATAATCATTTCGAACACTTATAATTTGTACATGATAAAATAGCAGATACGATATCATACCTATTATACCCAACGCTCCCATGGCATTCTTGAGATCGAGAGGTAGTGGTAACTTTCCCGAGATCCATAAAACAACGGCCATAAAGAGCATGTTGTAACTCCCGATAATCATATTTTGGGTAGCGTAATCAAACCCATGCTCAAACAATTGGTATTGCAGCTCAAAGAACTGCGATGTGTAGAGAATAACAACACCCCCAAGAGCGAGCAGTGTTTTGTATAATTTGACTTGCTCAGGCTTTTCAGTTTTCTCATTCCGTAACAAATAAATTGTTGCTGCTAAAGAAGCTATTGCAAAGAGACTAGTAATATAAGCTTTGTTAAAAATAATAGGCAGGAAGACCTCTTTTAATTGATTGTGATAGAGTTGGCCCCAGTCCATAAGTAAACTAATAACCATCAATCCTGTGATGATCACCGATGACAATTTCATGAGTCGTATACCGGACTTTTGTGAAAGCCATAGCAACAGCACAGCCTCGGCAGCCCAGAAAAGTGTAATGTAGTTTCCTTCAAGTTGTATTGGCGCGGCTAGACTTATAAAAGTCAATACTAACCCGATGAGCAGAAAAACTAGATTTTTATCTACGCGCCCACTTCTATGCAAGGTGTAGGCAAAAATGAAATTGAAAATACCAAGGGCGGCGGTGAAGAGACCTTTAAACGCATCGCCATGCTCATTGCTTAATATGGCTATTCCCGCAGCATAGTAAAGGAACGTATTGCTTAACAATAGACTTATGTCAAGAGGCTTGAATGCAGCCCGCTGCTTTAGATTATTGATGATGTTCATAGCAAAAAATACCAGGTAGAATAGGGTGGCAAAAATAATAGCACCCCAGACCATTGAAAGAGTATCGCTTTGATATGCCCCTCCTAACCAGACCCCAAACAACAAGACCGTAAAGGCATAGGATACAATGTTCACCAGGTTCCATTTCTTATAATACGCCAAGACAAGCATTCCAACATCCAGTACAAAAATGTAGGTGAAAAGGACGACATAATTTCCTTCACCTGTGCTTACCATAAACGGAGAAGCAAAACCTCCCAGGATAGATACAATCGCCAGCTCAACACGATTATACCCCAACGATAAGACTACCGCAAAGCTCGTGATGACCAGTGTCATGATAAAGGCAGCAGTCTGACTGAATAAATGATATTCATGGAACGCGATGGCAATAGTCAGGTATAATACAGCAATTCCGCCGCCGACAAGGACCGAACTGAATGCAACGAACGTTTTGCGCATCTTGTGCGCGACCCCTAAAAGAATACCGCCACATAAAATACCGATGAACACGCGACCAATAGGATTGATCCAATCCTGATCGATTGCATACTTCACAAAAAAGCCAATGCCTAGCACGAGGATTCCAATTCCGATTTTGTTGGCGAGATTTTCACCAATGAATTTTTCCAGGTCTGGATTCCTTTCGAAGAAGCCTGGTTTCCGGGGCTTGGGAACTTGCTGAACAGGCGGGCGCACCGGCTGTAAAGGTCTGGGGATAGACTGAGGATTTACTATCAGCTCTTTTGGTTGCCCTAATTCTTCCTTTTTTAAAGGGATCTTTTCCTCTTCCTTTTCCTTGACTGCTACAGGTTGTGAAACTTTTGCAGGACTTGAAAAGACATCATCTTTCTGAATATCCTGCTTTTGTATCGGCGGTGCTGACGGGAGCGCCATCTTCTTTAGTTCATTGGATAATGCATCAATTCTTTCCTGCATTGCACGAAATTTTGAACTTATTGAATTTTTTACATTTAGCAGAAGAAAAAAAATGACGAGTACAAGAATGAATAGAACTTCTTCCATGGCGGATAGTATGGGGGAATAGTTTAGAGTTTAGAGTTTTGAGTTTAGAGTTTTGAGTTTTGAGTTTGAGTCTCGGATTTCTAGGTCTAGTTGTGTATAATAAAAAAAATAGGGGTTACGGTTATTTTTCCTGTCTATCCCTTCGCCTCCGGCGTTATCTAAATTAAGATATTACAATTAATTTGGCAAAATAGCACTCTAGGCGGTCTTCCAACGTGTAATAGTATGGTTAACCGGTGAGCGTAAGTATTTTATCATTTTTGCAGGTATTTACAATGTTAGTTGCTCAGCAGTTCGTCCAAATTTTGCTATACCTTTTGCTACCCTATTCTAGATTGAATTCTCAAATACTACCATGTTTTACCGTCTATTAACGATTAACTAATAACAGTTAACGAAACCCAAAATCAATTTTTCTTCTCATCCGATTCACCTTCCTCCTCCCTTTTATCAGTTTGTTCTATTCTAATTTCGTTGTCTTGATATCGCTCTTTATTACCGTAAAGCAAATTACCCATTCCTAACCCGAATGAAGCCATAATGATAAACAGGACGAAGCATAAGAATCTTAGCACTTTTTTAAGCTTTCTCATAATTAAAAAAATAGGTAGCATGTTATGAAACATGATACGTTGTATGGTATTGAATTATGCCAATGATACTATTGGCCGGAGGGATGAATTATCCCGTGGGAGAGCTTAGATAAACGCTTCCGTACTTCGGGGGGTATACTTTAATTCTGCAACTTTCTCCCATCTTTCAAAAGAAATGACTACGTTGAAATTGGTGGCAAATCGTGTTTTGATTGCGCTGGCTAACGTAAACAACGAAGCATTGATTTGGACCTGCCTGCTGCTCAAGCAAGTCTCCGTCGTTTTGGATTTACAAAGTCTAAACGGGGTCGTTCGTTTGTCACTTTTTTTAAGAGAAGCAATTAGCTCAACCTGTGGAACTTTGGCCGAACTTTCAATGATACGTTCATATCCGGCAAAACTAAATAGGCTTAAGAGTAAGGTTATTTGAACCAACCAATTTGCCATTCTCGCTTTGTTATTTCTTTTTGTCTCGCTCGTCATTGGATCAACGATACGTCTATATTATGAATGTCGGTATTCTATTAGAACCCATCATCTTCTTCCTTCACTTTTTCGTCCTCTTTTGGAGTCGTTTCATCTACAGGTGCATTTTCATCCACTGGAGCATTTTCGTCGCGTTTTTGTTTGCGTGTCTTTTTTTCTTTTGCAGGACGTGAGCGCTCCTTGGGCGCAGGACTATCATCTCGCTGTGCAGGCACATCCGCTTTCTGTTGAGGAATTTCTTGTATTTGTTCCGGGATAACATCGGGCGTTCTTGCCGGAGCTGGTCCCTCGCTTAAGTCGTAAGGAACATCTATTTCATAATAGTCTCTTCTGAACCGATTAATAAAAGAAAGCACTTCATCATCGCTTCCGGGGATGAAAGCAACCTCACCGATTTTTGCTTTTCCGCCGTTTGTCTTTTTAGAAATGATGCTATTAAAGTCATCATTGGAAGATTGAACAAGTAACCGGTTATCCTCCAGCCCGAAATAATACCATGCTTCCGGGGATGCTTTTATAAACACATGAAAGACTGGGCTGCCGTCTTCGGTCTTTTTAATTTCCATAAACCCTTCGAAAGCCCCGTTAATATCATTACGACCGATATTTGACATGCCTAATTTACCTTCACTATAAAACGCCTTGTGCAGGGATGACCATTTTAAGTTTACATTGGAGAAGGCAAGAGGTTTGGCCAACGGCATCAGCGTGCCAAGGGAAACGTATCCTTGCAAGCTGCGTTGCTCATAATCCTTCACGGCGCGTTCTCCTAAAAAATCCGCAATCTTGTAAAGGAGTTCTGTTTGATCTCCCAGGCCTTCGTCAGCTCCCTCATTCTTTATGACATCCTGAATTTGTTTTGCCATGATATCAAATGCGGGGAGAGGAATATTTGAATCTACCATCACGAAGGAATTCATTTTTACTTCATTCGTCTCCATGTTGCCCTGTCCTATTGCGGAAGCAGTAACGTTAAAATCTTTTGTTCCTTTAAATAAATTCACCGGTCCTTCGAACCTCACTTGCATGGTGGCATCTTTATAAGCAAAAACTTTTCCTGACAGTTTGTTGCCCCTGGCCTTTTCTATATCTTCTATTTTAAACTCTTGTGATGCCGTGTCGTAATAAAGCATTCCACTCGGGGTGAAAAAATCTTCATCGTCCTCCGACTTCTTATTGTTCAAAAATGTAAAGTAAAGATCGTTGTTGGCCGATGCGACATGCAGCCCGGCATTGACGTCACGTCCATCTTCTGTCGTAGCGGTAGCAAAATCAATAAGCACATCCGTTTCATCGCCTGTTTGAGCGTAATGAATCCAGCTATTATAATTTTCAATTCTCTTTATATCGAGTTTTACAAATCCTGTCAGTTGCAAAGCTGGACGGGTAGCATACATGATCATATCACCTTTATAGTACATTCCCGCTCCAAGCACCAGGTTATCTTTGTCGGGTACCGCACCCGTAGCTACTGTCTGCATGGCAGCAACTGATTTTTTACGCGCAGATTTCTTTGTCTCCGCTACAGCTTCGATGGGTTCCAGATGGAAGTCTGTCATCTTGATTGCAAACGTATCATTTAAGAAATTTACATATTGATAGGTAGCATGTCCTGAGAATTCCTTGCGCGAAATAATATCCACAACGCCTTCTGTCAGCCGGTGATAACCATTTAGCGTATCCAGCACAATGGTCGTATTTTTTAACGTGCCGATCTTTGCATTTTCCAAGATCAAGACCTCGTTATTCTCAGGCGTGATCTTGGCGTCGGCAACAATAATATAAGGGATCCCGCTTACTTTTAATTCCTGTGTCTTCAAATCATATTCAGCTTTTTCAGCATTGAAGTGCAGCGAATCAAGGTCTTTCCGTGTAGTATAAAAATAAGAATTCTCAATAGGAACACCGGGATCTTTGCTCATGTGAATTTTCTGAGCATCCAGATCCCACCGCATCTTAGGGATCGAAGTTTTAAACTGAGCAAAGGGAAATGCGATAGCTGCCTCTCCCTCAATTTCAGGACTTATGTCTGCATAATTTTTTTCCAGGTCGAACTTCAAGCGTACATTATTACCCTGCAGCAAAGGTTTTTTAGGGTCATCTGACTTCACTTTAAAACGGGCACGTCGCGCCCCAAAATCGTTACCATTAAAAATTAAATTGCGCGATATTAATTCTGTGCCCCTAGTTTCTAATTTGCCTGCACCCGTTACACCTGTTTTTGAAATGATAACCGTTCCCTGCATTTGTGCTGAGGCATCATAAAAGCTGAATGGCGATTTTACATTCTTTAGTTTCATTTGGTCTGTCTTCGGATACCACTTCATTTCGAAATCTTCCAGCGAAGCTTGGGGAAATGTGACATCACCAAATTGTTTTTTGTCAATTTTAGCATCGGTACCTTTGGCTGTTACCGAATCGGGGTAGAAAACAAAATCGTTGGCTTTTACAGAAGCTGCCAGCAACGTAATAGTACCTCCGCCCCGAAGCCCTCGATTATTCATGGTAAGATTACCTTTCATTCGACCCGCGCCATCATAAAGCTGATACCCGGCAGGGGGGATTTTATGTTCGAAACCCAACGACTGGTCGGGTTGAGTATGGAGCTTTTCCTTAAATGAAGGAAACATCCCATTGGACACGAAAGTACCTCCAAAATTGATGGAGGCGGGGTCGGCGTTGTTTAAACTATCAAGCTTAAAGGCAGGTACAACGAAAAACATCGACCGGTCGTATACGCCCCCTAGCACTTCCTCGCGATCAAAATAAATTGCACCTCCTGAGGCGGCATCCAATCTTGGAAAATCCGGTATCCTTCGTTTACCGGATTTATTATTTCCTTTACTGATAAACAAGGTGCCGGACGATTTAGACTGATCTCCCAACCCTCCTACCGCAACAGCAGCAGAGTCAGCGCTCACCATTGAATTATTTATTTTTCTACGCATACTCTGACCTTTGGCATTGGTCTCTGTCACATAGAAATTTATTGAATCGATATGGGTAAGCTTAATGAAGAAGCTATCATACTTCAACGTAAATCCCTTGCCGCTGATTTCGAAATTTCCAGCCGTAATTTTCCCGTCAAACTTGATGTCACGATTGTGAAGAATCGTTATAACACTACTATCCGGTTCAATGCGAACATTTAAGGAATCACTAACCTTAAACTCGCTTACACCGCGTACGATCATGTATCCTTCCGGAAAATTTAACGTGGCATTCGGAAAGCTATCGGTTACGGAATGGATTTTGAGATTATCATAATCCATCTCACCTTTATATGCTTTGTACACTAAGATTGCCTTTTCTTTCACGCGCACAACATCGGTACCGGGATCATAGACAATCAATCCTTTTTCATTCAGAAACTGAATCGCTGCCTTAATATCAGGTATTTTCTTACCTGAAAATGACGCAAGGTCTCCGGAGTAAAATTCACGGACCTTATTTTTGATACAATAGTTCGCTACCAGCGCCAAGGGGTGGAAAGTGAATCCATCTCCCTTTAACAACCTGAAGTCTTCGGGATCATAGAAATCCACCGATTCAATGATGAGCGGTACTGTGCTACGGCCACCATCCGTTAACAGATTCAGACTATCTGAATAAAGATCCCATTGAATTACATCGGAAGCAAAATCTATATTAAAGAACGTGGAAGAATACGGCGAATGCTTCATTACTCCTTTATCCTTCTTAAGCAAAAGCCGTTGTGTGCTATCGCCAAAAGAATATTGCATTCGGACCATAGGATGTGTTATTGAATCGTTAGCCTGAAGAATATTGATCTTCGTTTTTAATGAAGTAATCGTTGAGTCATTGAATTGAAAATCGGAAGACCGTGCACTAAATTTTTTCTTGCCCTCATGCGAGACTTCGATCATTGAAAGTGCGCCGGATACGGAGGCGCTGGAAATTTTTTTTCCAGTTAACGAAAATCCTCCAGTATACTTTACATTCTCATCTCCAATTCCCTGAATGTGCAAGGTGTTCTGATAGGACTTAAATCGCGGATACGTTGAAGCTACGGAATCCCTACGTGGGGAAGATTTAAACTCCAATACGCCAGGAACAAAACCGGGCGTCTTACCCAAGTAATTTAATTTAGCTAAATCAGATCTGAATTCAGGTTTGGTGATATTAAAATAATAGGAAGTTATATTGCAAAAAACGCTGTCCGGACCTAAATGCGCTGGTGACCAGTCGAACGAACCATTTTCTCCAACAAATATATTTGAGCTGAGCGAAAGCGTACCTTTTGTGTTTTTTATAAAAACAGAGTCGTAGGGCGTTACAAGGTTTAGCGAAACTTTATCAAAGCGGATGACCGGTCCTTCCACCAAAGGAGGCGGAGGCGGGTTCATCCACAAGGGGGGTTGCGCAAAAGTGGTATCCGTTAGCGGATCATCAAAATTATCAGTAACCGGAACGTCTGGATTACTTGTCTCCTCACCGGCTGGGTACGACGTGGTGTCATTCAGATCTAGCGCCGGAGCAGGGGAAATGTAATCAAAAGAATATGAATCATCCTTCGCATATAACCGAAATGACTTTTCGTAATGCAAGGCATGGTGCTGGAAAAATGTGTTGCTGATACTGAAGAAGTTCAGTGCCTTAGCAGTAGGCGCTGATTCAATGACTAGTCCCGCCACACGTATGAAGTCCGAGATCTTCGAGGCATCTGCCTTTTCATTAAGTACTGCCCCTGAAATTGCACCGAAGTATTTTACAAGATGTGGACGAAGTGGAAATTTTTTCTTCTTCATCATTCCCACCTGTCTTTGAATAATTACCTGCTGCTCCACACGCAAACTATTCCAGGCGTTTACAAAATTACTCCCTATAGTGAGCGCATCTGCCTTCTGAGTCTTTTCAAGAATAACGCGCACGCTGTCCGGAAAACTAATGGGACCGGAAGTGGCAACATTCTTTTGAGCCGCCAGGGATAGGGCCGAAAAAACAAAAGAAATTAATACGTATACTTTTATTCTGTTCACAGAATTTAAAACGTTGAAATTCGGAAATAATGGGTAAATAAACTACGGGATACGCCTCTCACTAAACGCTCATGTAAGAAAAAACGTGCAATGCAAGGGAAAAGTCTTTAGGATGGTTCTCAGACCCGCCAAAAGAACCCGTCAACAAGCAATGAAGCCTTATTAACCATCAAAAATGCTACCTGGCCGACACAGTGGCATTTGTAGAAAGAAATTCTTGAAAAGCGAGGCAGACTCAAATACATTGCAGAGGTTATCCCGAAAGCCGCGCAAATTTCGACCTTATGAAAATTTCCTACCTGATTTTTCTAAGCTTCCTTTTTATTCTACTCCTTTTTTCTATTACTACTTACATTAATTTCAAGCAGTCGGAGCAGGTGAGGGAAAATTCACAGTGGGTTGATAATTCAACTACCATCATCCGGAATAGTAATCGGTTTCAGCGGAATATTCTAAATATGATCAGCGGATTAAGGGGATATCTTTTTACAGGTGAAAATTATTTTATCCAGGCTTACGATTCAGCGAAGACCGAGAATGAAACTATTCTCTCAGAACTTTCCCCGATTCTTTCCGATACCTCAGCGCAACGTTTGATGCTTGTAAACATTCGCGCAATCAACAATCAATGGCTTGATAATTTCTCAAAACCATTGATAGCGGCGAAAAAATTAGCGGATAACTCCGACAGCAGCCTTGTTAGCTTCAATAAATTATACCGTGAAAAATTGAACGCTGGTTCCGAACGATATCTAAACCGTCAGCTACAAATACTCCTACGGGAATTTATCAATAATGAATACACGAGCCGCGACATACGAACAAAAATATTAGATGAATCGGTACAGCGTACCAGAAGGATTTCCTTCTATCTTACAACATTATCCGTTATTGCAGGTTCAATAGTAGCAATCTTCCTGGCATATCGAATATCCTCCAGAATTTTATTAATGGTTACAATGGCTAATGAAATCGCACTAGGTAACTATGAAGTATATACGAAGGAGTCGGGAAAAGATGAATTGGCTAACTTGGGGCGCTCCTTAAACAACATGGCGAAAGTGCTAAAGGAAAATTTTGCTCTTTTAAAGAGAAAGAACGAAGAGCTTGACCAATTTGCACATATAGTTTCGCACGATCTGAAAGCTCCCTTGCGGGGAATTGATAACGTGGTCTCGTGGATCGAAGAAGATCATGCATCCGAACTCTCGCCTAAAGTGTATGAATATCTTCAGATTATTAAAGGCCGATTGGTACGGGGTGAAAATTTAATTCGTGGAATACTTTCATACGCGCGGGTAGGTAAAGAAAAGCAAGACACCGAATATCTTGATTTGAACGATTTGATCAATGAGGTAATCGAAACCCTGCCTATCCCCAATGGGTTCACTATCAAAACTCACCCTAAACTTCCGGCGATTTACACGGAAAAGCTTCCACTGCTCCAAATTTTTTCGAACCTCATTGGTAATGCAATCAAATACCATCATCAGAACCACGGAGAAATTAAAATATATCACCTTGAACATCTTTCACACTATGAATTTTTTGTCCAGGATGATGGTCCCGGAATATCGAAAAACTATCATCACAAAATTTTTGTAATTTTCCAAACGCTACAGGAGCGTGACAGCTTAGAGAGCAACGGAGTAGGCTTGGCAATTGTGAAAAAAATTCTGGATGACAGAAACCAATCAATTCAGCTTAGCTCTGAGGAAGGCAAGGGCGCAATTTTTTCGTTTACATGGCCTAAATAAATAATATGAATAAAGTTGTAAATATTTTATTGGTAGAAGATGACAATCTTGATGTCGTAGATGTAAAACGCACCTTGGACAAGATGAACATATTAAACAATATGGTAGTAGCTAAGAATGGTGAGGAGGCACTTCAGATTTTAAAGGGCAATGATGGCCATCTTGATATAAAACCCGACATTGCATTAATTGATATCAACATGCCTAAAATGAATGGCCTGGAATTTCTAAGTGCTGTCCGCAAAAACGAAACCTTACGGGATTTGAAATGCTTTATCATCACCACTTCTGACGAAAAAATAGACCGTATGGCAGCTAAGGAATTGGGAGTCTCCGGTTACATTGTAAAGCCTTTGAAATTAAACAATCCTTCGTCCATGGATGCATTCAATCTCATGATTGATCTTATGAACATAAAAAATGGAATTTGATATTAAGCTACGAGCTTTGAGCTAGCAGGTTCTCAAGGCTCATAGCTCCTCGCTCAAAGCTGTTTTTAGATACATGATACATGTGCTACGTTCGCTCCACGGCGCGTTGTATTTTTTTAAAATGAGGATAGTTAAACAGAATTAACGCAACAATAATAATAGAATAGCCTACCAACTGTAAGGAGCTTATCTGTTCCTTGAAAACAAAAAAGGCCATCGTAAAATTAATTAAGGGATTGAGGTACATCAAAATGCCAATGGTTGCTGAGTTTATTTTATTCAAGGCAAAAAGATTCAGGAATAGCGGAAGCACGGTGAACAGCAGCGCAATCACCAAAATAATACTGTAAAATTCGGTTGAGTCAGGAATTGCCTGGATCAGATAGCCGTACATACAATTCAAGAGAAAGAGTGAAAACAATACTTGAATACAAAGCATGATGATCCTGTCAAAACCCTGATTCTTTCGCTGAGTTATTAAATACAAGGCATAGGTACTAGCTGTTAAAAAACTATATCCTAACTCCAACGCAGAATTCAGTCCCATTAAAATACAACTCGCTGCACATAGGCCGACTGAAACCCATTGCAAGGTTGAAAGTCTCTCTTGTATCAATACGTATCCTAAAACGGCTGTAATCACCGGACAAATAAGGTATGAGAATGACGCAGTTTTAATATTTATTGCATTTACAATATAGATAAAAGTAAGCCAATTGCCCGTTAATAAAATCCCTCCCGCTAGCGTTAGCATAACGACCATGTATTTTTGAGACTTAGGCAACGCAGTGAATAAGCGCCAATTATCTATCAAGTCTTTGCGCTTAAAAATAAAAATTATCAGTAATAAGATGGCAGCCGAAAACAAAATCCTGAAATAGAGAATTTCGCCAGCAGAATAATCCTGTAAAGCTCTCAATGGAAGGGCGAAAAACCCCCAAATTACAAATGCGGAAATGGCAGCAGCGTAATGCTTCTGATTGTTCATCTTAGAAAAAAAGACAGGTTAACAATCACCATTAAAATTATCAAGAAGATTGCAATGTAGCCAAAATGTTATTGTGAACGTTGGGAACGGAATTGTTAATCGAGGGACTGCTCTTCCTTTTGGGCAATGATCCGTTCCTTTTTAATATCAATGCGTATGAAAGCGTATAGGCTCATGTATAAATTGGCTATCCAAACGAGTGCAAAGCCTGCAATGAGATAACCACTCCAGTTGTCCATCAATAATTTATACTGGGTAATAAATAAAAAAAATACGGTTACATAGTGGCTGAAGCAATACTCACACGTAAACAGATAAAAAAATTTTCTTGTCGCAAACGTTTTAGAATTCTCCGATTTCTTAATGCAAAATTCCCTGGGCTCCCTAAAAACTTCCTCATGTGTAACGGTCCATGCAACGCACGCAATAGGAATTGCTAAGATAAAGAGCCATATAATTTGCGTTGTCAAATCCATCGAAGCTTAAAACAACAAAGACCGGTCAATGTTACCTGACCGGCCTTCTTTTACATCGTTACCTAAATTGCATTAAGTTTCTTGAAGTCTTATGACCTGTTAAAGACTTTTCAGATAGATAAGACTGACAGGCACTTGCGTATTTACAGCATTGCTTTCATCCTCAATATAATAGTATTGAATAGCTGATTTTTTTGCAGCTTTCATCACCTTAGCAATATCAATCTGCCCGGTACCTAAGGCTACATTGCTATCGGTGGATATCTTACCGCTTGCATCTCCCTTGATTCCTTTTCGGACATCTTTGACATGCATAAGCTTGAATCTCGGACCATATTTCTTTATTAGCTCTGCGGGATCATAGCCTGGAAGATGAGCCCATAAAATATCGATTTCAAAACTTACAAAAGCCGGGTCAGTATTGGCTGCGAGATAATCAAACAAAGTTCCCTTATTATACGGCACAAATTCATACCCGTGATTATGGTAACAGAATGTTAGGCCGTGAGTTTCTTTTAAAATTTTTCCCGCTTTATTAAAATCGTCTGCTGCTTTTTTTGTCATTTCAGGAGTGAAGGGACCTTCGTGCGGAATCCAGGCTACCCGCACATACGATGCTCCCAACGTTTTTGCATTCTCACCTACTTCATCCGTCTTGTCAACCAATTCATTATAGCTGACACCAAAAGAAGTACATCGCATTCCTCGCTCATCCAGCAAACTCCTTACTTCTTTCGCTGTCTTACCAAAAAGATTAGAAAATTCAATATTGGTAATGCCAAGTCTCTTAATGGTATCCAATGTCGCCGCAACATCTTTTTGAAAACTATTTCGATACGTATAAGAAACAATTCCCGGCGTTTCTTTCAAAGTCTTACCAAACGGCTGTGCACAGGCGACCTGTACTAATAGAAACAGCAGAAAAAAAGGGATTGATAGCTTCATAGGTGATAAGATTTTTAGATTGTAGTTCAACTTATAAAATTCAAACATTAACGTTCCAGCCTTTTTCATACTCCCGGCTCCAGAGTGTCATGGCTTCCTTGTCGTTTAAGATATGACCATTTGAAGGATCGCAGTTTAATGTTCTGCCTGTCCTGAATGCAATGTTACCCAGTTGGGGAAGCAGGGTCGATTTATGTCCTTCCAGGATCGGTGCATTTATTTTTTCGTTCTCCCGGATGGCCTCTACAAAGTTTAGAAGGTGTGAGGAATCCAATGATTCGAACGGGCTTACTTTATTTGTGGCATCAAACGGGGTGTTATCTTTAACTTCTTCAATCAATGTATTCTTGTCGTTGTCAAAAATTTTATAACTGTTAGCCCCCGGATAGACCAACGTTCCTTTCTCACCGTAAAATATGACACCACGGCCGCTGCCCTCTGAGTCATAACCATTGCAACTACGTCCCTCCCACGTACACGCCGTGTTGTTGGGGAAATTGTATGTTATCGTTTGTGTATCCGGTGTTTCCCAGTCATCCTGAAAATGAAACCGCCCTCCGGCGGAAACCACTTTAGTAGGATAGTCGACACCGAGTCCCCAGCGCATAACATCGAGCTCATGCGTACCGTTGTTCAATGCTTCCCCCGTTCCCCAATGCCAGAACCAATGCCAGTTGTAATGAATTAGGTTGCTCCGGTATTCTTTGCGGGGTGCGGGACCCTGCCACAGATCATAATTCAGGTTGGCTGGTACAGGTGCCACAACTCCTTTACCTATAGTTTTACGGTTATTTACATACCATCCCCTGGCAAAATAAACACGGCCAATAACACCGTTTTTCATTTTTGCCATCATATCTCTCACGTTGCTAAAAGTTCTCCGTTGACTTCCCATCTGTACAAATTTCTTGTACTTATTCGTGGCTTCTACCAGCATTTCGCCTTCCTGAGGATTGTGACTGCAAGGTTTTTCTACATACACATGCTTCCCCGCTTGCAATGCCATGATTGCAGCCGGTGTATGCCAGTGATCCGGTGCAGCAATGGCCAGTCCATCAAAATCTTTCTTTTCCAGCATTTTGCGGATATCGGCAAAACCTACTGGCTTTTTGCCGGTCAGAGTAGCAATTTCATTTATCGTTTTCGCCAATACGGTTGCGTCGGGATCGCAGATGTAAGCCACTTCAACATTGGGAAGTTTGGCAAAGGCCTTTGCAAGGAACATGCCCCGGCTGTTCGTGCCCATGATGCCCAACACTACTTTCGTGTTAGGTGCGCCCTTAAAGAAGTTAGCGCTGGAAGCAACATATGGCGACAACATAAAGCTACCACTAGCAAGGGATACTCGGCGAATGAATTCACTTCGGTTAATAGAGTTTGACATAGGTAGAAGATTTACAGTGATGCTTTTTCTGCTGAATTTAGTAAAATTTAGTTCTAGACCGGTATGGTTTTACATGAGCGTTCGTTTTGCAACATGCGCCGGAAGCGACGTCCCTGTGATAAAGACTACTAGTGCCATGTCAACAGGGTTTTGACGTATCTAAAACCAGTTTTGAGCTAGGAGCTTTGAGCCTTGAGAAACTGCTCATAGCTCGGGACTCATGGCTTCGGAAACACGACATCATTAAGTTGACACAACACTTGTTCTTTTCTGAAAGCAGACATCCTTTTAAATTCCCAAAACTTACACTGCTAATTTCTTACTTTTGTATGTACTTCGTCGGTAGCACTGTTCTATAATGTTCAGCGCATATGAAGCCTCAGCCTACAAAAACTTAATTTCCTTAAAACAAAAAGAGATAATAAAACATATAAGTTATTATCTCTATGACTGTATAAACCAACTGTTTTAATTGCGTTCAACCTCTTACCAGCAAGAAATAAAAACATGGATAAAAATAAAATCAGAGGGATTATAACAGGTGCTACTGGAATGGTTGGTGAGGGCGTATTGCACGAATGCTTGTTGCATCCTCAAGTGGAAGCCGTCTTGGTAATCAATAGAAAACCTTGCGGTTACACGCATTCAAAACTCAAGGAAATAATCCATTCGGATTTTTTTGATTTTTCTTCAATCGAAAATCAATTAGTTGGCTACAATGCCTGCTTTTTCTGTTTAGGAGTTTCATCCATTGGTTTGAAAGAAGACGCCTATTATAAACTAACGTACACGCTCACCTTACACATAGCGGAAACATTGAGTAAACTCAATACCGGCATGACGTTTTGTTATGTTTCCGGTGCAGGAACGGATAGCAGTGAAAAAGGCGGGTCAATGTGGGCCAGGGTAAAAGGGAAAACAGAAAATGATTTGATGAAATTGCCTTTCAAACAGGTATTTGCATTTCGTCCTGGTTTTATTAAGCCTACCAAAGGGTTAAAAAATACATTAAAATATTACCGATATGTTAGTTGGCTATTTCCAATTGGAAGGGCTTTATTTCCTTATGGGTTTTGTACATTAAAAGACCTCGGATTAAGTATGATCCATATTGTAAATAATGGATACAAAAAGAAAGTTATAGAAGGAAAGGATATCATAACGTTGGCTAAAAATTAATTATCTTTTATCTCATTCACTTCTCAGTGTCTCCGCTGGATTCACATGGGCAATTCTCCACGCCAAAAAGCTCAACGTTCCCCAGGCGATTATGATGAGTACGATTCCTGAGCCGACAAAGACCAATGGATTGATCTCAACACGGAACGTAAAATTCTGCAGCCACTGACTCATAACCCACCAGACCAGCGGTGTGGCCAGAGCAATAGAAATCAGTACGATGCGGGTGAAATCTTTTATCAGTAGCACCATCAATCCTGCCATGGTTGCACCCAACACTTTGCGGATACTTACTTCTTTGGTCTTCTGTCTGAATGTCAGTGCGGCTATGCCGAGCAATCCGAAACTTGCAATAGCTATTGCGATCACTGAAAAGGCGGTAAGCACTGCAGCCATATTTTTTTCCAGCGCATATTGCTGATTCAACTGGTCAGCAAGGAAGGAGAATTCGAATCCAAAGCGGTCATCAAATTTCTGCCAGGTGGTTTCAACTGACCTTAGTGTGTTTGGAAAATCCTTTGTGTTCATTTTCACCAGTACATAATTATACCACGGCATTAATCGAAAAAGCAGCGGCTTCACAGGCTCATGCAAGGACTGAAAGTGGAAGTCTTTTACGACACCTATCACAGTTCCATTGATAAGTCCTTCATCGAAATCCCATGTGAATTCTTTTCCGATCGCTCCATTCGGATATAGGTTTTTCGCAGCCGTTTCGTTGATGATAAAGGCGTCACGGTCCGCCGGATTTTCCTTCGCGAACGCCCTACCCTCAGAAAATTCAATACCCAGTACGTTGAAGAAATCATAATCAATGAGAGCTTCGGACGCCGCTATGCGTAATTGAGGAGCCCTGGTTGGGAATACAGGGTTCTGGCTAAACGGACGTCCCGGAATATTTGAAGCAGCCGAGACAGCCTTGATTCCCGGTATGCGTAGCAATTCACTGCGTAGTTCCTCGAGTTTGGGATTGATGGCGTCACCGTCCTTTATTGGAATGACGACAACTTCTTCCTGACTAAAGCCGAGTTCTTTATGCTGGATAAAGTTCAGTTGATTGTAGATAATGACGCTGCTGGTGATTAGTATCATTGAAGAAAAGAACTGTAATACCGTAAAGGCCTGTCGGAAACTGATACCCCGTGGATTTTGTAAAAATTTTCCTTTTAGGATCAGGCCAGGTTTAACTGAAGCCAGATAAAATGAAGGAAAAGCACCCGCAACAATACCCGTGATCAGGCTCAACCCTCCCAGCATCAGGACAAAAAAGAAGTAGTCCATTTCCAATGTTCGTCCGGTGACAGCAGCAAAGAATGGAAGGGCAAGCTGGATGAAGATCATGGACAATATCATCGCGAGGGTGCTAATTACCAGCGACTCGCCCGTGAACTGAAGGGCAAGCTGGCGGCGGAACGCACCCAGTGATTTTCTTATCCCTATTTCCTTGGAGCGTTCAGCGGATTGCGCAGTGGTCAGGTTGATAAAGTTGACACAAGCAATGATAAGGATGAGCAAGGCTGCCGCGGTCATCATGTACACATAAGCCACATAGCCGTTGGGTTCCAGTTCCCAACGTAAGTGAGAGTGCAAGTGAATATCCGTTAGCGGCTGAAGGCGCAAGCCAAAATTCCGTTCACTCAATGCACGAAAATCTTCATCGGAAACATCCACATATTTTCTCAACCAACCGTTGAGTTTAGCTTCAAGCTGTCTTGCGTCAGTGCCCGGTTTGAGGCGGATATAATTATAATGACCGAAATCATTCCATGTATAATATTGACTTTCCGGATCCTCCTGAGCTTTCTCTCTGACGTAGGAGACAAGAAAATCAAAATGAATATGAGAGGCTTGTGGAACATCCTCAAACACACCCACGACTTCAATCAGCTGGTTATCCTCATTCACGGCCAATTGTTTGCCAATAGGATCTTCTTCACCAAAATATTTTTTTGCCATTGAGGCAGAAAGGAGTATTCCTCCAGCAGGATTTTTCAATACTGTTTTCTGGTCACCTTTGATCAATGGAAAGGTGAACACATTCCAAAAGGTGGTGTCAACGGCGATGATATTCCTTTCATCAAACCGGATATCTTTTTCCAGATTACGAATAGAGAAAGTTTCTCGTGTGAGACCAACTCCCCAGAGGGGTGTAAGACTCACGGCGCTTTCCACTTCAGGGAAATCTTGTACCAGCGCTTGTGCTAAGGGATGTGGTGTTCGTGTTTGAGGATTGTCATCTTCCCAACTCACCCGGTAAATGTTCTCGCCCTTCACATGAAAGCGGTCATAGCTTATCTCTTGCTTGAGGTATTGGAGAATGAGAAAAACGCAGGCTAAGCCAAGCGCCAGTCCAACGATATTGGTAAAGGAGTAAAATTTATTTCGGAAAAGATTTCGTAAGGCAATTTTTAGGTAGTTGAGCAGCATCGTTTTAATATCTATTGTTCTATCTATTCATTTGAGGAAATCTGCAGTAAATCCATTTTATTATTCTGCTCTTAAATTTTTAACCGGGTTCTCTAATGCAGCTCGTATTGATTTATATCCAACAGTCAACAAGGTAATAGCAATGGATAGAATCCCGGCCGCCAGCAGTATCATTCCTCCAATTTCAATGCGGTATGCAAAAGAGGCAAGCCATCCTTTCAATGCCCAAAAGGAAAGAGGTGCCGCTACCAGGAAACCAATCGCTACCAGCTTCACGTAATCTCTCGACAAGAGCAATGTAATTTGAGCTACTGATGCGCCTAGTACTTTTCTAATTCCGATCTCTTTGGTTCGTTGTTCGGTGTTGAAAGAGGCAAGTGAAAACAGGCCAAGACACGCGAGCGCTATCGATACGAAAGCGGCCATGCCAAAAAGCTTACTTCGTTTCAAATCTTCGCTGTAAAAATCAGCCAGGCGGTCGTCCAGGAAGTTGTATTCCAAAGGGTGGTCGGGGTCTATTTGTTTAATTACTTTCTCCATTGCTTTCAGCGTGGTTTCTAAGTTACTGGGCAACAATCTGACAGTGAAATAATCGATTGACTGAATGGGATTGCTACGATAAGCGATTACGAGAGGAGCAATTTTCTGATGGAGGCTTTGGAAATGAAAATCTTTTACGATGCCAATAATAGTAACATGATATGGATGGACAAGAGGTTCATCTGAGAGGGAAGAGATAGTTACCTGATCGCCGGGCTCGCTTATCCCAAAAAGACTGGCAGCTGTTTCATTAATAAGAATAGATGAGGAATCCGCCTTACCTGGAAGGAAATTTCGTCCGCTCAGCAAATCAATTTCAAAAGTTGCCAGGAAATCTTCGTCCGCTCCAATTAAAAAGGGACGAGAGCCTTTCGGATTGTCTGCTGTTGTCATACTAACCTGAAGGAGGTTTTTCCATTCTCCTGGCACACGTGAGGTTAGCGTTACACTTTTTGTAGCAGGTATCCTGGCAAGTTCAGTTTTGATGGTTTCAGAACCCCTCCTCACTTTGCCGCTGTTAATGTCCAGCACCACCAATTGCTCCTGGTTAAATCCCAGATTCTTATTGCGAATGAATTGAATTTGCTGGTAGGCGGTGATGGAAGCAATGATCAATGTAATCGAAAGTGCAAATTGAAAGACCACCAATCCTTTTCTCATCCACACAGAACTTTGTGTGTTTACTGAAAAACCTCTGATCGCTTGGACCGGTTTCAATTTAGAAAGATAAAAAGCAGGATAACTTCCCGACAGAATACCTACTGCCAAGGCAAAAGCGACAAGGATGAAAATAGACGGAAGGCGAAGAAGGAGGTCTATCTCAATTGTTTTTCCAGTGAACTCGTTGAATGCTGGGAGTAAAATATTGACAAAGAACAAAGCAATCGTAACAGATGTCAATGCAATGAATGTGGACTCCGTGATAAATTGAGTAATAAGTTGAGAGCGGTATGCTCCTGCCACTTTTTTTACGCCGACTTCTTTACCTCGCGTCATTGAGAAGGCCGTGGAAAGGTTAATGTAATTTACGCATGCAATGATGAGTACGAACAGTCCGACAGTAGCAAAAATGTACACGTAATAAATTTCACCTGGCCGTGCATTATACCCATCCCTGATTTGTGCCGAATGAAAATGAATATCCTGGATAGGTTGCAACCAGAACCGGAAAGGCATTGCATTTTCAGGGCGTTTTGTTTTAACCAGTGAAGTTACCTTCTTAGAAACCTCACTTTCGTTTGCTCCCTGGTTCAGTTTATAATAAATAGAAAAGTAGTCTGAACTCCAATCACTGGCTAGAAGCCGCTTATACCCATCGTCCGAAGCCAGACTTTCCATCGAGAAAAGCATATTGAATTGCAGATGCGTATTTGAAGGAAAGTCTTTAAGAACACCCGTTACAAGGAAAGGCTGATCTACCCCTACCAAATGGACGGTCTTCCCGACAACTTCAATGGTGCCGAAAATCCGCTCGGCCATGGACTGGGTAAGGACCACCGAATAAGCATTTTTCAGAAGTGTTGTACGGTCGCCGCGCAGCAGAGGATAATTGAAAATTTCAAAAAAAGTTTGCTCTGTATAGGGTATGTCTTCGTGGAAAACATTTGTGTTTTCGTCATTTGATATATTCCGCCTGCCAAATTGAGTAAACTTCACGGTTTTCTCTACCTGTGGTATCTCGTTCTGAATAGACGACAGCAATAAAGCAACGCTTGCCCTGTCTATCTCTTCGCCGGTGTCGCTAGTGGTGTTTTCGATTACACGGAAAATCCTATCGGGGTCGGTGTGGAACCGATCAAAGCTAAGTTCGTCATATAGATAAAGGGCTATAAAGAATACACACACCATGCTGAAGGACAGCCCTCCTATATTAATCAGTGAATACTCTTTGTGCTTGAGTAAATAGCGGAATGCAATTCTTAAGTTTTTAAACATGGTTATTAGGTTTAAATCGGATTTTAAACCTTAATCTTTTCAAGCACAAGGTTCTAAGAGGATGAAGGTCGCAAACAGATACTCCAAATTCAGACCAATACAGAAACCTGTATTTTTAAGTCCATTTCCAGGAATCTCGGGTGATGCATTGTTCAGGTGCGTGCTTACCTGTTCGGAAACGGACTGTCTACTGGCCACTTATCTTCAGGGAATCAACATATTCACACACTATCGTAGGTAGGCTAGCACAACTGATTTTATCCAAAAAACAATAGGCAAATGTGATAAGCATATTCATGATATGTGTATCCGTTTTCAGCAATTGGATCACCTATCCACGGTAAATGCAATTCCCGTTTCCTTAGCGATTTGCTCTAAATCATCAACCACTGCTTGAATTATAGGTATACCTTCCATCGAACGCACCTTTTCAGCTTTGTGCTCCGGATCACCCGGTATAAGAACAGCTTCCTGCCCTGGAATCGGTTTAGTATTTCTGAATACCTCTATCCAATGGTCGATCCTTTTTTTGAAAACTTCCACCTCTTCAAACCCATCGATTTCCATAGCTCCAAAAAAATGCCCGATGCCTTTTCCAACACTTTCCTTAGGGGCTTCTTCGAATATCGCAAAGGGTGGTGCAAAGGGTCCCCAGTTCGCGCCGCTGAGTACGCAACTTAGAATGTCGACCATAGCAGAGAGGCAATATCCTTTGTGACCGCCCATCTCACGCGTTGCTCCTAATGGTAACAATCCACCGCTGTAAACATCTTCGGGATTTGTAGAAGTCTTTCCATCTTTATTGATTATCCATCCTTCGGGAATTGCTTTCCCTGCACGCTTTGCAATTTCCACTTTACCAAAAGCCACCACACTGGTAGCAAGGTCAATAACAATTGGGGGATTTTTAAAACCTGGAAAAGCAATCGCTATTGGGTTAGTTCCTAATCGTCTTTCTGCACCCCACAACGGAACAACTATGCGTGAAGAGTTGGTCATCGACCAACCAATCATATCGCGCTCCAGGGCCTTCAATGAATAATACGAAGCGATTCCATAGTGGTTTGTGTTACATACACTCACCCATCCGGAACCGAATTGTGCGGCTTTGTCCATGGCTATTTCGTTTGCCTTCGGCCCTACAACCAGTCCCAGTCCGCTATCGCCATCCACGGTGGCGATGCTTTTCTTTTCGCGCACTATTTTGATATTAGGTTTGGGATTGATTCGGCCAATCTTAAACATATCTACATACGTCCGAAGGCGTGCCACACCGTGGGAATCGATCCCCCGCAGATCCGCTTTGGATAAAACGTCGGCCGCTTGCGTGGCATCTTTTTCAGGTACGCCGAAATGCATGAAGACCTGGAGTGTAAAATTTTTCAAATAAGAATCTGAAAATGTAAAGTAGCGTGACTGCCCCATTGATCGTTTAAATTATTGTAAATACTGCCCGACTTCGAACGAATCTGTTCAATGTCGTTCATTATTTTTTTAATATACTATGTCAATCGGGTATTTTTAAGTCAGCTGTAAATTATTTCAATGTGGCACCTTAATTGAGAAGCCGAGAATAGGAATTCCAACGCTAATGATAAGCAACTATTTTAAAATCGCATTTAGAACTGGTTATAGATAAAGTCTTCTCCGTTATTAAACATCTCCGCTGGATGCGGATTTTTATATACCGGTACGATAGTAGATGGGTAAAATTATTAGCGGAATTGATGAAGGGACGGAAAACCTTCGTCTATTCATTTTGTTAAACTATAGGTTAGCGTCTACAGGTTAGTGTTTACGATGACAAATCGGGTGATTGGCTTTGCATAAAAAAAATTATGTTAGCTGTTAATCAAAGAGGCTGCATACCGCAGCCTCTTTAACTAAACACTATTGTAAATTACTTAATATCCCAAAACACCTTATTAGTTACGACATCTCCGCCAATAGCCGCAGCAGCGGCTGTATAATTTCCACCATTCGAAGTTTGCTCTGAGTTTGGATAAGTATACCGGATCGGGAAGTCACCGTTGGTAACAGGAGGCACTTTGAATGCAGGGTAGTCAAACCTTCTGTATTCAGTCCATGCCTCTAATCCGCGGTTGAACAGTGCAATATATTTTTGCTTGGCAATTTTTTGAAGACCTGTTCCCGAGGCTGTTGCAAAAGCGACACTGGGATCTGCCAGGAATGCTGTTACATTCGATGCCCCCCAATAATCCATAGAGGCTTTAATACCTGCGACATAGTGACTTTCAGCAGTTCCACCAACGGCAAAACCACGCTGTGCTGCTTCAGCCAGGTAGAACTCCACTTCTGCATAATCCAATAACACACCGGGCCATTCTTCTTCTGTCATTTTTTCCCCGGCTTTGGAATAGGTAACGTATGAATTACTTCTTCCGTAAATTCCACCGGAGTAACCACCCGCATTGTCAACCGTATAGTACAATGGAATTCTTGGATCATCAACAGCAGAACTTTGCATCAACTCCATCATCGTGTTTGAAGCAACAAAGTCTTCCCGTTCGCTTTGAATCAAATTAACCCAAATTGGATTTGTATTTGGCGTAACTGGCAAATAAACTAAAAGAGCATTATCATCATTCGACTCAAACACATTAGGTGCAGCACTTTCAGCAATTGATTTGGCCTTTGCAGCATCAACATCTGCCAGTGTAAGCGCCATCTTTAATTTCAATGAGTTAGCAAACTTCGACCAGGCCGCTATGTCTCCTCCGTAAATTACATCAGCATCACCAAAACTATCTGCATCTTCATCAAAGGCTGCTAACGCAGCGTCCAATCGTGTGAACAAATCACTATATATTGACGCAGCGTCGTCATAAGCAGGTGTAAGATTATCCGGATCAAGGGCTTCAGACTTTAAACCAGCATCCACTGCATCTGAATAAGGTATATCACCATATGTATTCACTATTAGTGAATACACATAAACTTCCATAATCTCTAAAATGGCCAGTTGATTCTGATCCACTTCCGGATATAAAGTAGGATTCTTGGCAATTATCTGTTTTGCCTCCTTATAATCAAGCAGCACATCACGATATAAGGATACCCAAAAACTATTACCTACGTTGGTTAGGTTATAGCTGCTGGCATCAAAATACGTTGTCTCAGCAAACTGCTGGCTTAGTATCTTAAACGTAATTCCCGGCGAGAAATCCTTGGTTCCATAGGTCATGGCATCAACAAGATTCCGCGTGCCGTTACTGAAAAAAGGACCGGCAGGGACCGTGCCTGACTGATAGGCTTTAGGATTTTTATTCAGCGAAGTAACATCCTCCAGACACGAAGTGGCCAGAAAGAGAACGAGAATATAAAGGGGTTGTATTATTTTCTTTTTCATACTCATTAAATTTAAAATGTAGCTTTTACATTAAAACCAACAGTTCTGACGCTGGGTAAGCTTCCAACCTGTATACCCTGTATGTTGCCGGCTCCCAGGTTATCTTCTGGATCTGCATAAGGAAGATTTTTATGAATGATCCACAAATTTCTTCCCACTGCGGAAATGGAAACACTACGTAAAGGAGCAAGCCGCGCCATCAGCGTTGATGGTAGGGAATAAGTCAGCAAAACTTCTCTTAATTTTACATAGCTCGCATCATAAACATATTTATGCGTCGGGCCGGTTGTCTGAGTTCCATTCATAGGATAGTCCAGCATATTTAGCCTTATCTGGTTCGGATTGCCGTCAGGATCTACACCAGGAAGCAAAATTCCACCGTCTTCGTCGCGAGGACTTCTCACCGGATTACCTAGCTCGTTGAGTCCGGCACCCTCTTCATAAAGACCAGTAGCCAGGCCGTAGTACATATCAATTGAAAGAACATCTCCGCCATACTTGGCATCGACCAGGAAACTAAGCGCAACATTCTTATAGGTCAACGTGTTTTGTACACCACCCGTCCAATCCGGCTGGATGCTTCCTATCGGATTAGTCACCGTTGTTGTGCGCATGTAACGGCCCGTCGTTTGATTGACTGTTGGCTGCCCATTGGTATATATGTAATCCGTGCCATAAAGTGTTCCGAATGTTCCGTTTAAAGGAGCGTTGCTGGAACCGCTTGCCTGGAAAGTCCCAACTGTCAGATTAGTCACATCACCGTAAAGCTCCGTGATCTTATTGCGAATTCGCGTCCAGTTTACACTGACATCCCATTTTAAACCTTTTGTATTAAGGGGCGATCCGGTAAGCGTTACTTCCCATCCCTTGTTTTCCATTGTTCCGGCATTTACATACTTGGAGAGGTACCCTGTGCCCGTTGACACAGCTACCGGTATGATCTGATCGACTGTCTTGGAATTAAAATAATTTACATCAAATCCGATTCGTCCGTCAAAAAAATTCATCTCGGTACCGAACTCATAACTTTTGGTCCTTTCAGGCATCAATTTGTCATTGTTCTTTTCATTTGGTACAGAAAACAATGGGACGGCGCCGAAAGAAGTTTGCTTGTCATACTGATCAGCCAACTTATTAAAGGGAGCATCGCCACCAACTTCTGCATAATTCGCGCGGAGCTTACCATAGGTAAAAACTGGATTTTCCCCTATGAGCTCACTGAATACAAAACTTGTGGAACCCTGATAATAGAAATAGGAATTATCGCCTTTGGGTAAAGTCGAAGATATATCATTTCTGATCGATCCGTTAAGGAACAAGAAGTCTTTGTATCCGACCTCAGCATCAGCAAAATAACCATTCACCTGCTTATCACTATAGAATTCCACGGGAGCTTCAATGGGATTTATAGAATTTGATAAGGCGTATATCTTAGGTACGGTAAGGCCTCCGTTTGTTTCTGCGTCTATACCCGTTATCGTAGTTCTGCGAATGTTCACCCCAACGGTTCCTCTCAAAGCGAAATCATCGCTTACCTTCTTGTCGGCCGTAAGAAGGAAATCATAATTAAACTCCTTAAACGAACGGTTCCGTCTAAAATATTCTCCCGCAGGAAGTACAATGCTGCCTACCGCCGTACGTTCTTCCTGAATCTGATCGTAGGAATCCAGGGATATTCGTCCCATTGCGTTCAGCCAGTCCGTTATTTTGTAATCGAGCTTCATATAGCTAAGATAGCGCAGCCGACTGTCGCTGGAGTAGTTTTCATAGTTGGCAAAATAGGGGTTATCCCAATAGATCAAACCTGTTTCGTTTGGCAAGCCGCTTGACCAGTTCCATGTAGTATTTTGTTTCGTTCGCTTATAAGCAGCTTCCAGGTCCTTTACATCCACATTTGCTTGCCACCATTCACGAAAACTGGAGATATTATTATTTCCACCGTATCCTATGGCATAACGGCCCCGTCCTTGCTGATCGGTAAAGTTAATTGATCCTGTAGCGGTTAGGTTTTTAACAATTTCGTAGGATGCTGTGAAGTTAACGAAGTTCTTAAGGAGCTTGCCGTTAGGCTGGATACCATTTTCCTCGCTCCGCGTGTACCCTAGCTTGAAGAATCCTTTTTCACTTCCCCCGTCTATGGTTACACTATTGTTATATGTAACAGCCGTTTCAAAAAAATCTGTAGGGTCATTTTTTGCTCCAACCCAAGGCGTCTTTTGTAAATATGTAGGGCTTGTGGGATCTCCAAAGGCATCCCATTGATACACCATTAAATTAGGATCAAAGGGTGCACCTACGGAAGCATCTTCATATGTGGGGACAATGAAATCGTCAACGCCATCGCCATCCACATCGGCTTCATCAAAATAACCATCCCCACCCGGACCATAATACTTTCCATATCCTCCACCATACTCTTTTTGGTACTTCGGCATGGTAGTTTTATCCACCATACCGAAAGTGACACCGGTATTTAAGGTTACACCCAAACCCTTTTTGCGTCCTTTTTTAGTGGTGATATAAATTACGCCATTAGATGCACGTGAGCCATACAGGGCAGTTGCCGCAGGCCCCTTTAATACAGTTGTAGATTCAATATCATCCGGGTTAATATCAGCGCCGGCGTTACCAAAGTCATAACCTGCACTCGCAGTTGAGGTTGAAACGAGATTAACATTATTTGTTGAGTTATCAATAGGAACACCATCCACAACAAACAAAGCCTGATTATTTTGCGTAAGAGATTTGAAGCCACGAATGATTACGTTCGTAGAGCCTCCCATGCTATTGTTTTTTTGAACCTGCACACCGGCCACTTTTCCGGAAAATGCGTTCATGAAATTGCCGTCCCGGGTGTTGCTTAGGTTCTCCCCTGAGACAGTCTGAGCGGCATAAGAAAGTTCATTCTTGGTTTTCAGGATACCTTGCGCAGTCACAATTAGTTCTGTCAGTTGGGTAACATCTGCGACCATCGAAACATCAATACTAGTTCGATCTCCAATTTCAATTTCTTGAGTTGCCAGGCCGATGAAAGTAAATGTCAACTTTCCGCCACCTGAAGGTACGGATACACTGTAGTCTCCTTTGGAGTCGGTTACCGTGCCAATAGTTGTTCCTTGTAGTAGGACGTTCACTCCCGGAAGTGCTGACCCATCCTCAGAGGATGTGACCTTTCCGGAAACAGATCGCTCCTGTGCCCATAGCGCTACCGTAAGCGCTAACAAAAAGCATGTTAGTACTAGTTTCTTCATAGATTAAAATTTAGGTTAATAGGTAAGATTTAACCCAATTTATGGGATATGTTGGGTTAAAAAATACCCTATCAGTCGGTATAACAACATGTTTTTAAGTATCATAGGGTCTAAAACGACCCATGCACTCGATTTCCAGGCAAAGAGCAAACGATTGATTCGAAAAGGGCTTTAACACAAAAAAAAAATCAAAAATATTTTTTTCGCGGGAGGTTTTTGCGCCCTTTACTGCCCCGCATGTTGCTTCACATAATAATTTATAGACGACCACTTGCGCAAAATTATTTCTTACTTTCATACGCTAATCTATACCTCATGAACAGAAGAAATTTTTTGCTAAAAAGCTCGCTAACAGGATTTTCATTATCCATACTAACTAATTCCTCGTGTACTCAGGACAGTAAAAAAGACGTCGGCTTGCAAAAGGAGAATGAGAAAGACGACGTGTTTAGTTTGAATGAAATTACAATAGATGAATTGCAGCAAAAGATGCAAGCTGGAGAATATACTTCCCATTCTATTACAGAGATGTACTTAACCCGGATCAAAGCAATTGATGATGGTGGCCCTTCGCTAAATTCAATTATTGAATTAAATCCTGACGCGCTGTCCATTGCAGATGCGATGGATCAAGAAAGGAAAGAAGGCAAAGTAAGAGGCCCCTTGCATGGCATCCCAATACTAATTAAAGATAATATCGATACCTCCGATAAAATGATGACAACAGCTGGGTCGCTTGCATTGGAGGGTCACATTGCATCGAAAGACGCTTTTATTGTTAAAAAGTTAAGAGAGGCTGGAGCCGTCTTGCTGGGTAAAACCAATTTAAGTGAATGGGCAAACTTTCGCTCTGAACGTTCTACCAGCGGTTGGAGCAGTCGAGGCGGACAGACCCGGAATCCGTACGTGCTTGACCGTAATCCCTGCGGATCCAGTTCAGGATCTGGTGTTGCAGTCTCGGCTAATCTTTGTGCAATCGCCATTGGAACAGAAACAAACGGGTCAATAGCATGCCCATCTTCCATCAATGGTATTGTGGGCATTAAGCCAACGGTAGGCCTATCGAGTAGATCAGGTATTATTCCGATTTCGGCTACTCAAGATACCGCCGGCCCTATGGCACGAACTGTTAGAGATGCAGCTATTCTCCTGGGTGCGCTTGCAGGTGTTGACGAGGGTGACGAGGCAACGGTAAGGAGTACGGGAAAGTCTCAAAAAGATTACACTCAGTTCTTAGATGCAAAGGCATTAAAAGGAAAACGAATCGGCGTGGAGAAAACATTTTTAAAGGTTCATGAGGGAGTTGATGGCTTGCTGGCAAAGGCTTTAAAACAAATGAAGGATGCTGGAACAGAAATAGTTGAAGTAGATCTGATAACCAAAACGCGCGAAGCAGGTGGTGCGGAATTCGATGTCTTAAAATATGAATTTAAAGATGGCTTGAATCGCTACCTGGCTCAAGCCAATGCCAAGGTGAAATCACTTGAAGATGTGATCCGATTTAACAAGGAAAATGAATCGAAGGTCATGCCGTTTTTTAAACAGGAAATTCTGGAATCTTCGCAGGCGTTGCAAGGGCTGGATAGCAAAGGGTACAAAGAATCAATCAACAAATTATTAACCATCACACGTGGCGCCATCGACGGTCTTTTTAAGCAACATTCCTTGGATGCAATCTGTGGACCTTCCAACGGACCTTCCTGGTGCACCGATATGGTTAATGGAGATTTTTTTACAGGGTATGGAACATATTCTCCCGCGGCAATTGCCGGTTATCCTTCTATTACATTGCCCATGGGTGTTCTTTTTGATTTACCGCTCGGTATTTCCTTTATAGGAAAGCCTTTTGGTGAACCCGAGTTGCTGGCTATCGCCTACTCCTACGAACAACTTTCTAAAAACAGAGCGAAACCAAAATTTTTGAAAACGGCGCCCGCATTATAATGCTTTGGTCCGCGGGAAGAATGTCTGTGATTGTTTCATGGGTTTTAGTAATTTAGATTATGACTCATTGGCTCGGGATTTCTAAACGTCTACGACAGGAAAAAAATAGCAGCTCCACCGCTGCATTTTACATGATGCTTTTATGTACGTGTATCCTGTATGAGTTTGGGTATTGCCAATCAGAACAGCTCCTTAAACTGCCAGCTCATACTTATGCACACAAAGTACCCTGGTGGGACAGTGTTTATCGCTTTCCAGAATTTCAACCAGGAAAAATTACATTCAGTACCGGGTTTTCACCTAGCAAGACGCTGAAGTTAAACTATAATCTTTATACCATGCACCTGGACATGATAACCGACAAAGGTGATACGCTTCAGGTAATACCATCCAAAGAAATAAAACTCATTGATATTGGTGGGCATCTTTTTTATTACGACTCGAAAAAGGGCTATATAGAAATACTTCACCAGTCCCGCATTTCTCTTGGGGTTTTAACTGGCTTGAGGACCGAAAAAATGGTATACGTCTCCGGGAATCCCTCAGGCTCAGTAAATCTGGATGTACGGGGACGACCCTCGGTCTATGATCGATATTACAGCAATTCACGATCCTACTTCTTTATTGATGAAGAAAACAAAATTTATCTAGCAACTAAGACCAACATTGTCAAGCTATTTCCCGATTATAAGAGAAGTATTCAAGCATACCTTGAAGAAAATCACATAGACTTTACGCGGGCGCAAGACCTAATCCAACTTTTAAATTTTTGTAATCAGCTAAACCGGCGTCCAGAACATGACACATCAGGATTACTTTCTGTTAAAGGTGGAATGAACATCGTAAAAGTATGGGGCGATAGTCTGTATCGTTTTCCGAATTTTCAAGATGCAATAATTACCTTCCAAGATAACCGCGAATTGTTATTTGAGCGAGCTGTAAATTACAACCTTCTGACCGGGGAAATGGATGTGATCAATAAAAATGGCGACACCGTGAAAATTAAAAACCCAGGAACAATTAAGAATATAACTATTGACGAACAGATATTTCACCATGATGATTACCACGGATATGTTGAAGTTTTACTGAACTCACCTGTTTCGTTGGGTGTTTCTAAAATATTAGATATTCAAGTGGAAAATGGAGAGGCAGCAGACAAATCGTCAAAATTCGCTGCCATGCGAAGTTGGAAAAACTTCAAGGACCATACTGTTGACTACGACCGTACCTTTAAGAAAAAAAATAAATATTTCTTTATGAAGGACTGGGAATTGTACCCTGCCGACAAACTCTCCATAATTACCTTGTACCCAAAAAAGCAAGCAACAATTAGCGCTTATATCAAGCAAAATAATATTGATTTCAAAAAGGAACGCGATCTAAAATCACTTCTTAGTTTCTGCAATGAATTACCCTCGTCTAACAATTGAACGATAAAATAATAACTATGCGAAATATTTTTTGGATCCTGCTTCCGCTAATTTTTTTAATGGCGCAAGCAACAAACGCACAATCCACGCCTAAGTCTTCAAAAAAGCAGTACGGTTTTATTATTGTCCTGAACAAAGAAGCCACTAAACTAATTTTTTCTCCTGTGTTTGAATTCGAAATAGATAAACGTGGAGATCCTGTATGCGATCTGGGCAAGCTTGAGCTTATTTACAGAGAAAAAGTGGCGGATGAAAAATTCGACGTTTTAACTTCCGACTATTTTGATACCAAAGAGGAAGCGTTAGAGGCCCGGGGTTTTTATATGGAGTCCGAAAAGAAAGTTGGCAGAACGGTGGTCGAATCGAGGACCCTGGTTGGAGAATGTATTTAACAAATTTATGTATTCCTTTCCAATGTCATTAGCTTTTAACTCGGTTCAAATAGCGAATTTTTTTACCGTAGAGAGAATGATCCGAGAAAAATTACGCAGAGAATCTCACGTCTCGGTGGACTCTGACGGAAGCACACGGGAGAGTTGCAAAAGGGAAATCAAAATTACCTGAGACAATCAAGTACGTGAATACATTGAACGTAGCGTACAGAAACGCAGTCTTCGAGGCGAGAAACTCTTCGGCGATATAAAGCAATCAACGACGCTGTGAAGATAGATTGACATCTTAAACAACCTAGAAAGCCAGATGTTGAAATCTTCACCTGAACATCATAAATTACAACACTTAAAGACAATATTCGATGAAAGCATTTCTTACCCTATTCCTATTAGCCGCCGGCTTCAGCCTGTCAGCACAAAAAGTGGACAACCGGTATTTTGAACTTCGGATTTATTACACCTATTCCGGTCGGCTGGATGCTTTGCTCGAACGCTTTCAAAATCACACGATGAAGATCTTTGAAAAACACGGTATGGAGAACATCGGTTACTGGGTTCCCGTCACAAACGATCAGAACGCGCTCTATTATATACTGGCTTATCCCAGCAAGGAAGCCCGCGACAAATCCTGGGCTGCATTTTCAGCCGATCCTAAATGGAAGGAAGTTCAAACCAAATCGGAAGAGAGCGGAAAGATCGTCGATTCGGTCTCCTCAGTATTCATGAACGTTTCTGAGATCACGCCAAAGATCAAACCCGGCTCCGGCAACGGCAGGGTATTTGAGCTAAGGACCTATAAATGTTTGCCTGACCGGCTTCCAAATCTCATCACACGATTCAAGGACCATACGACGAAGCTTTTCGAAAAACACGGGATGGAGAACATCGTCTACTTTACAAGCATAGAAAAGGATCGTGCTCAGCCGAAGCTGGTCTACTTCCTTGCTCACAAAAGCCAGGAGGAAGCCACGAAATCATGGGCTGCGTTCCGAAGTGATCCTGTCTGGATAGAAGCAAGGGATGCATCTGAAAAAGATGGGAAGATTGTTGAAAAGGTGGAATCTGTTTTTATGAAACCGACGGGCTTTTCGAAGATCAAATAGAGCGTTATAAGTTAGGGTTATGAGTTATGAGTTCGGGCGAAGGCATTGGCTGGGTATCATCACACGCGCACCAGCTTATAACTCATAACCTTTCCGGTAAGAGGTGATAGGTAAGAGGTAAGAGGTAAAAGGTAGTAATGCGTTACAAATGCTTCCAAATTGAAAAATGCAATTCCATGTATAGCTAAACTAAACGCCTTGCATCTACTTTATAAAAATAATTCGAAGCGCCCAAAGCACGCTTAATATCAGGGCGCAATAAGAGACTATCAAAATTGTTGTAGCAAGTTTGACGCGATTATCAAGTCTGGACTTAGGCTTAATAACCATTTTACCAGATCGACATTTGTCGAGTAAGCCTTGGATGGATAATTTTTTGGAAATCATAAGTGACCATTAATTCGTTTGTCCCACTACCTGTCATTTGTGCTTCACCTGTCGGAATTTCATATGCATACCCGACTTTTAATTGATTTATTCTAAACCCAACGTTTAGAGCATACGCCAGCGAACTCCTATAACCAACTCCAAGCCAAGCCGTGTTATAGAAGACCCCTTTTATTTGCCCTTCTAACGTTTCCTTTAATTGATCGTCAAAACGGATCAATGCATTAATCACTACTCCGGCTCTATCGGAAACAGCCCTCCGGTAACCACCTTGAAGGGTGTAGTGTATCTTGCTATTGTTTTTAAAAAAATCATTCTTGCTTTTTCCTAAACCACCCCGGACATTTTGCATAGCGTACCCGGCATAAAAATCCTCGCCGCTTAAGGCAACACCGATATTGAAATCCATTTTGCCAGCGCGGGTTGTCTTGTTAATATAATTCTGCAGAGAAGGATCATGTGATTCTTCGGCAGTCAACTTACGTCCATCCAGTATCTGTCCGTGATACGCAACGGCAGCCCCAGCCTTCAATCTCATTTTTTCAGAAAGGTTGATGAAGGAACTGTAGCTCGCAAATAGTTGGTTTTCTACAAAAGGCCCGAACGTATCATGAAGTATGGACAACCCAACGGCATGTTGAATCCCGCTCTTCGGCGTTATCGGCTGATCTCCTTCGGGCATTGGCTCCTTGTGTCGGCGGAAGTCGGCGATATTAACTTCACCTGAAAGAAATAGTGTTTTTGGGGCGCCATCAAATCCTGCCCATTGTTCGCGATAATAAGCCGTCATTGCCGATCCTTTAAATCCCGTAAATGCAGGATTATAATAGTGTTGGAACAGCGAGAAATTGGAGGAGTGTTTTCTGCTTTGAGCCTTCGAAATGGAATAAGCACATAGTATCAGAATTACAAAAATGATCCTCTTCATCAATGAAAAAGATATCCAGATTAGTTTTTCAATATTCCTGTCTAGAAGTTTCATTTTCAACTATTACAAAGCATACACATTTGTGTATCAATGTACATACGTTAATAATCCCGTAAATCAGGTATTAGCGGATTTTAAAAAATCAGGGAAATCCCTTAGATATCAGGAAAACCCTTATGCATAAACTAAACGCAATTCTAAACCGGAGATTTAAACACGATTTTAACTTGTAAAGCGGATCGTAGAGACTTTTTCTCACCGCCAAATCTACTGTATCAAATTTTCCTTACTTAATGGTGAATTGAATATTGGTTACTTCGGTGCTGATTGTAAACTCATCTTTCCAATCCTCTCTCCTTTTACGAGCCGAGATAAAAGCCCTGCTTAGAGGGCTAAAGCTCATAACTTAGGGTGCTATGGTAATTATATATACAATGCTTCCGCTTAATTCATTTTGACTTCCATTTCAATTCTGGCTGGCGATAAAATTGCAGTAGTATAAAATTCGTGTGGCAAGTCATCTTGCTGTTGTTCCGGTGACCAGATAACATTTTGAAGTTAAGTGGTGATCAAAATTTTTGCTTTATTGAACTTGAATAATTCTTATTGATGAAGGACGACATTCTCATCCGCAATAATGTTACGCTTTTAGGTAAGGGTACAGAACCGTTGTTGTTTGCGCATGGTTTTGGATGCGACCAGAATATGTGGCGGTTTATAATTCCCGCATTCGAAAACGATTATAAAATCATTCTCTTCGATTATGTTGGAGCGGGTAAGTCTGATATTAAAGCCTACAATGAGGAAAGATATTCAGACCTAAATGGTTATTCCCAGGATGTTCTTGAAATTTGCAGCGCATTAAATCTCAATAACACCATATTCGTTGGGCATTCTGTGAGTTGTATGATTGGCCTTTTGGCGGCTATCAAACAGCCTGATTATTTCTCGAAGCTGATTTTCGTAGGACCCTCACCTTGCTACATCAATAATGTAGACGGCTACGTCGGAGGCTTCGAACGGAGAGACATCGAAGAACTTTTGAATACGATGGATAAAAATTATATCGGATGGGCTAATTTTTTAGCCCCCGCCATTATGAAAAATACGGAGCGACCAGAACTAGGGCAAGAGTTAATTGAAAGTTTCTGCTCAACTGACCCAAAAATAGCTCGGCAATTCGCGGAGGCCACTTTTTTTTCCGACAATAGGAACGATCTTTCCAAGCTCAATAAACCATCGCTGATCATGCAATGTTCAAACGACCTGATAGCACCATTGGAAGTGGGCGATTATTTGCATGCCAACTTAGAGGGTAGCACATTACGCGTTTTAAAAGCAACTGGCCATTGTCCACATATGAGCTCTCCCGACGAAACTATACAGGTTATGAAAACGTTTCTTCCTTAGCACGACTTGGATTCCTGCCAAAACTTTTAATATCAAAAAAGTGATAAGGCATTCAATCAGGTTTATAGAGCTAAATTATAGGTGAAGCGTGAATGGATAGTCTATTGAATTATGCGCCTTGTGGTTTTTTGTCATTTAAAGATGATGGGACTATTATCAAAGTAAACCATACGTTACGCGAGATCCTGGGATATTCCGAAAAAACACTGGAAGGCAAAAATATTGAATCTATCCTCACCATTGCCAGCAGAATTTTTTACAACACTCATTTTTTTCCACTCATCCTGTTGCATGCCAAAGCCGATGAAATATTTTTTTCATTGTTAGGTAAAAACAAAAATGACATTCCCGTGTTAGCGAATGCAGTTCGGAAACTAGAGAATGGATCATTTGAAAATCAATGTATTTTTATTCCGATCCATCAACGCAAGCTATATGAAGAAGAAATATTATTGGCAAGAAAATTAGCGGAGGAAACGTTAAAAAAAAACGAAGGCCTTATATCCCTTACTCAGAAACTAGAGAGTCATTCGCTGGAACTCGACAAACAACTTACCAAACTTGTGGCTATTAACGAAGACCTCGTACAACTTAACAGGGTTATCTCCCACGATTTGCAGGAACCGATCCGGAAGATTCAAATCTTTACGGATATATTATCTCGAAACGCAGACCTAAATACGGATCCAAAAAGCTTAAACGCCCTTAGTAAAATACGAAGGGCCTCCGGCAGGTTGAGGCAATTGATTTCCGTACTTGAACTTTACGTAAGTTTTGATACGGAGCAAAAAATTTCACAGATAGACTTAAATAAGATTCTGGATGAGGCCAAAAATAAAGCGGTTTCACAAAAACAGTTTAATGACTTTGATTTTTTTAACGAAGATCTGCCGGTTATCGAAGGCTATCCCGAGCAACTTGAACTTTTATTTTTTCACTTGATCAGTAATTCCATCGAATACCGTGAACCATCAAGAAGACTGGCTCTTAGTGTAAAGAGTGTAATCATGCAGGAAAATTTATTCCGGTCGATAAAAGACAGGTATAAATATGTAGATCATGTGAAGATCTCTTTTTCTGATAATGGGATTGGTTTTGACAACGACTATAAAGAATACGTCTTTGATTTACTGAAGAAAATCGACGCTCAAAGTAAGGGAGTCGGATTAGGCTTACCCTTAAGTAAAAAAATTGTTGATAATCACTCCGGTGTTATCAATGTACAATCGGAAAAAGGGAAGGGTACCGAAGTTAATATTCTATTGCCAATGCAAATGAACTAATGAATTCCTTCTTTTGATAAGGCTGAATCTAATTTATGGAAGGAATCCTGACCAATAAGTTTTCTTTTTTTTAAGTGAATGAATAACCGAACGTAACAGATCTTCATATGATGCCAGAAGCTACATTGATGGACAAAAGTGACAAGCCTCGTGTCGTCATTTTAGGTGGTGGATTTGCAGGTGTTGAGTTAGCAAAATCCCTGTGCCACGCAGCTGTACAGGTAGTGCTAATTGATCGTCAGAATTTTCATACATTTCAGCCCCTCCTGTATCAGGTAGCTACGGCCGGCGTAGAACCCTCCTCCATCATATACCCATTCCGTAAAATATTTGACGACCAGGCAAACTTTTATTTCAGAATGGCAGACGCCATTTGCGTTGATACCGGAAAGCAAATACTTGAAACTTCCATCGGCTATATTCAATATGATTACCTGGTCGTGGCTACGGGTGCTACTACAAACTTTTATGGCAATGAGGAGATTCAAAGGAAAGCCATTGCCATGAAAAGCATCGAAGATGCACTCGCACTTCGAAATACCATTCTAACCAATTTTGAAAAAGCCCTTCAAATCAAAGATGAACAACAACTCAATAGCCTTATGGATTTTGTTATTGTTGGTGGCGGACCTACAGGCGTTGAGTTAGCAGGGGCTCTGAGTGAACTTCGGAAACATGTTTTCCCGAAAGATTATCCTGAATTGAATTTTGTTAACATGGATGTCCATCTAATACAAAGTGGACCCCAACTTCTGAAAGGAATGTCAGACGAAGCTGCTGGAGAAGCTAAGACCCTTCTTGAAAAGGCCGGAGTAAAACTCTGGTTGAATTGCCGCGTCAAATCCTATGATGGTTTTAAGGTACAACTGGATACAGGTGAATCGTTGTGTACCCGAACGTTAATCTGGGCAGCCGGTGTAAAGGGAATGGTCATCAAAGGATTGGACCTAACGGCAGTAATGAACAACAACCGATTGAAGGTTGACCAGTTTAGCCGCGTAGAAGGGTTCCAGAATATTTTTGCAATTGGGGACATGGCCGCGATGATAGCGAAGGAAAATCCTGAAGGCTACGCCATGATGGCTCAACCTGCCATTCAGCAAGGACAATGGCTTGGAAAAAATTTGTTGCGTTTGCTGTCGGGAAGTGAACTCCAGCCATTCCGTTACAAAGACAAGGGCTCAATGGCAACCATCGGCCGAAATAAGGCGGTTGCTGATTTAAAAATTTTTGGACAAACTTTTAAAACGCAGGGATTCAAGGCCTGGTTTATCTGGATGTTTATTCATCTCATTTCATTAATAGGTTTCAGAAACCGTTTGGTGGTATTGATTAATTGGATGTGGAGTTATTTTACCTACGATACGGGCATCCGTTTAATAATTGGAAGAAAAAAAGAAAATGTACCTGTAGAAGAAGTGGCAGAGAAAACCATAGCCTGACAATGGGTATTGTTTTCACGTTTTTACCAAATTAAAGTGGAAATATGTCCACAGTGCAAGGGCAAAATTTAACACATAGAGCCTTCATTGTATCCCTCAGCTGGAATAAAAGAATTTAACCTATGGCATTTTTTTTGACTGCCCACAGCTGGATAAAAAATGATGCACTATGGAAGACATGAACCCCTTACTCGAACCGGCAATTTTTCTTGGCCTTGGATTAGTAGTCACATTTGTTATTATACCCCTATACATTATTCTTTCAACCTCTGACCGTCGAAGGTAAGCTGGAAGTCCCCACCATTTGGTAGAGGCTACTAACACTTAAATCGACAACTATAAGCAACGATCATCAATATTCGTCCGATGCATTGTAAACAATGTAGAGGAAGAGATTTCCTTTTACAAAAAAACCAAGGGTTTGAAGCCGACATGTTTCCAGCTCCGGGATTCCGCATTATCAAATAAAAACCTTAAGCTGTTATAAATCAGTCGGGTATAAAATATTGCTATAGCCCGGACGAGTCGAATATCGAACTTATTTTACGGGGATTTTATAAATTCTCCGACATCGCGAGGTACATTTTGACAAAAATGAAATTTAAAGCGTCAGCAAATATTTGCGACAAGAGTTGCGTTGCGATCCCCGCTTTTTCAGTATCTTACACGTACTTCGCAAACCCAAAAAGATGGTCAGTCAAAACGCATTTTGGTTTAAGCACGGCCGGATCGTCATTGCCTTTGTTTACGCAATTCTTTTTGTTCTGACAAGTCTGTTTGTCTTTTTCGCAAATGAGGAAAGCCAATCTACCGCAGGAATTTTTCAATGGGGCTTTCTTCTTCCGGTTACAATTTATTCCGTTTTTTCATTGTCGATCAGTTTTGGATTATTTCTCTTGCTCAAAAAAATCTTACACAGGATAATTTCTTTCCCACTTTCTCTAGTCATAGGAATTCCCGCGGGCTTGATCATATTAGACAAAATTCTTCGATTGGTCTTTTAGCGTGGCGGATCATTTAGAGTCCTTTTCTCGCATAGTGGAATCTTGCGATCATCTTATGGATACGCAACAACTAAAATCAATATGAAAAATATGCTTCGCCTTATTTTTTACAATACCGGATGGTAGATTCATTTCAAATAATAGGCGACTGAAAATTGGATATTTTGGTTGTATATCTTAACGTCTTCGTAAACTATTGGGCTACTGGGATCGTCATTAAAATTAATTTTACCAATGGGTGACATGCCATAATAATAGTGTGTGATTATCGACCATTTGGAAGTGAGATTGAATCGGAATCCCCCGATACCTCCTACATCAGTTGAGGTAAGTAAATTGGTATTATGTCCCACGTTAAATCCGATTGATGGTCCTGCTTCTATGCTTAACCATGCCAATGGTTGATAAGAAATCAACAGCGGAAATTCAAGATAGCTTAGCTTGGTTGTGAAATCGCTATTCTGGGATTTACCGCATTTTTGAATGAACTGTAGCTCAGGTATAAAATTGAATTTGTTTGATAACTTCAATTTTGTAAAAATACCTACCTGGAAAGAGATTGCAGACTTAAGCGAATAGGAATAATCAAAGGGAACATCCCTGGATGTTATTTTATTGCTATTAATTCCAGCCTTAAAGCCAAGAGGTATTTGCCCATAATTGGTAAGCACAACAAAAAACAACATACATACGGTTAGTGAAATTCTTTTCATACACTTTGATTTGACGATATTCATTTTCTTTCGTTCTATTCTCACAACTTTGATGAGATTACATTTACCCTTAATCGTACCGTATATGAGACTTAGGCACAAGTCTCCCACTTACTCCACACATCCGGACCACAAATTCATTCAAGGAAAATGTTGGCAATTTGAGCTAACCCATTTATATATTTGCCCTACGTTAATTTCATTGTCTAGGTCTAATTAATGAAAAAAAAAAATCGACCAGAATTTTCAATAATGGTTTAAGGTTCCCTTTTTGCTCATACTTATAATTTTGGCCCTATCTGGACACATTACCCTGCCGCAGCCTAGCCTGATGGTTATAGCGTATCACCGCACGACGGAGTTTGTTTTTCCTGGCAAGGACAACCGATTTCTGATCTGATAAAATCAGAGGCATCAGGTTTTCTTTCGTTAAGGGTAAAATTTGCCCCTCGCTTCCGCCCTGAATAGCAATAATGTACACATCCATCTCTTCCGCCAGGAAAGCGTAGCCATTTATTTCACCATCTATTATCTTGAAAAGCCAACAACTGTCCGCAGGAATTCCTTTGAGTACTTTGCCGGCTGAAGTGACACGTGAAATGTATCTTGTATCATCAGGGAAGATTTGTTCTTTTATTCCTTTCCGTTTTACGGTAATAGAATTATCCTCATCCTCCGTCAAATTAATTCTTGTTTTAGTTTTAAAAGTGCTATCATTTTTCAAAACCACAACAAAATCATAACGCACACTCACATTCTGCTGACCGTAATAATTATGCATCGACCCTACATAATGTGTATGCGGCACATTCCCATAAGGCGTCTTAATGGTAGTTGTCATGGGTATCATTTGAGCATATACCGAAGTAGAAACGGCAATAAAAATAACTAGCAGAAAGTGCGATGTACAATTTTGTTTCATTGGATTTGAAATATATAATATACTAAAAAAAAATTTAATTCTTGTTTGGTTTATTAAATCCCACTCGTGGTTCGGTGTACTTACACTATCAATGGTTTTGAACTCTTAACTCATCCTACTTCGTAGTATCATGTGTACATCTGAACCACAAGTCTCCCCCTTACCATCACACTGCCAGTTCCGGGTGATTATCATTAAGTTTACCTGATAGACTTATTTATTGTCTTTGATTTTCTTCTTCATCGGGAATTCAAAACCAAACCTGACATTCAGCACATCCGCATAGGGACTCTTATGATCACGATTGAACAGTCTACCCATAACCATTGCGGTTCCTTTAATATTTTTAAAGATTGTGTATTCTTTTTTCATTCCCACGAAGACGCCCCATACCCATTCACGTTTTACCGGATCGATTGTACTTAATAACGGCGGAACATTCGTATTCATTATTTCAACTTCAGCACGTGGTGAAAACCCTTTGCTAAGTTTGAATTCGCCAAAGGTTCTTGGTCCAAAAATCCGTGCATTTGGACTAAAGCCCTTCCGGTCTGTATTATAGGCTATACGTTGGTTCCATCCCAATCCTCCTCGTAAGCGCCCCGTAATACGATAGCCAGCATACGGATTAAAATCGACGAGCAAATTTTCTCCCTTACTTTGAATCTGAAGAGCAACACCAGGGACAATTCTTTCGATCAATGGTTTGCCGTGCATTTTATTGCGAGGTTTTTTAGATAACTCACTGATACCATTTAAACTGGAATATTTTTGTTTGTACTTTGATACTTTTTCCATCGCAGCTTTAAGCTGTTCTTCCTTACCAGCGAAATGGTTTACTGCTACCTTTTTAGCTTTTTCCATGGCTTCTTTCTTTAACGCCTCCTGATCCTTCATTTTGGAAACCATGTTTTTGTATTCTTCGAGTTCCTTGGTTTGCTGCCCGACTGTTTTAATACCAGAAACTTCGGCTGCTTTTTCTTCTGCCGCTTTTGGAAGACTCTTCACTTCATCCACATTGCCTTTCGCCAGTTCCGTTGCGTCCTTCGAATACCCAGATACCTCTTTTGTCACCTCCGATACACCTGCACCCTTTCCGTTTATATCAGGCAGCTGTTTTGTTTGATCTATCCCAGGGGCACTTATCTCTCCCATTTTTTTGGTAACATCTCCTGATGGAAGTGTGCCTGAATTTATGTTCGAAATATTTGTCACATCTCCAACCGCGCCTGTATTTGCTAACGGGTTGGATATACTTTTCATCCCCGGGATGTTAACATCAGGGCCAGAAAGATTCACACCATCTATGTTCTTGGTGACAGCGGCGACTTTTTCTTTGGCTTCGGAAGGAAGATCGAGTTCATTTATTTTTTTGGAGGTACGATCTTTGAGTGATTGCAATTTTTTATCGAACGAGGCAACGGTTTGATCCCGCAGCTTGTTGATGCTATCTAATTTCTCCCTGACCTTGCCACCGGGAAGATTTCGGGATGAAAGACTATCCATTTTTCCCTGGAGCTTTGATTCATCTTTTTCCCAGAAACGGAGTTTATGTTGGAGTGCATTCTTGAGACTATCGGAGCGTTGATAAAACGAAGCTTGAATAGAATCGACTCGGGTTGTAGTTCGTTGAACGATGTTGTGCTGTTGTAAGCGACTCTCCATAGAATCAACTTTATCCAGTTTTGATTGATAATGGTTTTGAAGACTATCCGTACGATGTTGTAGTGCTTTTTGAACGGAATCCTCTCTATGAAGTTGGCGGTTAAAAATTTGCTTTTGGGGCAATGATATCTCCACAGAATCAACCTGAGTTGTTTGCGCAAAGGCGGTCGTAGCCGACAACCACAAGAGCGGAACAATCGCAAACAACGAATACTTCCATTTTCCGCGCATAGCGAAGGATTTTGCAGGTTTTCAAGCCACTCGAAGCTTTTGGATAGCATCAGAGCACAAGGTTGCAATGGTTAGTTCCGGATTTTGCGAAAGGTCATCAGTTGGGAAGGGATTTTTTTTTGCAAATTTCAAGGACTGGCAACATGGGAGGTTCCTGAGTACCTTCCACGCGGCTCACGCTCAACGGCCTAGCAGGTGCGTGCGTTAAGGAAGACTGAACTAAGATGGTCAGTTTGAAAACTGAAAACATGTTAGGTCCAAGACTCTCCCATCCACAAAAGCTATCGCTCTAGTCTTGAACCAGCACGCAATCGTTTAATTGGAAGACTCGGACTTGATGGGCGAGCACGCTGTCGTTTTGTTGGAAGACTTGGACTTGATGGGCTTGTGCGGCCGGATTGAGCGGCCTAGCCATGTGCTGCATGAAGCGTCGGCTGCAAAACTGTGACATAAAAAATTACAGAAGGGTCGGCGTGTGTCGGACGGACTGTTCTATGGAATGTACGTGAACTAATCTTCTTCCTTGTGCTTAAATCCGATTTTGCGCATGGGCTTTGTTGGGGAATTCAGCAATTCTTTCAATGCGGTAAAAATCATTTGCATTTCTCTTTCGTGCTTTTTCAACTGACCGTCTTGTTTCAGCACCTGTTTCTCTATCTGCTCAAGTTTTAATAAAATGTCTTTATGGGTAAATAATATTTCTCGCATCCGGGTAAATACTCTGATTATCCCAATGTTTACTTCAATAGCCGTTTCACTGTTAAGTACACTCGACAACATAGCTACGCCTTGTTCTGTAAAGACCAACGGTAATTTTCGAAGACCCATTTTTTCTTTGCCGCTAATCCGAACTTGTGATTTCCATTCGATCAGTTCCTTATCAGTAAGTTGGAACATAAAGTCTTCCGGGAAGCGTTTCTCATTCCGTTTCACAGCTTGATTTAGTATTCGTGTTTCTACTCCATACATTTCAGCTAAATCCCTATCCATCATTACTTTTTTTCCACGTAAGATATATCTTACTGATTACTGTTTCATCTGTGATTACTAATGCTTTACTCATTTCTATTCTTTATTAATGGTGTAAATATAAATTGGATATCACAAATTGTGATATCCAATTTTCCTATCCCAACAGCCGAAGCCGGGCGTCGTATTTGTATTGGAAGGCAAATTTTTCAAAAACATTAGATTCAGTTGCAACTTCTTCAATTGTTACAATGGTATGATCCGTAAAGCTCCATCCTCCATTGTTCCTGTTATTGTAGGCGCTCCAGCGCCGCTGCAGTTACCAACCCGGTTGTGTCAACGGTAGTTATACCGAATGTTGTCTGAAGACCACGTTAAGGTTTGGTTGTTGGAATTCGCAGGTGTGATAGTTGGTGTGAGCTGGCCACCTCGCATATTGAAATATTAAGTGCAGATCAGAGCAGAAGGGTGAGTGGTTCGTTCCGAATTTTGAGAAAGGTCATCACGTGGGAAGGGATGTTTTTTGCAAAGTCGAGGGACTGGCAACATGGGAGGTTCCTGGATGTCCTCCACGCGGCCCACTCTCAGCGCCTAACAGGTGCGCGGGTTAAGGAAAAACTGAATAGATGTCAATTTGAAAACTGAAAACTTGGTGGGTCCAAGACTCAACACCCAGTAAGCCATCGCTCAAGTCTTGAACCCAGCACACTGTCGTTTAATTGGAAGAATTGGACTAGATGGCTTAGATTTCATTTGCAGCCTAGTTCCATTCCAAAGTAATCTTTCGGACCCACGTCAATGGCACTCAGGTTGCTATCGTGGATGCGTTAAGCCAGCTGCGGACGTTGTAGCGGGCGCTAATAAGACTAGAGATTCACCGGCCGATTCATTAAACTAATGACCGTATACCGAAATATCAATATTGCTTCTACCCTCATTGAAGTTGGTTAGACTTCAAGACTTGTTCATTGATTTCTGATTGATTCATTAATAATGAGAAATCAAGCTGCTGTTTTTGAAGTTCCCTTTGCATCATGCAATGGTTACTAATTTTCTTTTCAAATTTCTCGTCAAATTTAAAATCTTCAATTTCTTGAACAAATGCATCCACAGTATCTCTCGATAAAACCAATACCCATGATAATTCTTGAACATCAACTTTAAAGATGCTGTTCAAAGTATAATATATCGCAGACGCCGAATTTTGTGCATAAGTGCTGAAAGAAGTAGAAAAATCGCCAGAATTGGGAATACTGTTATAGATCGTAGATAGAAGTTTACTCTTTTCAAATTCTTTTAAATCTAACAATAGAAAATTGCGGATAATATCTAAAGCTTCGATCATGCAGTATTCATTTCCCCAACCATAGTTTCTGGAAAAATACTGATAATTTGGAAGCATGCGTTGACATGCCGAGTAGGCAAACGCTATCTGCTTAATTGGATTTGCCAATCCATTCAGCCTTTCAATAGTTCTGGTTCTCAATTCCTCCATAGATTTACTTTAATTCTGCTGCACAGGACTTGCAGGGATTGATCCGGATTCATACATGGAGTGGGAGCAGTCAGGACAAATCTCCCTACCAGCTGCGGTGTTCACTGGCTTTAATCCAAGTGACCCCCCAACTGGCGCAAGTGTTCCGAAGGGTCACTTGTGCCTTTTATGGTTGCAGTCTTCAGACTGCCGTTATAGAATTCTCGGATGTCCATTAGATCAATATCACCTCTAGTAATTTCTCTGGCAGTCCTGCATAATTAATGGCGCTGCTATACAAATAATCTTCCGGTGATAACACAATTCCAGCTTCTACGGGATTATTGTGTATGTACTCTAATCGCTGATCTATCATTTCATTTGTACTCAATTCTACGGGATGGTTATCCTGCTGCCAGAACTGATACTTTTTATTGTTACTGTTTTTTCGACCCGCTCTTTCAAACAACCAAAGTAATAATTCCTTGCGGCTTTCCTGCTGATTGTCCTTTATGGCTTCTATGATTTTAAGAGAAGTGTATTTTTTAATATCCCTGATGATACCTTCTAGATTTGGTTCACTGTTTCGACCAAGAATCATGTGTATATGACTGCTCATTATACAATAGGCACAAACTTCCAATCCTTTATGCTGTTGGCAATATCTGATGCTTTCGAGAAAAATGTCTTTATACTCTCTTCGGATAAAAACATCTAACCATTGAATGACGGTAAACGTGACAAAATATAATTTGTCCTGATCTCGGATTTTGTATTTGCGGCTCATGG
>CAZAHL010000002.1:0-64095 GCA_964484845.1 uncultured Chryseolinea sp. | reverse complement strand
CAAGAGTGTGACCGGTGCTGCCCGGAACAGTTGTGGAGGTATTTTAGTTGGATTATGATTGAATTTAATTAAATAGTGTAAAAATGAAACTCCTGATAGCCGGTGGTAATATTGACGTGAAATGAAACTTCTTCTATCGAAATTCGAAAATACCCGTCCCGAAATTGTATTTGAATGGAAAGACAGTGAGACCGAGGCAGAAGGTTGGGTTGTCATTAATTCATTGCGAGGTGGCGCTGCCGGTGGCGCCACCCGGATGCGAAAGGGCCTTGACAAAAGGGAAGTAGAATCCATGGCCAAAACTATGGAAGTTAGATTAACGGTTTCAGGGCCACCCATTGGGGGTGCTTATTCGGGAATTAATTTCAATGCTAATGATCCGCGTAAAGCAGGCGTACTTCAGCGATGGTATGCTGCGGTTATGCCTTTGCTAAAATATTATTACGGCACAGGTGGGGATATGAACGTGGACGAACTTGAAGAAATAGTTCCGCTCACTGAAAAGGTTGGGATCCGACATCCACAGGAAGGTGTTATTACCGGCCATTACCAATCCTCCGAAGAACAAAAGATCAATCGCATCCGGCAGTTGCAACAAGGGGTGATGAAAGTAATTGAAGACGAGAAATATACCCCTTCGCTCGAAAAGCAATATACCATTACCCACATGTGTACTGGATTTAGCGTAGCCCAGGCGGTAAAGCAATATTATGAAATGTGGGGAGGTGATATTAAGAAAAAACGCGCCGTGATTCAAGGTTGGGGGAATGTAGGTGCTGCTGCTGGATTTTACCTGGCACAAATGGGAGTAAAGATTGTAGCCATCGTGAGTCATGAAGGAGGCCTGATCAACAAGCAAGGATTCTCTTTAGAAGAGATAAAGAATTTGGTTATTAATAGAAACGGAAACAAACTTGTTTCCAATGGGATGCTTCCATTTTTTATGGTGAACCAAAAAATATGGGACCTTGAATTTGAAATTTTTGTTCCCGCCGCCACCTCACGATTGATCATCAAAGATCAGGTAGACCGGATGATAGCCTCTAAGCTGGAAGTTTTTCCATGCGCCGCAAACGTCCCATTTTTTGATCCTGAAATGTTTATCGGGCCCATCGGATTATATGCAGATGAAAATTTTTCTGTTATTCCGGATTTTATTGCCAACTGTGGTAAAGCACGTGTAGCAACATATCTGATGGAACATGAAGTGCCCTTAGACGATGCTTCTATTTTTAATGATATCGCTGCAACCATCCAACGGACTTTGAACAAAACGCATATACTTAATCCTTATAAAACAGGAATAGCGAGGGCATCCTTCGAGTTGGCGCTGAAGCAGCTTGTGTAGGCGCTCTGAATGTGTAGGGCACGAAACTCTTTCGCGAAAAACCAGGTAAATATTAAATTTAAAAATGCTCCTAAGTTAAACCTGTTGAAGCCTTGCAAGTTAGTTTGCCCCGAGAAGATGTTCGATGAATAAGTACGCTGCTGCTCCGGCAAAATACCCTATTAGGGCAACAAAGCTTATCCTTTTAGTGTACCAGATGAAGTCAATTTTTTCCATGCCCATCACAGCAACACCGGCTGCAGAACCAATAATTAAAATACTTCCACCTGTTCCTGCACAATAGGCGAGGTATTCCCAAATGAGATGATCTTGCGGATAGACATCAAGGCTATACATTCCCATACTTGCTGCCACTAGCGGAACATTATCCACGACGGCGGAAAGTAAACCAATTAACGTAATTATAATCCGGTTATCACCTAACGTTGTGGCTAGATATTCTGCAAAGTGATGAAGCGTAAGCATCGACTCCAAAGCTCCAACGGCGAGTAAAATACCGAGGAAAAACAGCACACTCGGTACATCGATGCGTGATAGCGCCCCTGCTGCTGTATAATTTTTTTTAACCGCTTCATCCAATTCAGGGTGGATAAGTTCTGAAACGACCCATAGAATACCTAGTCCGAGGAGCATCCCAATATAAGGGGGAAGATGTGTAAATGTTTTAAAAACAGGTACTGATACTAAAGCCCCTACACCCAAGATCAGCATGAGCATACCACCGCTTACAATGTCTTCTTTTTTCTTTGTACCATGATCTGAAAATTGACCTAGCTCACCCTTTAAAGTAAAGCTCAGATATATTAATGGAGTAATCATGCAGATCACGCTCGGTAAAAACATCACGGTCATGATATTGGTTGTTGATATTTGGCCACCGATCCAGAGCATGGTCGTCGTTACATCTCCTATGGGGGTCCAGGCACCACCGGCGTTTGCAGCAATTACGATCATTCCTGCAAAGAATAATCTCATGTCTTTATTCGGTATCAACTTGCGAATTAAAGAGACCATGACAATTGACGTGGTAAGATTATCGAGAACAGAAGAGAGGAAAAATGTAACCCAGCATATGATCCACAAAAGCTTTTTGGCATTTTTTGTTGTAATTCGATCTGTAATAAAGCGGAATCCGTGATGAGCATCCACCAATTCAACAATGGTCATGGCCCCCATCAGGAAGAAAAGTATTTCAGCTATTTGTGCCAGGTGATGCGAGAGTTCAGACACCACGAAGGATGTAAAAAGTTCCTGTTGGCCAAGGGCAGCAAACTTATTTCCGAGGTCGAGCTTTAAGCCTTCTAAAAAGTTGGCAAAGTGAGTGCTGCTTAAAAGGGATTCAGTCGGCGAAGAAACAGCAAATAACGTCCAGCAGATCACGCCTGTTAGAATAGCAGATGCTGTTTTATTTATTTTTATGGAATGCTCTAAGGCTATAGCAAGATAGCCAAGCACGAAGACAATAATAATGATAGGTTCCATGGGAAAGGTATGCTGAAAGATGGAGAATTTTAGGCTAGAATGAAAACGTAATGTTTCAAAATTTATTTAAGAGGATGTACGGCTAAATAGGGGTAAATTATCAGGTATACGATTGCACCCGCAAAATATCCCAGCATTGCAAGGAGTGATATTTTTTTCAGATACCAGATAAAATCAATTTTTTCCATGCCCATGACGGCAACACCTGCCGCAGAACCAATAATTAAAATACTTCCACCGGTTCCAGCGCAATACGCCAGGTATTCCCAGATCATATGGTCCGTATGATATGTCTCAAGACTATACATTCCCATGCTAGCGGCGACTAACGGAACATTATCGACAATGGACGAAAGGATTCCTATTAATGTTATTATGATACGGTTATCACCGAGCGTATTGTCAAGGTAGGTTGCAAAATGATGAAGAATTTCCATGGCATCTAATGCGGCCACCGCTAACAGAATTCCAAGAAAAAATAAAACGCTCGGCACATCGATACGCGTTAAGGCTCCCGCCGCGGTATAAGGCTTCTTCTCCACTTCATCCATATGGGGATTAATTAATTCGGAAACAATCCAGAGGACTCCGAGCGCTAGCAACATGCCCAGATAGGGAGGTAAGTGAGTTACAGTTTTAAATATGGGGACCGAGATTAGTCCCGCAATGCCAAGAAAGAGCATTAGCTTAGATCCTTTAATTTCCGAAGGTTGGTGTTCGTGATTTGTCCCCGAATTTTTAGGGTAACTTTCAGCATGTCCCAATTCTCCTTTTAACGTAAATTGAAGATATAGCAACGGTATCACCATACAAATCATACTTGGCAACAGTAATGTCTTTATTATATTGACCGCGGAGATTTGGCCTCCTATCCACAGCATCGTAGTTGTTACATCTCCAATCGGCGACCAGGCTCCTCCGGCGTTGGCGGCAATTACAATCATCCCTGCAAAAAACATTCGCATGTCTTTGTTAGGAACCAGCTTGCGTACCAAGGAAACCATGACGATGGCCGTAGTTAGATTATCTAGCAATGCTGAAAGGAAAAATGTTACCCAGCAAATTACCCACAAGAGTGTTTTTGGATTTTTAGTTTTAATGCGATCTGTTATGATACGAAAACCATGATATGCATCTACCAATTCAACGATCGTCATCGCCCCCAACAGAAAAAATAAAATCGCCGAAATTTCGCCAAAGTGTTCTGCCAACTGATGCGAAATGTGATCAACAGAATTCTCTGAAAGTAAAGCATAAATTGTCCAGCAGAGCACACCTGTTAGAATTGCGGTAGCCGATTTGTTGATTTTTATTGGATGCTCAAAAGCAATTAACAAATAGCCGACGACGAAAACTGTTATGACTGTTATCTCCATAATTCACAAAGAACGGTAAGATGAATAATTTTTACTTTGTGAAAAAGGTATTTGTATTAATCATCTAAAAAGATAATAATTAAGACAATAACAGCGGTCAGAAAAGTTGCCTACCTTATTTATTTTAATCCAAATAACCCCTCATTTAAAGCATTGAGAGCTTGGTCCTTGTATCGTTTTTCGACAAGCACGGACACGTTGTTGGTGCTTCCCCCGCAAGAAACCATGCGGACGGGGATCTCGCCCAAGGAATCAAATATCTTCTTTAATACACCTTGTTGTTCAGTAATCTTTTGTCCTACAATACAAATAATAGTTTGATCGCTATCAACCTCTATGGTTCCGAATTTTTTAAGTTCCGTTTCTATGGAGGCCAGGTGTTTATCGCTGTCGATCGTTAACGAAACGGCTACTTCCGAAGTAGTGATCATATCGATCGAAGTCTTATGATTTTCAAAAACTTCAAACACTCTGCGTAAGAATCCATAGGCCATTAACATGCGAGATGACCGGATGTTAACCGCTGTAATTCCGTCCTTTGCAGCAATGGCTTTAAAGGAACCAGTGGTGCCCTTGCTTGTGATAATCGTCCCGGGAGCTTTTTCATCCATCGTGTTTTTTAAACGAACTGGAACATTGTATTTCTGTGCAGGCACAATAGTGGAAGGGTGTAAAATTTTGGCGCCGAAGTATGCTAATTCAGAAGCTTCATCGAATGTCAGCTCTGAAATAGGAACCGTTTTTTTAACAATGCGCGGATCGTTGTTATGCATGCCGTCAATGTCGGTCCAGATCTGAATTTCCTCCGCGCGAATAGCAGCGCCAATTAAAGACGCTGTATAATCGCTTCCTCCTCTTTTTAAATTGTCAATTTCATTTCTGTTATTTCGGCAAATATATCCCTGGGTTATAATAATATCGATGTTCGCGAGGGAGTCCACAAGCGGTTTTAACCTTTCAGAAATTTTCTCCAGTTCTGGTTCATCATTTTCGTCAATCGACATAAAATACAAGGCAGGCAACAATCGAGCGCTCACTTTGCGCTCTTGTAAATGTTGGTAAAACAATTCCGTTGAGATCAATTCTCCCTGCGCCAGCAATTCCCGGTAACTTTTGTTATCAAATTGACCCGCGGCCAACATTCTTATGAAAATAAAAAAACGCCGGACGATCTCTTGACCGATCGCGTGGTGTGCGTCGCTGGTATATAATTCCTTTATAAACGACTGGTAGTGGTTTTCAAGAGCGGCTGTTTCATCCTCAGCCTTAGCTTTCTGGCCAGCTAATAAATGGTCTCCGATTGCTACTAATGTATTGGTCGTACCTGAAAGAGCCGAAAGCACGACAATTTTTTTTCCTGGAGTACCTAACACAAGTTCGGCAATTTTTTTCATGCGCTCAGGTTTTCCAACCGAGGTGCCTCCAAATTTTAACACTACCATAAATTGAATTTTATAAAACGGGCAAATATAAGCAGCAGAAAAAAATAATTGCTATGGTCTTCCGGCTTTTAGTTAAACTAAAGGAAAGGATTGATTCAGCGCTCCTTTTAGACGATTTGTTTCCCACAACCCAGAGCATTTCTCTTGAAGGGCAATCTTTGATTCAGCTTAATCCGTATAGGTGAATTAGCTTCATTATAACGGTTATACGTTTTCCTTCTTCTTCGTCCAGCCCCTTAATTCATAGTATTTATCTTTAGGTTCGCCCGTCCATCCATTAATGCCCTTTCGTGGAAGCCATATCACATGAATGTAAAGAACACCAAGAATTGAAATTCCCAAAAATGCAAACGCCCACATTCTTCCCGCGGTGACAGAAATGGCAGTAGTGGCAAAAATGAAAAAAAATAATTTCAAGACCTTTCTCCATTTTGGAGTTTGTTCTTCAAAACGACTAAAGAAAATACTTCCAACAGATGTGATAGTGCTTACAATAGCGACTTCAAACCATAAAGAGTCAGTGTTCCACATAGTTGAATTTGGTTGGCATGATTACATTAAAAAAATAAGATTTTATACGTTGGTTATATTAAAGAAAGTATGGCAATTAAGCAAGAGAACCACATGCCGCCCAAGGCAATTCGATCGTCCACTTCCGCCCATATTCGCTATCTTTAATTTGTAAAAAATTCAAGAGGTCGGACATATGAAATTCTCCCTTTCAATCATAATCATGATATTTTCTCTGACTTCGCTGCATAGCCAGAATAGTTGGATCAGAATTAATCAATTGGGCTATTCACCAGACGGGGTTAAGGTAGCTGTGTTAGCCATGAAGGAAAAGGGAACGATTACTAAATTTGAATTGATCGATGTAAAAACACTCCAGGTTGTTTTGGTTAAAAAGGTCAGCAAAAATTTTGGAGCATACGGCCCCTTTTTAGCTTCTTACAGGCTTGATTTTACAGACCACAAAGTTGCCGGTGTTTATCATTTAAGAGTTGGAAATGTGCGTTCGGCAGATTTTAAAATTTCAACTGACTCATATCACGGAGCAGCAGATTTTTGTTTACGGTATATGCGTCAGCAACGAAGCGGCTATAACCCCTTTCTAAAAGACTCATGCCATACAAAGGATGGTTTTACCGTATATGGGCCAATGCCTGATAAAACCTTTATTAATGTCTCCGGAGGGTGGCACGACGCCACGGATTATTTACAATATGCAACCACCTCCGCCAATGCAACCTACCATCTATTGGCCGCGTACCGCGACTTTCCTACTGTTTTTTCGGACGGATATTTAGCCAGTGGGCTTCAGGGAATAAATGGAAGGTCGGATGTGTTGGATGAAGCAACATGGGGTTTGCAATGGCTTTTGAAAATGCATCCGCGCGAAGACTGGATGTTCAATCAAATAGCGGATGACCGCGACCATATTGGCTTTCGTTTGCCCAATCTGGACTCGGCAGATTTTGGATATGGAAAAGGAAATGGGCGGCCGGTTTATTTTATTTCAGGCACAATGCAAGGATTAGGAAAGCATAAAAACAGGGCTACTGGTACGGCATCAACCGCGGGAAAATTCGCGAGCGCTTTCGCGTTAGGCGCGCAGATTTTTAAAAAATACGATTCAATCTTTTCGCGTACACTTCGGAACAAATCCGTAACTGCTTTCAACTTTGGTCTGGCAAAACCGGGGTTAGCTCAGACAGCCCCCATGAAGGCTCGTTATTTTTATGAGGAGGATAATTGGGTGGATGATATGGAACTAGGGGCAGCTGCGCTTTATCAACTTACTTCGGAAACAAAATATTTTGATTATGCCAAAGAGTACAGTATTCTGGAAAAAATTACCCCTTGGCTAGGCGCTGATACAGCCAGACATTATCAGTGGTATCCTTTTCACAATTTCGGTCACTATGAATTGGCAGTAAACAGCGATAAAGAGACTAAGGAAAATCTAGTGCGCTATTATAGGAAGGGAATTGATCGGGTTTGGAAGAAGGCAAAATCAAATGCTTTTTATAGAGGAATACCCTTCATATGGTGCTCTAATAATTTAACGGCTTCTTTTGCTATTCAGTGTTATTTATATAGAAAATTAAGCGGCGATGTAACCTATCTGCAGCTCGAACAAGCATGTTTCGATTGGCTCTTCGGTTGTAATCCTTGGGGTACCAGCATGGTATATGGATTACCTGCGTTGGGAGATACGCCCGTAGATCCTCACTCCTCCTTTGCCGTACTTCACAAATATCCTCTGGATGGTGGCTTGGTTGACGGCCCCGTGTATGGTGCTATCTACAATAGTTTGCTTGGGATTTCCCTTGTTGATGCAGATGAATATGAAAAATTTCAATCAAACCTTGCTGTGTATCATGATGACTACGGTGACTATAGCACCAACGAGCCGACGATGGATGGAACGGCATCGCTAATTTATTTATTAGCCGCTAAAGAGAGTGATAATTGAAATTAAAGTCGGATGGGTGGTACAAGCAGTTAAGGAGGTGAAAAAATATTATTTTTCACTTAAAAGAATGCGTCGTAATACTTCTTCGACTTGCTCTTTTTTTAAGCCTACTTGCATATTAGGATGATACAGTAACCTGATCAGGTCTTCATCTATATCCGCATATTCATTGGTTTCGGTAAACCTGGATTGAAAAATACTCTGCGCATAAAGGGGTGAATCTTTTGCAAGCCCTAAGGATTGCGTTAATTCTTCCCTTAACAGATGCCTTTGTTCTACGGCATTTGCCCGAATTAAGTCAACATACATAAACCCTTGGTATAACTGATTGTCGGTCCAAAAAACGCTGAACAGTCCCCAGTTATTGGCCACAAAGCCGGCCTGCGAAGGATAAATTGAAGCATACCGAGACCCTGTCCCCAGAAAAATATAAAAGTTGGACTGCAGACTGTCCGTCACCATTGTTATGTTAAAACCATCGGTAGCTAAAGCGTTAATTTCGGTCACAATTTCTTGGAGCTCATTCATCAAATCCGAGTTCTTGGTTCCTCCAACGAATATTCTCATTTGACTAGTCCATTTTCGTGTGACTTCCGTATCTCCACCAAATTCAAAACCCAGAGCAACTTCACTGAAATAGTCTATAACGCTTTCATCGTAAGCGGTGAGACCTCCCCCTCCTTCATCGTCATCGGAACACGAGGAAAGAAGAAGGATAAGCCCAATGCAAAAAACAAAATACTTTTTAGCCATGAGGGAGGCGTCTTTTTACAATTACCCTCAACTTAGTAAATTTTGCTTGCTTGCTCCAATGTTATAATCGGATTTCACCGCTCAAAGGGAATTCGTTATGTATAAAAAAACTCTCGGAATACCGGCAAAAATTCGTGGTATCTTTCGATTGCAAGCAAAAATTAGGTTGAAGTATGATGGAACTCTATCTTAAACAGTATTTTTTTTATCGAAACTCCTTCAGGCCCAAGTTTGGTTGTATAGGAATTTTGTTATTTATTTTTCTTGGTGTGCTTGAAGTCTCAGCACAAGGTTCCGGCAACGGCGTGGTCAAAGGCCGAATTTTAGATTCGCTTTCTTCAGCGCCCGTAAGTTTTGCGACCATCCGGATTTTCAAAACTTCGGATGGCAAATTAATCAACGGCGATATTTCACATGATGCAGGCGATTTTTCCATAGAAATACCTTTTGGCCTATACTATGCTGAAATTGATTTCATGGGATATGAATCCCGAAAGATTAAAAACATTGAACTGTCCGGGGAAAATCCAACTAAAGATCTGGGTACCATTCCGCTTGTAACCTCGGTAAGCACCTTGGATGAAGTAGTAGTACAGGCTGATAAAAGTACCATGGAATTATCACTTGATAAAAAAGTATTCAATGTCGGAAAGGACCTTGCTAATGCAGGCGGTTCAGCCAATGATATATTAATGAACATTCCTTCAGTCTCTGTGGATCCGGAAGGCGCGGTCAAGTTGAGAGGAAGCGACAATGTACGAATACTCATTGATGGAAAACCTTCAGGGCTGGTTAGCTTTAAAGGAGGGAGCGGATTGCAACAACTTCAAGCGAGCATGATTGAACGGGTGGAGGTGATAACAAATCCGTCTGCTCGATATGAGGCGGAGGGCATGGCGGGCATCATTAACATCGTGTTAAAGAAAGAAAGAAATCAAGGATTTAACGGTTCCTTTGAAGCGATCACAGGGCACCCAACGAATTTTGGGGGTGCCGCCAATCTTAACTATCGTCATAAAAAAATCAACTTCTTTATTAATTATAGTATTGCCTATCGGGAGCAACCCGGTGTTGGCAGGTTGTACCAGGAAACCTATGACATGGACACGACGGTTAATGGTTCTGATGAGCAAGTTTATAGGGGAGATACCACTTTCTTACTGAGACAAAACACCAGGGGTCGGATAAATGGCTTCAACACAAACATTCGCGGTGGATTGGACTATTATTTTGATGAAAAAAATATTCTGACTGTTTCTTATTTGTATCGGAGAAGCGCCGTTACTCGGGTTACAAACATACGGTATGAAGATTATCTTTTTGATCTTTCAAACATGAGCAGTTTCACAACCCGAAGGCAGGATGAGGATGAGGTTGAGCCAAACTCTGAATATTCGTTGATCTATAAAAAGTCCTACAAACAGAAGGGCCATGAGCTAACTGGTGAGATAAAGTATCTTGATAATTGGGAAAGCTCCCAACAACTGTTTACACAAAACAGTTTTCAATCCGATGGTACGCCAGAACGTTCAACGCTGGAAAAATCTTTCAACGATGAATTCGAAAAGCAATGGCTATTTCAAGTCGATTATGTCAAGCCAATTGGCAAAGAAGGAAAATTTGAAACCGGCGTCAGGGCTAGTTTTCGCGATATGGTAAATGACTATGTCGTAGTGAGGCAAACGGACGAAGGTGAATATGAGCCACTTCCGGGACTAGATAATGTTTTTTTATACGACGAAAATATACAAGCGGTGTATGGAATTTTAGGAAACAAAACCAACAAAATTTCATATCAGGCAGGAATTCGGGCGGAATGGACGGATGTAAAAACAACGTTGAAGGAAACTCCAAATGGTGTTAACCCAAGGAAATATGCTAATTTATTTCCCAGTGCTCATCTCACCTTGGATTTGCCAAAAGACAATGCTCTTCAAGTGAGCTACAGCCGAAGGGTTAGGCGTCCTTTTTATAATGACCTCAGTCCCTTTATGACCTTCTCTGACAGCCGCAATTTCTTCAGCGGTAATCCCGATCTTAATCCGGAATTCAGTAATGTATTTGAAATAGGACACATTAAGTATTTTGAGAAGGGCTCTTTTTCCTCTTCAGTTTACTATCGCGATTCAAGAGATAAAATTGATCGCATTAGAACGGTAGATGAAAAAGGTAACTCGGTAACAGTCACTAAAAATCTATTATCCGAAAAAGCTACAGGTGTGGAATTTACCAGTGCGTACAATCCGGTCACTTGGTGGAAATTGGATTTTAACTTCAATTTTTTCCACGCTGATATTGATGGTAGTAATATTGAAGAAAGTTATAAAACTACGGCATATAGCTGGTTTGCACGTCAGACCTCCCGCTTCACATTACCAAACAATTTTGATATCCAAATAAGGGGAAATTATGAAGCTCCTCAAAACACAGCACAGGGAAAACGCAAGGCTCTTTATTATGCCGATCTTTCAATGAGCAAGGATGTGATGAAAGGCAGAGGCACTATTAACTTTAGTGTACTGGATGTTTTTAATACCCGAAGGATACGCTCCGTTTCGGAGGGAATGAATTTTTATACTGACTCGGATTTCCAGGCAAGAAGAAGACAGTTTAATCTCACTTTCAATTATAGAATCAAACAATCTAAGCAGGTAAAGAAAGCAACTTTGGATGAATAGGGGAGACAAAGAATTACAACAAGTCCACGGAGCACGAGATTTACGGTTGAAAATATATTACCCTTAGTTTATTTTTATTCCGACAATGCCGATGTATTCAGCGGTTTCATAAAAATCGACGCAACTTTGGTTTCCCTCCATTCCACATAATTGATTTCCGCTACAATCAAACGGGTAAGTAATCATGTCTGCACAATGATTGTTTAAATGAAAATATTGTTGGCCGTTGAATTTGTACAATTCCAAAAATGTACTGCATCCCAATTCCTGCTGGTGATATTTAACCATTCCTTTAATTTGAAGAGTTTGGTCTACGCAATTTTTTATGTCGTCACCATCTTGATCACAGGAAAAAATGAGGTTTAATGAAAGAATAATGGAAGCGTAGAGTAGCGTTTTCATAACCGGCATAAGTGTGTAGATGCAGTACAGACACGCTTAAGCTTCTATTGGTTGCAACTAGGCCCAAAGTTTAACTTGGAAAAGTATTTTGATCTCCGTTTACTAACCATCTTCTCGCGAGGTACTCTCCACGATACAAATCCCTGAATTTAGGTTCTACCGAATGGGTTACAAATGTCGTTGCCTTTCATAAAGCCCAACTAAAATTCACGATTATGAAAAAAATGAGTGCCGGATTGTTATGGACGTGCTTATTTCTTCTCGGTTCAGGAACATTTTCCGCATTACCCGGAGCAACGACAAAAAGAGTCTCCGAAATTTCTCTTTACGAACTGTTTACACTGGACACCCTTACCGTCTATAATCCGTTGCCGGCTCAATGCGATTCGGACCCGCTCATAACGGCATCAAATAGACGAATCAACATCCACCAACTACGGGAAGGATCTATTCGGTGGATGGCGCTTTCGAGAAATATGCTCAAGCGCTGGGGCGGAAATTTGAATTTTGGAGATACGGTAACACTACACGCAAAAGATCCCGCTATAGATGGGCTCTGGGTTATTCAGGACACCATGCATAAACGTTTTAAAAATCGTGGAGATTTGTTATTTCATTCAGTGCATCGCTCGTATGGAAGGTGGACGAATGTTACAATATCGAAACGGAAAACATATTTTACGCTTTCCCCTGAAGTATACGTGTCAAAATAGAGAATTCGTTTAGCCGTGCCGAATTTGTTACTTTTCAGGGTTTAACACAATCTGTGTGTAATTCTTCATATCAAGGTATTTAACGGCAGCGCCTTTCACATCTTCGGAAGTTAATGCGGTAATACGTTTTTCATAACTTAACACAGTCCGAGGGTCGATCTCTAATTCAGCACTCTGCAGAAGCTGACGAGCCCAGAAATTATTTTCTTTCAAATTCACCTCGTGTTGTTGTCTCCAGGTTTCTTTCACCTTATTGAGATCTTCAACGGATGGACCATTCTTTTTAATCTTTTCTATTTCTTCCAGCGTAGCTGCTATGAGTTTATCAACGTTCTCAGGGCCACACGGAAGGGAGGCTCCCATTGAAAAATTGGAGTATGGAAACTTGCTCAAGGTGCCAACCATGCCCCCACCATAAATTCCCGCGAGGTCTTCCCGTAATTTTTCTATGAGTTTGATATTAAGGACTTCCGTAAGCGCCTGCATTTTGAGCGCTTCTTCTGGCGAGAAGGGTGCTTCACCATTCCAAAACATCCGAATAAAACTCTTGGGTTCTGTTCCTTTAAATATTTCCTTTTTCACGCCCTTGACAGGCCGCAATCCAACATCTTTGAAGGTCGACTTTTTAGGCGTTGACTTCAAACTACCCAAGTACGTAGCAAGAAGAGGCTTGATGGTCGGGAGATCAAATTTACCAACCAGAACAAATGTAAAGCCACTCGCATCACCGAAACGTTCCTTGTAAATTGCCAATGCGCGTTGTTCGTCTATCAAACCAAAAATTTCGGCCTTCGGTACCATGGGCGACCATGGATGCTTTTTATAGAGAATTTGGAAAACCGAGTCCTGGAATGTGTACTGAGGATCTGAAGCCATATTTTGATACATGGCTTGTTGCTTCGATACAAAAGACTTAAACAGTTCGACGTCGTGTCGTGGTTGTGTAAAGTATAAATGGGTAAGCTGAAGCATGGTCTCTATATCCACAGCGCTGCACTGGCCATTGAAAGATTCAGAAATGGTACCTAGCCTCGGCGTTACACTGGCACTTTTTCCGGAAAGCACTTTTCGCAGTTCGAAGGGAGCGAATTCCGCAATACCCATTTGTGTAATCACCGCAGAAGCATACTCTGCGTTGAAACGATCCTTCGCATCGAATAAATACTGACCGCCAAAACGCGATGCAGTCATAATAACCTGATCATTTTTAAAATCGGTCGGCTTCAATAATACCTTTAGCCCATTGCTTAGGGTTAGCTCCGTAACACCAAGTTCTTTTATTTCTTTCTCCGAAACGATTTTGCCAGCGGCCGGGATTTTCTCCATAAGAGAGGAGGCCACGACATTTTCCTTGTAAGGTGTTACTTCAGCTTTGGCTGCATTTTCGGCGATAGACAAAAGCTCTTCGTTGGTGGGAATCTTGAAATCTGCTTTATCAGGACCTTTGAGCACAACCAATTTGCTTTCTGTATCCGGAGGAATGATTTTAGCAGCATATTGATTAACTTCTTCTAAGGTTATATCATTTAAATATTGCTTGTGGTAATTGTATTCGTTTTCAACTCCAGGTATAGGCTCCTTTTCTAAAAAATTCTGGACATATTCCTGAACAAGGTTTGCTGATTCAGTCTTGTCGCGCTCGTTGTAAGCGCGTTCCATGTTTTTCATCAAAACTTTTTTGATCCGATCAAGCTCCGCCGCAGTGAACCCAAATTTCCTCGCCCTTTCATTTTCAAGGATAATAGCGTTAATAGCGGGTTCCACTCCACCCTTGCCCAACACGCCGAAAGAACTGTATGCTTCGTACCCTCTGACGAAATCACCCAAATTGCTTGCCCCGAAAATGAATGGAGGATCGGAACGTTGCGTGAGCTCCTGTAAACGTTGACTTAGCATACTGGTAAATAGACGTTGTACAATAAAATCACGATAGTCGCCTACGGTAGTTTCTACCTTTTGCTTTTTGGTCGTGTAATAAATTTGAACAAAGTGGTTTGTAGCTTCTTTATCTGTTGCTACGATGCCTTCTGATTTTTTTCTAGGCAATACTTCGCTATCTGGTCTCGGCCGGGGCTTGTCGGGATTTTTAAGGTGTTCGAAATGTTTTTTGACAAGTTGTTCAGCTTCTGAAACTTCCATATCTCCAACAACAAATACGGCCATCAGGTCTGGCCTATACCAATCTTTGTAGTACCGTCTGATAACATCATATTTAAAGTTCTTAAGAATATCTTCAGTCCCAATAGGAAGACGATCACCATATTTGGATCCCTCAAAAAGTTTGGGGTAATACACTTTACTCATACGGTCATCCGCACCCTTCCCCAGTCTTAACTCTTCCAGCACGACACCACGTTCTTTATCAATCTCGGCGTCATTAAACGCAACGGTACTAGCCCAATCTTCCAGAATCTGAAATCCCTTGTCTATATTTTCTTTTTTGTCAGTGGGGATGGGAAGAATGTAGACTGTTTCGTCAAAACTGGTATAGGCATTTAAATCGGCCCCAAATTTTACCCCGATAGATTGTAAGAATGAAACCAAGTCATTTTTTTGAAAATTCTTGGAACCATTAAACGCCATATGCTCGGTAAAGTGTGCTAGTCCACGCTGGTCGTCGTCTTCTAATATCGATCCTGTATTTATGGCTAACCGTAACTCAACCTTTTTTTCGGGTCGTGTATTTTTTTGAATGTAATAGCTGAGTCCGTTTTTAAGCTTGCCAATTTTCACCCTGGGGTCTACAGGCAAATTATCGGTAAGCTGATTTTGCGCATGTAGGGCAAAGACCTGGGCAACAAAAATTAGAACGAGTATTACTGAATTTCTAAAATGCATCTATTTCTCAATTTGGTTAAGATCAGGCAGTCAAAAAAATTGAGTTGAGTATGTTAAACTCAACTCGAAACCCTAAACTTTAAACTCGAAACTATTTTCCGTACCATCGAGTGTTAATAAGCTCAAGCATTTCACCATGCATCGCGGTGTTCGCTGCACATAATTCGCGTCCAAAAAGCACATTGTTTCCTCCGGCAAAGTCAGTTACTTTACCCCCGGCTTGTTGAACGATCAAAATTCCTGCGGCAACATCCCAGGGATTTAGATTGTATTCGAAAAATCCTTCCAACCTTCCACAGGCGACATATGCCAGATCAATAGCGGCACTTCCCAGTCGCCGGATACCATGTGACTTTTCCAGAAACTCTTTGATAATGTCCAGGTAAATTTCCTTTTTTTCCAAATGATAATAAGGGAACCCGGTTGCCAGCAGACTTTGTTGCAGCGTCATGATATTTGACACGCGGATAATTTGACCGTTGCAATAGGCGGGACCCCCTTCAATCGCGTGGAAACATTCCTGTCTAACAATGTGGTAAATAACTCCAAGGATAATTGTATTTCCCCTCGTTAAGCCTACACTGATTGCATAAATAGGCAGGCCATGGAGAAAATTCGTAGTCCCGTCTAACGGATCAACGATCCAGTTGTATTCATGATTTTCGGATTGTGCTACCGTTCCTTCTTCTGTGATGTATCCGGCTTCAGGAAGCAATTTTTTAAAAACGGACACCAATCTTCTCTCGGCTTCTTTATCGACATACGACACGAGGTTGTTGAATCCATCTTTTTGTTCTATGCGCGCATGATCGAAATTTGCACCCTCATGGCGGATAAACTGCCCTACTTCCAAGCATACTTCGATAACCCCTTTTTCAATTTCCTGTAAATTCATCGTGACCTTTTTTAATCTGTCCCCTTTACAAGGGTGAATATAATGATCAACACGGAAACCCATGCACCAGTTCGCGATATTAATTCTCTTCCTTTATTTTCCGCCCACCACGATTACAATTTCTCCTTTTACATCCTTTGACTGAAAATGAGCCAGAATTTCTGCTAATGTTCCGTTGATTGTTTCTTCAAACATCTTGGTGAGCTCACGCGAAACGGACGCCTGTCGTTCTTCACCAAAATATTCTTTAAACTGCTGTAGCGTTTTAATCAGGCGATAAGGCGACTCATAAAAGATCATTGTTCTTTCTTCGGTGGCAAGTTGTTTCAAAAGAGTCTGTCTTCCTTTCTTTACAGGAAGAAATCCTTCAAAGACAAATCGGTCCGATGGCAGACCGGATTTTACCAGCGCGGGTACAAAGGCCGTTGCGCCTGGAGGACAATCGACTTTTATCCCTGCCTGAATACAGGCTCGTACAATTAAAAATCCGGGGTCTGAAATACCAGGTGTACCGGCATCGGAAATTAGCGCCATTTTCTCTCCTTTTTCCAGACGCTGAATTAAGCTTCCTAAAATCTTGTGCTCATTAAAATTGTGAAAGCTTTGCAATGGTTTGGAAATTCCATAGTGCTTTAATAAAACACCGGAAGTGCGGGTGTCCTCCGCCAATATAAGATCCACCGACTTTAAAATTTCCAATGCACGCAAGGTGATGTCACCAAGATTGCCAATGGGAGTAGCTACTATATACAACGATGTTTCTATTGATGACGACATAGCGCTAAGTGTTCCGATTCATTATAGTCAATTCAGAACCGCGCATTTCTCCATAAGTCGATAACTTCATACCACGTCTCCTGAAATTTCTTTTCGCGGACCAGAACAAAATTTTCCGGATCAAACAACGTGCTTGACTTTACAAAATCGAAGCTGATTTTGAAGGTGCTGTTTTTATAAGTCCACACTTCGCGATCGGTGAACCTATACACCTGGTCGGGTAAACCAAAAATGATATAGATCATGCCGCGATCTGTTTTCCACCCCTCTTTGTAAGACGTAAAAAACTGGTTTGCTAATTCTACTCTTTTAAAATAACTGCGCATAAAGATCCTGGCCCGTTCGGTATTTCCTGTGATGTTTAGGATCACTCGATCAAAAGCTTTTTTGTCGCCTTTGGCTTGTTTAACCCGTTCAAACTCTTGTTTGGTGCAGATGTAAATCAACGGATCGGCGAGGCTTTCCACTTTTGCTAACCGCGGGTAGTCTTCTTCGACGCGAAACGCAAAACCTTCCGTTGCATTGGTGTCTCGTTGAACCAGATATAAACCTATCTTTGAAAAGGAGATGGGCTGATCGGTTTGATAGCTAAAAGTAGAATCTACAATCATACTGCGTGCAACTCTTCCTAGGCCTTCAGAAAATCCAGGCACCGCCGCGGGGAAATCGTCATTATAGTAAGAAATTATTTTTTGTTCACCGTTGCTGGCCATCGTTACGGAAGTATTGAATTTAATAAAGGGATCTATCAGCGCGGTGGATCCGGATTTCAAATATCCATTCACCGGATAGGATGGCTCCAGGGTTGTATAAAAAATCCAGGCACGTTTAACTGTGTTATTTAAAACTTTTGCAGTTAGATACTGCCTTTCAGAAGAAACCGGTATGGATATGCTTCCCTCTGTTTTGTTGCTGGTACTGTTCTTGGATATACTTCCGGCCGTAAGTGAAGAACCTTCTTTTTCCCCGAGGTCTTTACGTACATCCCACTGAATTAAAAATTGCTCCGCCTGTTGCAGGGTGTCCCGTAGACTGAGATTAAAAAACGCGGTCCAGGTTTCACCCGATTTAACAACATGAACCTGAAAGGTGAAGGGTTCAATTGGATTGTATAAAAAATTATAGTTTATATCCCTCAACGCTTGTCCCGAAGCGGAAAAGGTGGATAACAAAAGGACTACAAACACATATCGCATATCCGTATAAAGTAAAAAGGTTTTGTAAAAGTACGAGGGATGGTGACGATAGCCATCAGCAATTGGATTTTTTTTCTATGGATAACGGGTTAATGTGTCTTTGCGTATGATACCCATGCTTCTGACAAATTTTTATTCGTTAGGATAGTTCCCAAATCCTTATTTTTGTTGCTTATATGGCTAAAGTTTATACCACTGAGATCACAAGTGAGGAAATTACTTCCGATAATCCTATTCATCAGCGTCTCTTCAAGGCTTATGTTGTAGCAAGAGATTATATTCAAGGGGATGTCCTGGAAGTTGGATGCGGCGAAGGCAGGGGTGTTGGATTACTAATGCAGCAAGCAAAAAGCTTTACGGCAGTCGACAAAATAAAGGAAGTCATCGATGATCTTAAGATTAAGTATCCAAGCGGAAATTTTTTCAGTATGAATATTCCGCCATTAAAGGAATTGGCTGACAACTCATTTGACAGCATTGTAAGCTTTCAAGTCATTGAGCATATTCAGAATGATACTTTGTTTCTAAAGGAAATAAATCGTGTCTTAAAACCGGGGGGTATCGCGCTCCTTACTACACCCAACAGAAAGATGTCCCTTTCGCGAAATCCGTGGCACATCCGGGAGTACCTTCCGAATGAGTTGACAAAAATTTCCGAGAAAATTTTTAGCAGAGTTGAGATGAAGGGAATCACAGGCAATGAAAAAGTGATGGAATATTATGAACAGAACAGAAAATCTGTGAGGCGTTTTACACGATTCGATATTTTCAACCTTCAATACCATTTGCCAGCATCCATCCTTCGAATTCCCTATGAAATATTAAATCGGTGGAACAGAAATAATCTTCAATCGGAGGACCGTGGATTAGTAACCAACATTCATCATACCGATTATATAGTTGTGAATGACGCTGCAGAGGCGCTAGATTTGTTGCTTATTGTGCGGAAGTAAAAAACAACACTTGCACCTCATTTCTTCAACCTTTCTATCCATACATCTCTGCGTTTTGTCTAAAATGCCCGATACCCGTCATACTAGAAAAAGAAACTCACTTTCAGCTTAAAAAATAACGGTGTACCTGGTGTAAAATGGATTTCCGATACAGATTCTGTCTCCTCTTTTAATCTTGATTCGGTATTAAACTGAGCTTCATTCCAATTCACATTGAAAATATTTTCTGCGGATAATCCAATCTCAAATTTTGTTTGTGAGTAATTCAGCACAGCATCCGCTAAGACATACCCTTTCGCGACGACACTGTTGTCTTCATTAGCGGCTCTATCGCCAATGTACCGATATCGGAGGGTTCCGTTGAATCCATTTTTCATTTTGAAATTAATACCCCCGATACTTGAAACAGTAGGCGCCAATGGGATGAAGTCCTGACCTTCCGGTTCCTCTTTTGATTTTGGTTTAGTAAGGTTCAGGTCACTATCAACAAAAAGCCATGGTAGAATTTCATAACGCAACGAGAAATCAACACCTGCCCGTCTTGTTTTACCGCTGGGTTCCACAATCCCCTCGTCTCCAACGTAAACAAATTCCTGGTTCAGATCAAGACCCCAAAGAGCGGCATGAACGAATAGCCGGTCTGTGATTTTTGACTTCATACCGAAATCAAGACCGTAAGCCCGGGGTAATATTTCCTTCCCATCTTCCAGCGTTACCACCCGCGCATCGTTTGAATGGAAACCCAGTCCAGCTCGTACGTAGAGCTGGACTGCGGGATTGAGCTGATAATTAATATTTAGTTTCGGACTTACAATGGATTTCCCCACTGAGCGGTCGGTAATTTCTACCTTATCTTTGTATCGAAAATTGAAGTGATCAAAACGCAAAGCAGCGTTGACCGACCAACGTTCGGATAGGGTCAGCGTTTCGCTTACATAAGCATGAACGCCAGCCTCGTTAACATCTCCTTTTTTTACATCGCTTAAATAGCTTCTCTTTTCAGTACGCAATAAAGAGATGTCGTTTACATCATCAAGTCGCATTCCCACCCCAACCTCAGTAGTCAAATTTTTTCCAAATGCCTGACCTTGCATGTTATAAGTAACCTTGTAACCGTAAATCATTCGTGACTCTTGTTGCTCTATCTGATCACCATTGACAGGATCATTTAAGAAAAATGTAAAATTTGAGTATAAATTGAAATCATAACGTACACCATATGCTTGTTGTGAGAGGTAAGCGCCATTTGAAAATCGATGTGCGTGTTTAAGGAAAACGTTAGCGCGACTTGTTTCACCACCTTCCGTATTATCAACTGACCCAAATCGCGTGATCATTCCGCTTTCAACCGAGCGTGTTGGTATCTGACCCGACGCGTCCCAACGGCTTGTAAAAAAGGAAGCTCCTACTGTTAGATTATCCTCATTTTTTAAACGGGTTGAAATTTTTGAGGTGATATTAAGCCGATTAAAATTTTGAGGACTTTCTACAAAGCCATCAGACCTGAAATATTCTGTTCCGATATATCCGATGGTATTGGAATTTTTGGGCGAAAACAAGTTCACGCCCGCTACTGTACGAAAGTTACCAAACTGACCTCCTTCAAGTTTCACAAAATTTTCTTCAAGCGAATTCTTTGTCTGAAAATCAACAAAACCCGCCGTTGTAAAATCACCTTTGTCGGCATAGTACGGACCTTTATCAAAATCGACATAATTGATCATTTCTGGAATGACAAAATGGAGGTCTGAATATCCTTGTCCGTGTGCGTGTGAAACCATGTTAACGGGCAGGCCATCAACTTCCAGATTTAAATCCGTTCCGTGATCAATATCAAATCCTCGAAGAAAAATTTGTTCAGCTTTGCCGCCACCTGCATGTTGGGCAATGAATAGGCCCGGAACCATTCGTAAAACATCCTGGGATGTATTCGTAGGTCTTAATTTAATATCCAACGGCGACAACGTATTAAGAGAATGATCGGCGCTGCCTTGTATCACAAGGTCGCCTAACTGAATGTCGCCTGTTTCCATTTGTATTTTTAATAGAACGGATGACTGATCATTCATTAAGATCTTTTGGGAGTACGTTTTATATCCGATGAAGGTAACGGTTAGCGTATGTTCACCCGATGGAACATTTTTCAGTTTAAAATGTCCCTGCTCATCAGCAATAGTGCCAATGCTTCCGGACAGCAGCACGTGGGCTCCGGGCAATGGGTCAATGTTTTCTTGCAGCACTTTCCCGGCAATTGTTCCCTGGGCCCGTACCATGATAAAGCAGGCAGCGAGAAAATATATTGATAGAACGATCTTTTTCATGACGACTTATTAAATATATATGAACTGTTTTCGGTGGCAAAACTTACTCAAAGGGATATTGTGCGCCCTTTAATAGGGCGGAAAATACTGGAGGATTAACTTACCCTTCACCCAGGTTTTGTGATGTTGAAGTTCAGAACCAGGAAGGTATTATGTGGCTTCAAAAAAGGGGAGGCGGAACTAAGGGAGCTGCATAAAACGAGGATAACAGGCATGCACCTTCCAAATGATGTGTCACAATTGCGCTGAAATTTATTACAATAGGATTACAATTCTCGAAGAAAAGAAAATAGCTATGAATTGGAGAAGCAGGATCCGAATCTGTTTGGTGAGAAACTTCGGCTTGAAGGGTCACATGATGATCTCCGATTGTGTGATGACTTTTATGCCCGTGCCCGTGAAATTCATTTTTTATCCCATGCAATATCCCGTGACTTATGTCCATGATACCGAAAGCCATGGTTGAGACCCCATAGATAATAAGTAGCATTTTAATAAGAGCTTTAAGGATCATAGACTTTGAATGGCAGCTTTTATTTTTTTGGTAGTCGAAGGTCCAAGCTCGAACTCACTCTGTAACGCTTCCATGAGGAAATGCCGGGCTTGTTCTTTGTAGCCGTTTGCCAGATAAATCATCCCAAGATGGTAATATGTATCGGGTTCGAAAGTCTGGTTCTCGACCTGGTGGGCGGCTACGTCTAGTGCTTTCGTAAAATTTTTCTGATGATAGTAACCCCAAGCCAGGAGATCAAATGATTGAGGAGTTGGTCGATTAGCGATCTCCTCTTGAGCAATGGCGATGCAAGTTTCTGCATCATTAAAATCTTCAGCCGCGATCTCAGCAAGGTATTTATGATACATTGTTTTGTAGGCGGGTTGAGAAACTAGTTCTCTAAACTTTTTCAAGTGGTCAATTTTTACAGGTTCATTGCCTTGCATTTCTGCCATTTCAGCAAGCATCAAGTGGGCCTCCGGCATGTGCTTTCGCAGCGCCAACGCATCGACAATGGTTTTTGCATCTTTAATGTTATGATCGTTCGAAAGTGCAATCCAGGCAATTCCTTTTAGTGAATAATCATCTTGCGGGTTCTGCTTTAATACTTGTAAATATGTTTGGTAAGATTTCTCAATCCTACCGGCATGACCATACATATCCGCGAGGTTTGAAAGCGACCATTGAGCCAACGATTTATTTCCTTTAACCCGATCGTACGCCCTTTCCATACAAGTAATAGCACTATCAAGATTACCTTCGTGATCGTTCATTTTGGTCTTGCGGATCAGGTATGCAAATGAGTTCTTGTTTTTAAATTGCTCGAGTATACGATTGGCTCTTGCATAATCCCCTAACTCAAGGGAAACGTCGACAAGAATTAACAAGGAAGCTGCTTTTTTATCTTTAAGCGCTAACGCTTTCTCTGCATTTGTTTTTGCTGATTGAAACTTATGTTGTGAGATCGCATTCGCAGAAAGAGAATGATAGACCTCTACATTTCCGTCAGGGTATTGTTCCAACACCTGATGATAGAGACTATCAGAAAGCAATATATGATCGACAAATCCCGTCGATTTAAAAAGTTCGCTATGCAAACCAGCCAACTTTACCAAAGCTGTTTCATCCTGCTCGTTTTTTTGCAATCTATCTTTCCAGAATTTTAGTTCTTGTTGAATAGGCTCATTTGATGCAGCCTGAGTATTGGTCAGATAGATCGCATAATCTTCCCATTTGGTTATTTGTTTTTTTTCTTCGGAGCATGAAGCCAGAAACAAGAGAATAAAAGTGACTAGGTTTTTCATGCAATAATCTTTTTGAAAAGGAGGATATTGGTTAGAGTCCTCGTATTTGGAAACTAAATGTACTTTACCGCTAAGAGGCTAAGTTCCGTTAAGAATTAAGTGTCTGGCGTTCCGAATCTCTGCGTCTTTGCGCCTCTGCGGTTTTAACTCCGCAAAGGCGCACAGCCGCTCGGAAGCAATTAATGAGGTGTCGCTAAGTAGGGGAACGCAGTTAAGAAAGACTTATCGTTTGCATCCACATGATCATCCGTTAAACCTGGATTAGACATAGCGTCTGGTCCGCCGAACAGCAGAATCAATTCAACCGTAATTACATCATCGTCTAATTTACGTCCAGTTAGCACGTTGGTTCCATCGTAAAACGTGGTGGGAGCAGTAAGCGATACCGTCAATACATCCGTTGCTAATACACTGGTGAATGTTGTTGCGTCCAGTCCTAATAAGTTGGTTGTATAACCTGCGTTCAGAGCCAATAATTTGTCTTTGAACTTCGTAGCAAACGCAGTTCCTTGTTGCGCTGGGGTGGTCGTGTTAAACATATCTTTTTCTCCCGCAGAAACAAATACAGTATTGATCGCAGGGCGTGCCATCTGATCTTCCTGCTCATACATTACGATGACAGGTAAGGAATCGTTATCATCGTCATCACAAGCGACAAAGGTTAAAACCATTCCCGAAAAAGCGATCAGGGATAAGTATTTCGAAATATTTTTCATCATTTTCATTTTTCAGATTTTTACATTTTACGATTTGATGTTGCCCAGATGTTCACAGCACCTGTTCCCAGCATAGATTTAGGAACCTCTACCACGATGGATAACACATTGGTCCCTGCAAAAGCATCGGTACCTGGATTGTTAAAAGAAGTCGCAGTTCCTCCTATGATCGCTTTGAACCGATTTAGATCAAAAAAGAATGGATCGTCGCGGGGCCCTGCAAAAACTTTAATACCGTTGCTCTCACCAACGACGGGGTTAGAACCGTACGTGGTGACCGAAGCTTCAATAGGCGTGGTTTGAAGCAATGTGCTCGTTAGACCTTTTTCGATGGGTGCAGAAGGACCGTAAACTTTTACTTTCCCATTGTCAAAAGTGGCCTGGATTACAAGATCCTCCATGTTGTCTTTGGTGGCCGAATTATCGATGTTGATCTCAATCATCACCTCTTCATCGAAAGAGGCAGCAGCTGTAGCCGATGGAGCTAGCAATCCCTGTACATTCACGACAAACACCATATTGCTTGCAGTGGTGGGACTTTGGAAGGCATAAACGTCGGTAATATCCGATCCGGTACCGGTTACAGCAGGAGCATCAATATGATCCGCTGCGATCAGGTAGCTGGCAGCACAGGCAACAAGTGCGACTAGTGCGAGGCCAAGTGTTTTAAGGTTGAACTTTAATCTCATAAACGAATTTTTGTTTTGTTTGATATCATCTACGATGCTAAGCGGGCGATTGGATTTTAACGGTGAAAAATATTCTGAACTTTCAAACATGAGGCGCCAATGTGTTGATTGAAAGCCACCCTTATTATTTTTAGATCACCATTTTTTTAATATTTTCGTACGCAAAATTTTAATTTTCATCTTAGCTACGTATAAACATATTTCCGAAGAGACATTGGTTCGTGACTTACGGAGCAAAAACAGGACTGCTCTGGAATATTTATACGACCATTATTCCGGTGCCCTGCTCGGATGTATCGCCCGTATAATTAAAAGAGAGGAATTGGCAGAGGAGATACTTCAAGATGTCTTTCTTAAAATATGGGATCGGATTGATTCTTATGATGCCACGAAAGGAAAGCTCTTCACTTGGATGCTAAACATCGCACGCAATCAGGCGATCGATAAAACGCGGTCTAAGGAATTTAGTAAGGGAAAGAAAACTGACGATATAGATAACTTCGTAAATAAAGTTGATCGTGACGAATATGTTGAACAAAAGGTAGATGTGATCGGTTTGCAAGAACTTTTAAAATTGCTGCCAGAAGACCAGCGTTTTGTAATCGATCAGCATTACCTGAAAGGATATACTCAGGCTGAAATGTCTGAAGAATTTAATCTTCCATTGGGTACGGTTAAAACGCGTATGCGATTAGCCATGATAGAATTAAGAAATTTGTTAAAAATAACGTGAACGTTGAGGCATACATATCGTCCGGAATCTTAGAAGCTTATGCTTTAGGAGAGCTCTCTGATCGGGAGCGAGCAGAGGTTGAAAAGAATCTTGAGCAATATCCTGAACTTAAAAAGGAGCTAGGATTAATTGAAGAGGCCCAGGAAGAATTTTTGATGAAGGCTGCTGTTCAACCCCGTTCATCTGTCAAAAGAAATCTTTTTGAAGCTATTGACAGCCAAAAACCAAGTCCAAAGGTTGTTCAACTCAATCCTGATAAATCCGATACATCATTCTGGAAATTGGCTGTTGCAGCCTCTGTAACTGTAGCTTTAGTTACCTCTTACATGGCTTTCAACTATTGGAACAAATGGAAAAGCACAGAAAGCAATCTGACAGAACTAATTGCTCAGAATCAACGTGTTGCCAAAGATTATAACAATGTAAATCAACGCCTCGACCAGATCGAAAAAGACTTGAATATTGTCAATAATCCTGCATTCAACAGAGTTGTGATGAAAGGTACACCCGGCGCGCCGACTTCGCTTGCTTCTGTGTATTGGAATGAATCGACAAAGGAGGTGTATTTGAGCCTTCAGGAGATGAAGCAATTGTCGCAGGAAAATCAATATCAACTTTGGGCAATTATTGATGGCAAACCGGTCGATGCCGGAGTATTTGACGGCAACTTTGCCGGATTGCTCAAAATGAAGAATATCCAAGCGGGAGCGGCCGCCTTCGCCGTAACCGTTGAACCTCGAGGCGGCAAAGCAAGTCCGACGACGGAAACGATGCAAGTCATCGGAAATGTTATAAAAGGCTGATTACATTAATCAGTTTTATTGCTATTCGTAAATTTTCTTACAAGCATAAATAGCCATCTCCTTTTCTAACGCCAGGTTACATTCCTGAATCCCAGCCGGATTTAATAACTTTACTGACAACATTTAGTCTTCTGTATGAGAATAAAATTCCTGGTTGGATTTATATTTCTAGTCTCAACTTCATTCGCGCAACAAACCGATTCGCTCCTTCAGGTACAATGGGAGTCAGCTTTAAAAAAGTTAAATTCAGGCGATTATAATGATGCGTCAGTTCAATTTACACAGCTCATCAATTCCGGATTTCCGAATAAAGAAATTTATGTGAAACGTGGCGCTGCGTATTACAATTTGAAAAACTTTGATAAAGCCAAAGTGGATTTTGATGACGCTGTTAAAGCACGCATCAATTCAGCGGAGCTTTTTGAATATCGCGGCAACACAAAATATAATCTCAATGATTACCAGGGTGCGGCTACCGATCTGGATAAAGCCGTAAGCATGGGGGCAAAAGGATTTGAAACTTTTGTTAACCTTGGGAATGCTAAGTTCAGAATGGAAAATTATCGCGAGGCAATTACCAACTATGATAATGCTATTACCGCAGGTAAAGCTGATGCTGTGCTGTATAACAATCGGGGAAAGGCCAAATTCAATCTACAGGATTTCAAAGGTTCTATTTCGGATTTTGATAAAGCACTGGAAATTAATTCACAGTACGATAAGGCTGTTGAAAACAGGGCAGAAGCGCGCTTTAAGATGGAAGACTGGAAAGGAAGTATTGCAGACTTTGAAAAACTTCTTTCGGCGGGACGCACGGATGTTGAAATTCATCAAAAAGTGGGAATTGCAAAATTTACTTTACAGGATTTTAAAGGCGCCGCTGAATCGCTTGATAGAGTGGTCGCGAAGAACGTACGCGACAAAGAAATTTTTAGAATGTTGGGGTTGAGTCACGCAGCCCAGGGTAATTGTGGAGAAACTATAAAAAGCTTATCCGCTGCTATTTCGATGGGCACCAAAGACAAGGAGGTTTTCTATCAATTAGGTACTTGCCAATACAAAAATAAGGAGTATTCTGCATCAATCGAATCTTTGAATAACGCGATCAGCAATGGTATTTCGACCAAAGAAGTTTTTCTATATAAAGGCAATGCCGAATTTATCCAAAAAGATTTTGACAACGCATTGAAAGACTTGGAAAAAGCCGTGTCATTAGGAGGAGGTGATATAGATGCCTTTAAAAATTTAGGTGACTTAAAATTTCTGAAGAATGATTTTTCGGGTGCCATCAAAGACTATGATAATGCAGTGAAGTTAGGAGCAAATGATGCGGTCTTATTTAATAACCGAGGCAAAGCTAAATTCAATACAAGCGATGTAGCAGGATCAGTTGCGGATTTTGATAAAGCGATACTATTGAATGCAACCTATGGTAAAGCGTTGCTAAATCGAGGTACAGCAAAATTTACGTTAAAAGATTTCGGGGGAGCTGCTGACGATTTAGAAAAAGCAAAATCTTCGGAAGGTGAAACAGCCGATGTGCTGAGAATGTTAGGAATTGCGAACTATACGATTGGTAAAAAAGAACCGGCACGAAGCTATCTCGATAAGGCACTTCAGGCAGGGGTGAAAGATAGCAAGGTATTGTTATATGCGGGCTACTTGCGATACGAGGCCAATGATTACAAGGGTACCATTGAAGCTCTGACTGCGGCTGAAACCGGCGGTGAAAAAGACGTGGAAATTTATACCAAACGCGGTCAATCGGCTTTTCAACAAAAGCAATACAGCCAAGCCGTTGTAGATCTTGAGAAAAGCGTGACTTCTGGGAAAGCTGACTTGCCTACATATGAGGCGCTCGGCTTGTCCTATGTGGCTTCCCAAAAAGAAACCGAAGCCTTGCCTCACCTGGAGAAAGCTGCTGCGCTGGAAACAAAAAACAAAGAGATTTACTATCCCTTGGGAAATGCGCGCTTCAAGCAAAGCAATTATAAAGGTGCTATCGATGCGTACGATAAGGCCATCTCTTATGGAGCTAACGATGAAGTAATTTATAACAATCGCGGCAAGGCAAAACTTAACTTGGGCCAGTTGAAGGAATCAATAAGCGATTTCGACCGCTCGCTTGCAATAAAAAATGATTACACACAAGCCATGAAGAATCGTGCTGCCGCACGATATCAGTTAAAGGAATATTCTGGTGTAATCACAGACTTAGCGATTGTGGTGACCCGCAACGAAGCTGGCGCAGATGAATTCGCTATGCTGGGAATCTCAAAATTTAACACAAAAGACTATCAAGGTGCCGTCGCAGATCTCACTAAAGCAGCCGATAATGCAAGTAACGATATACATATTTATGCAGCTCGGGCAAGTTCTTTGCTGGAATTGAAAGAATATGAAAAATCGATTCCCGATTTTAATAAAGCGATCGATGGCGGATTAACAGATACTGATCTTCTCTTTAAACGGGCAACGGCAAAGTATATGCTAAAAGATTTTAAAGGCGCCCTGCCAGATTTGGATAAGGCGATTAATTCGGGCTTTAACTCAGCTGTCGCATTTGATATGCGGGGGTATTGCAGGTATGAAAGTAAAAGCATTGACGATGCCATCAAAGATTTTAACCAGGCGATAGAAAAGGATCCAAAACTTGCCGTGGCATTTTTTCACAGAGGTGATGCAAAGTTTAGCACCAACAATTTAACAGGCGCAATTCAGGATTATACACAAGCGACTGGCCTGGGACTTAAAGATGCAATTTTATACAACAACCGGGGAAAAGCTTATTTCAAACAAGAAAATTATGTGTCGGCTATCGCAGATTATAGCAGGGCGATAGATGCGAGAAAAGATTATACACGCGCGTTTGAAAACCGAGGCCAGGCTTATTTCGTGACAAATAAGTTTGAAGAAGCCATAAAGGATTTTAGAGAAGTTGAACAACTTACCGAAAAGCCGGATCCAGAGCTGTATCGCTGGCTGGGAAACAGTTATTACAATCTGAAGAAATTTACTCCTGCGCGAGATTATTATGACAAGCTGATCACAGCGGGTGTAAAAGATAAAGAAGTGTTTTTTAAACGAGGTCTCATGCGATTGGAAGAGGAAGACTACGTAGGTGCATTGAGTGATTTTGATAATGCGGCAAAAGCGGGTGAAAATTCGGTGGCATTGCACCTCAACAATGGACGCGCATTCATTGGGATGGACGACACAAAGTCTGCAGTAATTTCCTTAAATAAGGCCCTTGAGATCGACCCTAAAAACGTAGATGCCCATTTTAACAGGGCCTTAGTAAAAGAAGGACTAGAAGATTACGAGGGCGCTATGCTCGATTATAACAAGGTAATCCAACTCAATCCGAATGATGGATTGGCTTATTATAACCGTGCCACCTGTAAATCACAATTGGACGATTTCGGAGCAGGCGTTTCGGATATGGATGAAGCGCTTCGTGTAGAGCCTAAGAATGCGATGTACTACAAACAACGCGGAAATTTTTACTACCAGCTAAAAGATAATGTTAAAGCGTGTTTTGACTGGAGGAAAGCGGTTGAGTTTGGCGATGCGAAAGCCCGTTTCCAAATTGACAAATATTGCAGCAAATGATCTCAATTTGATTTTAATTCGTCCCAATTTGATAAACTATTGTTAACCTAATATGGCCTATCACTCTGTTTAGGCCGAATCAGATAACTTTTCTTACTGGTTTCCTTTTTGCTTTCCTAGCTGTAATGTATTAAACCCTACATAAGAAAGGACACTATCGTATGAGAAAGTTAACCCACTACTTTGGTTTGCAGCTTTGGGATTCAAAGGCAACCACACGCTTTAAAACAATTGCTTTAATGGTTGGTGTTATTGGAATTTTTACTCCAGAAATAACACATGCCAACAATGATGTCGCCGGAACAGTAATTTCCGTAATTGACGGTAATACGCTCGAAGTTTCAAACGGCGAAAAGGAAAAACATAAATTGTTGCTTTTTGGAATTGATAGTCCGGAACTGGGTCAAGAATACGGGGATCAGGCAAAGGACTTTCTTAAAAAAATTATTTTGAACAAGAACGTAACGGTTCAGTTTAAAGGAAAGGACCGCTTAGGAAATTATCTGGCTGTCGTAATGATTAATGGCATCATCGACCCAAGAGTAGAATTGTTGAAAGAGGGTTTAGCCTGGACGGAAGAAAAAAATCCTTTGACAGATCTTGAGTCGTACCGAACCATAGCACAGGAAAAGGGGTTGGGACTATGGGAACAAAAAAATCCTGTTCCACCTTGGACTTATCGCAGGAAACAGACCATGAAGCAAGCCAAGAATAGCTAAAAGAAAAGAATTTAATTGTGAGCTAATCGAACTACTTTCGGAATATCCGGAGGTAGTTTTTCATTTTTAGAAGTACTATTTGCAGGTGTTTATACAATAATTGAATAGTTAAAATAGTTTATCTTGTACGAGGTTATGCGATTTATACTGCTAATAATATTTACTTTAACAATTTCCGCTTCTTTCGGGCAATCTCGAAAACAACGGAGAGAGGAGGCGTCTCAACAAGATGGACCTACCTCATTGGAGCCATCTTCTCAAGAGAAGAGGCATTTACCGAAACAATCCCGAAGGAAATCGGATACGAAAGGACCCACCTACAACGGTGAGAAGGAATTTCAAGAGCGTGTGGAAGCGTTTGCAAAGACTCGTCGAAAAAATGAACGCATGCTGATGACGCCTCAATACTCAGACCCATCTTACTTTGGACACAAGCGCCCACCAAAAAAACGTCCTCCGCATAAAATGAAATTTTGCAAGGAGTGTGGCATTAGACATTAGATTGAAAAATTAGAAGATTGAAGATTGTAAGTTGTCTGTTAGAATCTTAATCTTTCCAATCTTCCCATTTTCTAATCTTTAAATCCCTTCTAACTTAGGCGCGTGAATCTGGCGGCCTATATCGAACATACGAATCTTAAACCGACTCTTGTCATTGGCGATATTGATAAAATCGTCGAAGAAGCCAGACACGCTGGCTTCCTGGCTATTTGTGTTCCACCATTCTGGGTAAAAAGAGCAAGCCGGGAAATTGGGAAGGAAAAAATAGTTTTAGTAACGGTAGCGGGATTTCCGTTGGGTTATAATATGACAGAAACAAAGCTCGATGAAATACAACGTGCTATCGATAACGGAGCCGATGAAATCGATGTAGTTTGGAATTCAAGTTCATTTAAAACAGGACTTCCATGGACTAAAATTGAAATTGCAAAATGTAGTTCGCTGGCCCATTACAACAACAAGCTCTTGAAAGTAATCGTTGAGACTGCGTATCTTACAGACCTGGAACTTGAATTGGCCTGTAAACTCTGTGCAGACGCAGGTGTGGATTTCGTCAAAACATCGACAGGATTTGCACCGCAGGGAGCCACCGTTGAACATGTAGCATTGATGAAAAAAGTTTTACCGAGCAACGTAGGGATAAAAGCATCTGGCGGAATAAAAACGTATGAACAGGCAATTGCTATGATTGATGCAGGTGCCAGTCGAATAGGAACGTCAGCAGGACTCTCAATATTAACACCAACTAATCTTTAAACATAAATGGGCAGCCAAATTATATCAGTTTTTCCATCCGAAGAGGACGTCCCCGAACTGTTCCGAATTACCAAACAAATTGATCAACGCGAATATCTTATCGGTGGTGAATTGAAAATTTGGTCTGGGTCACTTAATCCAGTGCTTAGTCCTGTATTTTTGAATGACGGAAAAGAACTTAAGCAGAAAGTAATTGGAAGTACCCCACTTTTAACCTCTAAGGAATCACTGGAAGCTCTGGATGCTGCAGTAAGGGCCTACGATCTCGGCCAGGGGATATGGCCGACGATGAGCGTCACTGACCGCATAGACCATGTTCAACGATTCTTAGAATCCATGCGTACGGTGCGCAATGAAGTTGTAAAATTATTAATGTGGGAAATTGGTAAGTCTCTAAAAGACTCAGAACGTGAATTTGACCGCACGTGTGATTATATCGCCGACACAATTAAAGCATATAAAGAGCTTGACAGGAGTTCAGCAAAATTAGTGGAAGAGCAAGGTTTTATGGCTCAGATCAGGCGCGTACCCATAGGTGTGTCGTTGTGCATGGGGCCTTACAATTACCCTTTAAATGAAACTTTTACTACGCTCATTCCTGCCCTTATTATGGGTAATACCGTCGTATTTAAACCAGCGAAATACGGTGTACTATTAATTCGTCCCCTGTTGGAGTCCTTTTTAAACTGTTTTCCGCCCGGTGTCATTAATATTATTTACGGAAGAGGAAGAGAAACGGTAGGAGCCCTGATGGAATCAGGCAAGATTGATGTTTTCGCGTTTATCGGAACCAACAAAGGGGCAAATGAACTCAAGCGCCTTCACCCGAAGCCACACCGTCTTAAAGCCATCCTGGGGCTTGACGCAAAAAATCCAGCAATTGTACTCCCGGACGCAGACCTTGACAATGCCGTGAGCGAATGCATAACAGGCTCTTTATCGTTCAACGGTCAGCGATGCACAGCATTAAAAATTCTGTTTGTTCATAAAAGTGTTGTAAAGGAATTCATTGAAAGATTTAACACCATTGTCAAAAAACTAAAACCAGGTATGCCGTGGGATGCGGGTGTAGGATTAACACCGTTGCCCGAGCCTGGTAAAGTGGAATATCTAACTAATCTCGTGGACGACGCAATGAAGCATGGCGCAAGCGTTGTGAACGAAAATGGCGGACAACATGAACATACCTTTTTCTATCCTGCCGTAATGTATCCGGTAAACGAAAAGATGAAATTATATTGGGAAGAGCAGTTTGGTCCGGTTATTCCAATTGTACCTTTTGAGGATGATGCAGAAGCTATTAACTATGTAGTAAACTCTAACTTCGGTCAACAGGTTAGTATTTTTGGAACGGATTCCGGACGCGTAGCGGCCCTGATGGACGCCTTTGTAAATCAAGTAGGCCGCATCAATTTGAATACGCAAAGTCAGCGGGGGCCGGATACGTTTCCTTTTAATGGCAGAAAAGATTCAGCCGAAGGTACGTTGTCTATCGCGGATGCGTTGCGTGTCTTTTCAATTCGAACCATAGTTGCAACCAGAGGAACTGACTCGAACAAGCAGATCATCAGCACTATCATTCGTAATCGCGAGTCTGGTTTTCTAAGCACGGATTATATCCTTTAAATTGATGAATGTTAGTATGATAAGATGAAACACTTTTCAATTCACGTTATAGGAAAAGTTCAAGGTGTTTTCTTCCGGGCGTCTGCCAAAGAAAAAGCGGAGGCGCTTCACATTAGTGGCACGGTGAGGAACAACCCAGATGGCAGTGTTTCTATTGAAGCCGAAGGTGATGAGGAAAATTTAATGCACTTTGTAGAATGGTGCAAGGAGGGTCCTCCATTATCCCTGGTCGGGCGGTGCGAAATTAAGGAGAATGTACTGCAATACTCCAAGACCTTCGTAATTAAACATTAATCAAAAATTTAGATCTTATTAAAGTCAGGGTGAAGATAAAAAGTCGCTTGAAGGAAATAGCGGAACAAAACAGGAATGTTCATATCCTATGGGCTGGTTCAGCGGCATGGCTTCACACAACTCTATAACCATACTGAATCCTGAAACCTATCTTAAATCATTTCTCTTTTTCGAATGGTCAATCTGACTGATAATATTTCTTCTTGAATGGATTTCAATAAATCACTTTATTCTAGGCGCGCATTTTAAACCAATATCATAAATGGACATTCTTTTCAAATCATTTTTAACACTTCATATCATAGGCGGTTCTGTTGGACTTTTTACGGGAACAATAAATCTTGTGCGTAACAAAGGAGGCAAAAAGCATAAACTGATTGGTAAAGTGTTTGTCTATAGCATGTTGACTGCAGGAATTTCGTCTTTACTGCTTTCAATATTTCATCCCAATTATTTTTTATTTATGGTAGGAGCTTTTACAATTTATTTAGTAGGGACAGGTAATCGCTACATCTATTTAAAAATGTTGGGGAGCGACCAACGCCCGACAGTTCTTGACTGGGCAATTACAGTTGGTATGTTGCTGGCAGCACTTTTATTCATTGGACTTGGTGTAAAACATTTGTTAGCCCATAACAATTTTGGTATCGTATTTATTGTTTTTGGTGTGCTTGGACTGCGTTTGGTAAACACTGACTTTGGCAATTACAGAGGGAAATTGAAAGCAAAAAATTATTGGTTGCTTGTACATTTGCAACGCATGACGGGCGCCTACATTGCAGCGATTACTGCTTTTTTAGTAGTCAATGCAAAATATTCGCCGGTTGCTCTTCCATCAGCAATGGTTTGGCTTTTGCCAACCATAATTCTTATTCCATTAATCATTGTTTGGACAAAAAAATATAAAGTGCAATAAAGGCAACTGCTAGTATCGAGACAAGGCACCTATTAAACCGCTTGAGAGATGAGCCCGGTATTTCGATTGCATTAATAACTTCACCAAGTAGTTGGGTAAATTAAGAATTGAAGCCTCTCTTGCATAACCCCAGCTATGCGCAATTTAGCGAGACCCAAAGCAAAGCGTCATATCCCAGTACTTTTGTCAATGGCAATTAAACTATTTTACGTCTAACAGGTCTAACAACCGTATTAACAGATCATAGGTATGAAAATGAGATCAATTGCCCATCCGTTCTTTTTGATCCTCACACTTTTTTTATGCATAGGGTGTAGCAAAAATGATGATCCGCAAGTTGAAAAAGTATATCGGTTTAACGAAACAATAACTGTTGATGGAAAAGCGAGAACATATTTATTGAACCTGCCTCCCAATTATTATGAGTCGTCTGATTTTTCATTAGTTGTTGCCATGCACGGTGGAGGCGGTGAGGCAAGTCAATTTGAAAGCACTTCAAAATTGACAGAAAAGGCAAATGCTGCAAAATTCGTCGTAGTTTATCCGGAGGGAGTACAGAGTACAGGAGCGTTAGCTGCCAGAACTTGGAATGCAGGTGGATGTTGCGATTATGCGCGGGATAATAATATCGATGATGTAAATTTTATTGAAAAACTCATAGATAAATTAGTGACTACTTACAAAATAAACGCTAAAAAAGTCTATGCAACAGGGCATTCGAACGGAGGCATGTTATCGTATAGATTGGCGTGTGAAATTCCAACGAAAATCGCGGCCATTGCACCAAACGGTTGCTCTATGGTTGTAACCCAACCTTGTAATCCATCTCGTCCTGTTCCTATTTTACATATGCACTCGGCATTAGATTCGAAAGTGCCGTACGCTGGAGGAGTAGGTATTACAGGTGTGTATTATCCAGCTATAGACTCTGTACTGAATGTTTGGTCCTTAGAAAATACGTGTGCAACACCTTCGCAGGTTTTGGTTGATAATAGCAGTTATAAATTTACAAAATGGTCTGAATGTAGTAGTAACGTAACCATTCAATATTATTTGACCAAGGATGGTGGACACGCATGGCCAGGCGGTTTGCCTGGAAGTGGAAATGGAGATTCATCCTCTACAGTTATAAATGCTAACGACTTACTGTGGGAATTTTTCCAGCAATATCAATTGCCTTAGAGAAGAGACAACAAACATCATATTACCAAACAATAACTTCAGCAGTCGGATTTTCTATATGCCTAAACTTAAATGATTGCAATACTTTTTTTAAGTAAAGATTAGTCGTTGGATTTCGAAACTAGCGAATAAAGAAAAAGATAATTACGCTATATCCTTCTTAATAGTTTCTTTCTGAAGATCCATCTTTGCTCCAAAATTTCGTGATAAAAGTACCCTATCGCGGGCCAGCCGTTTGATGTGTAAAATATTCCGGGTAAAACACGTAAGTTCAAGAATTAAGGATCGGTATTTTCATTCTTTGACTATGCAATCTTCTTCACTATTCCTTTCTCCGGATCTATCTTCACTTCAAAAAATTTCGTGATAAAAGTGCTTAGTCGCAGGCCAGCCATCTGAGGTGTATAATCTTCAGGATAAAACACCGTAAGTTCAAGAATTGCACGACGGAAATTATCGTGCTTGCAGAAGTCTTTTGTCCAGGTTTTGAACGCAATGCTCCATTGAGTCTGATACCTCGAAAATTCATCCTGACCATCAAAGGAAAATTCCAATTGATTATCCTGGTAATATAGATATCTGAAAAGTCCCGCGAGATTGATGTAGAATTCGCTGAGAGCGCTGTAATCGTTGGCTGAATGATGTTGAATTTTCAGGAAAGTATCGTCCATTATTCCTAAAGGATTATTCTGTAGTAGGTATTCTACTTTGACAAAATCTACTAAGTAAGAGAGTAACGGATTTTCAAGAGAAAGTTGTGCCCCTTCTAAAACGTAATTCTTATCGCGTGGGAAGAATTTTCGGAGCACAGGTTTTATGAATAATTACAAAAGTATAAAGAAAAGTGAAATGTTGCTCTTGGTGTGTCGATAAAAGCGTGTAGAATAAAAGAGTTGCCAGAGACGCTTTGGGCTCCGGAGATGTGCTCTTTGTTTAAGAGCTGCTAGCGTTAATCTAGCGGGACATTTACGTGGCGTTCTGCATGATACGAAGATCGTACCAACGGTCCGGACTCAACGTATTTTAATCCACGTTTCAATCCTTCCTCTTTGTAAAGCTCAAAAGTTTCCGGATGGATAAATTCAGCCACTTCAAGATGCATTTTTGTAGGCTGTAAATATTGTCCTAATGTCAATATCAGTAATCCATTCGCCACGAGATCATCCATGGCTTTGTACAGTTCTTCTTTGGTTTCGCCCAAACCCAGCATAATACCCGATTTTGTTCGCATCCCGGCTTCTCTTATCCTCTTGATCTGCTCAAGACTTCGCTCGTATCTTGCCTGTGGACGTACCATTCGATAAAGCCTTCCAACCGTTTCCATGTTGTGACTTACCACTTCTTGTCCACCTTCGATCATGCGGTAAAGGGCATCCCAGTTTCCTTTTGTATCCGGGATTAAGGTTTCAATCGTGGTTTCCGGACTGATCTTTTTTGTTTCAATGACTGTATTATACCAAACTTCAGCACCCCGGTCCTTTAGTTCATCGCGGTTTACCGAGGTGATGACGGCGTGCTTTACGTTCATCAACTTAATAGCTTCTGCAACACGTTTTGGTTCGTCCAGATCATATTCTGTTGGTCGTCCCGTCGCGACCGCACAAAATGTGCAACTCCTGGTGCACACGTTTCCGAGTATCATGAATGTTGCCGTTCCCGCACCCCAGCATTCACCCATATTTGGACAATTTCCACTCTCACAAATGGTATGAAGCTTATACGTATCAACCAGCTTACGAACGCGGGCATAGTCAGGGCCCACAGGAAGCTTAACCCGAAGCCAATTCGGTTTTCTTTTCCTGGTTTCTTCTGATGGTATGACTGGAAGCTCGATCATGGTCTGTAGGCTGTTGATAGTTAATAATTTTCCGTTAAGTCCTATCCGTGTTGCGTATTTACTATTAACGAGTAACTATTAACGTTTAACAATCAATGCCCCCCAATAAGTTCTTTATACTGTGCTGCAGATAAAAGGCTATCCACATTTCCTTTCACTTCCACCTTGATCATCCAGCCTTCTCCATAAGGATCTGAATTTACTTTCTCGGGATTCTTTTCCAGTGTTGGATTTATCTCTAACACTTTACCCGATATTGGCATAAATAAGTCAGAGACTGTCTTAACAGCTTCGACAGAACCAAAAACAGCATGTTCTTTAACTTCTTGTCCGACGGTGTTGATATCAACGTAGACAATGTCTCCGAGCTCACCCTGGGCAAAATCGGTGATACCAATCAAAGCCGTAGTTCCGTCTATTTTAATCCATTCGTGATCTTTGGTGTATTTCAGGCCTTCAGGAATATTCATGTCTTGACTAAATTTAGATTCCGTCAAAAATAGAGTAAAATCGGAAGATTGGAAAATGCTTTATTGAGCTAAACTAAACCGAACCTGAGCGCCAAAACGAGTTGTGGCCCTCCGGTATGAATTTGAAATCTGAGGCTCGTTGATAGTGCGCTCGAAATATAGCTGGATGTTTAATTTCTGATTAACCACATAGCTTATGTTCGGGCGTAATTGAAAATTGATGTTTCCATTGGTTATCGTATTGAGTTCGGCAATCTTCCGTTGAATCGTCCGGGTGTCGGAAACGGTAACGTTCATTCGGAATGTCACGTCATTCTTTAATATGATCAGTCTTCCATCCGACTTAAAAGGCAGTCTCATATTATTTTTAGTAAACCCAAGTTCCAACGAAACATCCTTGCTGGTCAATTCGGTGACCTGTGCGTTCGAAATATTTAAGGAAAGGTCGCGCTTAGTTTTATATTGAAAGTTGGCAGTTACGCGACTCTTCGTACGCATGTTAATACCGATGAGCGGAGTAAATTGTTCGGAGATCAAAACCTGGCTAATGACATACGTTGGTAAGTAGGCTCCATTTTTTATTCCGAAATACCCCCGATTATAATCTTCGATGGGTCTGTTTATTTCTAGATTGGTTCGATCGGTGAACTCCAATGAGTTCGAAAAATTCGATACGCTATAAGATGATTGATATTGATGTGAAAGGGTGATCGACTGAAATGCATTTTTGAAGAAAGGTATTTTCGTTAAACCTGTATAGTCTATACGCCAATTTGGAAGGGGAGTCTTTGGAAAGGGAGTTAACGCTATGGTGTTGACGTTTTTACCAGAGTATGCTGCAATGAACGCCGGTATCAAAACGTCTTGCGATGTAAGATCATAGGTTTCTGAGGTTCCGGTTACAAAATGAAAACGATCCCGTAATATTGCGAGATTTTCTTCGAACGTCTTAAAGACGTCCGATTCTTTATCGCTGTTTGATTTTTCAAAAGCCGTGTTAATACTTAAAAAAGAAATCCGGTAGCTTCCTGTTCGACTGGGACTTAGAGAAGCAAACTTAGTTCCGCTATCCCAGTTAGTAACCATTGAATCTATTTCATCACGCCCATCTTCATCGTACCGAAAGATCTCCTGGTATGAATTCATGGTCTCCTTTTTAACATCAATCTGTATTTTTAAATCAGGCAATGGTTCAATAGTAGCTCTTAGATTAAGAGCTTGAGTTTTGTTTTGTGTAAAAGGAGTCGTCAGACTCTCCTTCTCTATTAACCAATTATTTTTTGCTGCCTTGAAGCGAATGTTTGGATCCTGGCTTCCCAGCAAAAATCCCCAACCTGGAGCATTCCAGCTTTGGTCCATACCAAGAAATTTAGGAGAAGAATTAAATCCTGGCAACAGCGTGCCTTCCGTGAGCTGGTAGGTACCTGTGATTCCACGAAGAGACATCAGGAGTTTGAAAAATCCTTTGGCAACCCCTGGCACAGCGCTTTTAAGGGTATCAGGCTTTTGCGGCACCCCCGGATTTGTTGATGTCCGCGCCGGCTGGGGCCTCGGCGGTGTATTCAAATCCTTTAAAAATTTTACTTTATTGTAAAGTTTGACCATATCAATCCTGCCCGAGAAATTCCGGTCACGACTGTTTTGGATGGTATTTTTAAAATCATAAAGATCATCCAGTCCGTTCACAACGTCACCATCGGGCTTATCCAGTGGCCCCGCCCGCCAGTCATACCGGATCTGATATCGATAATCGGCGCCTAACCAGTCCGTGACAGGAATTTTATCCAGGGGCAATGTATAATTTACGGTTACACTCTGGTCAAAATTTTTCATTCGCCCGAATTTCTTCAGGTTTTTTATAATTTCAGTTCGCACCGAGTCACCTTCGCCTTCTGGTTCATCAATAATAGAGTTTGCTCGTGAGGTATAATCAAACGATAGATTTTTTGAAAAATTCCACCTTACATTATACTGCCGGTTGAAGGTAAAATACTTTATGTAGTTTGGATCGGAGATAAAGTTATCATTTCGATAAACGTTTTTACCAAACGATCGATCCAGATCGAAACGTGCACCGAGGCTGCTCGGCATAAGGCTGATGTTGAAATCCTTTATCAATTTCAGCCACGGTGAGCCTAGTAGTTTTGAGTCTTTGAAAGGTTCAATGCCTGTTGCTTTTGGTGTAAAGGTATAGGCAACCGATCCACGGTGTTGCTTTAGAAGCGCTTGCTGCGTGGTAAAGTTTGTGCGAAGAGCTTCGCTGTAAGCATAACTGAAAGATAAGTTTTCAACATCCCAAATATGAGAGACGGCATCAGGCTTGACCTTAATTTTGCGTACGTTGGTGAAGTTCAAACTCTTTCTCGTGGTTTGGTCCCGGATAAGCCGGACGTAATCTTGCCTCTCTTCCTCTGTGTTAAAGGAAGAAAGTGCCGCCGCCAATCTTAAATCGGGATTGGCAGGATCGAACTTCGGGTTGATCGTGGTATTCTCGTAGCTCACGAACATCGGAATTTTTATACCCGTGTTTCCGGGTAGTAACTTGTCAACGTTTACGCTGGCTGAAACGTCATAGGCAGTTGTTTCATCCCGTGTACGTTCAAAGATTTTGGAGCTTACCGGTCCAAAGCCAAACGTCATATGCCGGAACGATCCGGTAACTACAGCAAAGTCTGCGAGTTTGGCGCTTAACGTCGAACTGACCGCCCAGCCTGCTGTACGGTCAAAGTCTGTGGCGCGTAGTTCATTTGCCCAGATACATACAGAGTGCGGACGTTTATCCGTGTCTTTCAGGTTCTTTACCCCAATCATCATAAGCTGGACGCTGCTTAAATCGGGGCGGCCGAAAATCCGGATTCGATGATGACCAACTGGTTTACCACCTTCGCGAGGATAAAGTTCTGTTTGAGGAAAACCCTCCCGGTCGCGGGCGGCTTTCAGCGCATACAACTCGTTGAGCGCAATATCAATTTCATTTTCTTCGGGCCAGATAGCACGCTCGTTGAAATCAGAGGCAACGCTGATTTTCAACGGGATTTCTATTTCATAATAGTTTTGATCAAAGTCAGTACCCATCCGTAAAAAACCGGTCAGTTGATCATCCGTGGCATCCTGGCTGTTCGCATGAAAAAACATTTTTACACGGCCATAATTAAAGAGATCTACCGATGTATTCTTGTAAATGGCTCGTGCATCTCCATCCTCCAAGTCATCAATGCATACCTGAATGGATTGCTCATTGAGTAGACGGGGCACGGAAGAAGAGTTATCACGGTCGCGGACTACGCCGGGAGGAATTACATATGGCGATTTATCATCTGCCGGCGCAGCATTCTCCTCCAGGTTAACCACGTTAACGGTGAAATTATCAGTGCTTAGTTCTGGGTCTGTAATCAAAGCACCTTCATGGAGATCGCCAGCATACCTTCTCCACCGGCTTCCGACTAGCCGGAAGTTGGCGAACCTTAACACAACAGGATCCCGGAAACCGGTGAGTAGCATCCGGACATACTTTATGGATTTAAAACCTTCCATGTTGCCGTACGTGGCTTCAATATCACGGATGGGGATTCGGAATAAAAGCCACTTTACGTTGTCGTCTAGGGTTCCCTTATCATTTGTAACTATCTCATCAACAATATATTTGTCGCCAATCTTCAAACCTTTTTTTAAGTCCACGTTATACTCATAATATTCTTCCAACTCTGTTAAGGTATTATCTGCATTCAGATCTTCGTTATCGGGCAGAGTACTTCCTGATTCTGCGATATCATCGCTTCCGGTGATAATCGGTGAATTACTATCTTGTCCATTCATATCTTTGTACCGTTCCAAGATTTTCGCATTTCTATCATCGTATATGCCGCTATGCCAATGCCTGAAATTATCTGCGGAAGGATCAATTTCTACGACTGCACGAGCAGCGGGGTTGACCACATTTAAAAAGCTTTGGGGACTTTCTGAAAAAAAGTTGACCTCTTTTTCAGTAGGCAACCCGTCTAGTCCAACATCCTGATTAGTTCTGCCTTGTGCAGAATTGTCAAACGCATTGATCAGATAGGGTTCTGAGGATGAGTAGCCCCATACACTTTTATCGGCTCCACCTTCTAGGGTTCCGTCAGGTGGCAGACCATTTTCAAAGCCGTGTTTTTCGTCGCGAATAATATCTTCTGAGATGCTTCCAAGTTGAAAAACCAATTTACCTCCCGTCGTGTTGTTCCTTGGGTTAGCGTCGGTTCCATCGTCTATCGCCCCATTTGGCCCGTCCATAAAGGGATCAAGCATCCAAAATTCAACGTACTCGATATTGGCTTTATCAAAGTCCACTTCTGTTTCTATTGCGTTGGTAATACCTCCCCAATTGGTTTCCGGCGTTTGCAAAAAACCATTGTTGTCCAACGTAGGATTGTAGTTGTACGGACCCCGCTCTCTAGGATAGTAAGCAACATCAAAAATCTGTTCAAAGAAAATTCCTTGCTGCCGTTGGCGCTGTGGGAAAATTTCTTGGATCCCTACTGCACGTACATAGTGATTTTTGAGATCTACAGGCTCAATGTTGTCGGGTTTAAATCTTCCGGTGCTGAGGTAGATTTGGTTATCTACCGTATACCATGCAAGTTTTGCACGTTTGTACCCAGCAGAAACATCCCTCGCTTCTTTGATTCCATACCTGTTGTCATCGGTCTTAGGTACGGAGGCAAGCTTCCACCCCGTAGGGCTCATGAGGGAATAAGGTGTAGCTGAGTTTTCGAAGTCGTCTATATAAGCGGTCCCTTCGCCGTCTACGACATTTGAAGTCCCTGGTAGTAATTGAGCAAATTCCCCTGTAAAGTTCACTGAAGATTGCTCTTTCGTTTCGAGAAAAGGAATAGCATCTACAATTTTCGTGAGCATCCGGCTTTTCTTGTTGATATTAAAATCAAGGCCATACTGTAAATTTCTTGCTGGTTCGGTACCTATTTGATTGCGGCTAACCAACGGGCGCTCGTTGTAATAAAGTAGTGTACCCCCCAGGTTAACATCCTCATTCAAGTGATAATCGAAACGCGTACCCAATAGACTCCGCGTTTGAAAAGCAAAAGGATCTGACTGTTCATATTTTACTTCAATTTGTTTGCCTGAGCTAAGGATAGATTCGTTAAGCACAGTTACTTTTCCAAAAGTATAATCCACGACAAAGTCAGTGCCTTCGCTGAGTGGCAGTCCTCCGGCAAAGACTTTTACGGAACCTTGAGCTACGCCAAATCCGGGAATGAGAATTTCTTTTGACGAACCTGCATTGTAAAGACCTTTAATGTAGAATTTATTTTTAGTGGCAAATAATTCCGCATCGGCTTTGGTGGTATTATAAAGGGTATCGAAAGAATATTTTTGAATAAGAAAATCCTCATTTGATTCACCTTTGAAAGCTTGTCTCAAGCCATCACTAAAAGGTTTTAAATAAGGAAAGATAATCAGCCCCGTTGTAGAATTTATCGTGATACCCTCTACATAATCAAAATTACCATCTCGTTGTGGGTCGTTCACCGGATTTAACCTGTCTAATCCAAGGACTTCCACCAATTGCTTAGTGCGTACGTTAGCACCCTCTTGCAGTTGGGGATTGTCAATACCGGTTCTGTCGTCTCGATAAATGATACGCAATTGAAAACTCTCGCGCGTTAGCTGATTGACATTCAGATTATAAATGTTCTTCATCATCAGATCCCACGTAGGAATAATAACTTGATCTTTATCCCGGATGGCAACTTTACGAGGGCGAAGAAGCTTTAGGAATACAACTTCGTTGTCCTTGAGGTTGCCATAGTCTTCTGAAAGTTCTCCTACTTTATAAGGCCGCCCCTTATAGGTATACTCATAGGCTACTGCAATAGCTTCATCATTCTGGAGTTTTCTGGTAAGCGTAATGTAGCCAAGCAATGGATGAAAGGTAAATTCCGTTGGTGCAAGTTTCCTGGAGCTGGTTATTTTTTCAAAATCGGTACCGTTTTCCAATCCTCCGTATAGCCCTGCTAACAAACCATTGATTCCATCCGCGTCTCGATTCAAGTCCTTGACGTCATCGAATAAATCATTCGCGCCGTTCGCGTTTGGAAATGTAGGGTGTCGGTTTGCTTCTGGAACTTTGTAAGTTCTTTGGGGTTCGGCCAAATCCATTAAGCCTATAACATTCCGCTGCGTCTGGGTATCATTATTCCGGTTAAGAATATATACTTCAACACGGGTGATGTTTACATCAGAAATAATCTGAGGAGGGTTACCAATCCATCGGGTATAGTTGTCACGGAAAAAATGTCCGAGAAAAAAGTGACGGTTCTCATCGTAGTTCGAGGCAATAATTTCAAAAGGACGTCCCTGTCCGCTTCCTTGTCCGCCACCCCCAAGATTGATAGAAGCTGTCTTACCTCGCTGCGTTGTAGCAATGGCAGTAACATCAAGCTTACCAAATTGCATTTTTGCCTTTATACCAAAAAGATTTTGCGCTCCTTGAATCAGTGTGTTGTTTAAGGGAAGGCTGACATTACCAATCTCCAGCTTTTGAAGTATATCTTCTTTATAGCCGGTGTACTCCACCTTCATATTATTTTGAAAATCAAAGGAGTTGTTGTTGTCAAAATTGGCGGTAACGGCAAGCTTTTCTCCAATCTTACCAACCACGCTCATATTGATCTGCATATCGAATTCAAATCCGCCATTGCGCTGCTGACGAATAGGAATTAAGGGATTGCTTATCTTTTGCCACTGGCCGCCAAAATCCAGCGTCACAAACCCGCGGGGTACCAGTTCCACATAGCTTCCACCGAATATCCTGTCAAGTATAGGGCTGATAAAAATTTTTGGTATTAAACTCCTGCCGCTCACGGCGCTCTCACCGTCTTGCGCGCGGGCACGGGTTTGCCAATAGTTCTTTAGAATCTGCCGGTCCTGATACTGTTTGAATTCCTCAAAGGTCATGCTTGATGTAGGCCTGTAATTTAGATCCCCTATTTTTTCATAGATGGTGTAATTGAGGGAAGTATCGATCTCCACATCAAGTTTCATTTGATTAGGATCTTTCAGATTTAGGGGAGATTCAGAGGTGTTGTTGGAAAAGGGATCGCCATAGCGGTCGGTTGCCCGATAGGTCGGCCTTCGGCTGGGGACATACGATCGATCGGGACCGGTATTTTGTTGATTGAGATTAGTAGAATCTACCTGCTGCGCGTGCAAATTACTGGGCATGAACAAAACGCTAAGCCATACTACAAACAACTGGCAAAGCGAGAGAGCTACTTTATTCTTGCACGTAAAAACAGTCAAACGTACTATGCGTTTTTAAGGGCCTGCTTAACTAAATCTTCTAAGGTAATGGTATTTCCTGATTTTCGCAGGACGGTATCAACACTTTTCTCTGCTGCTGCTTTTGGCAAGCCCAGCGTGAGCAAAGCAGATAACGCTTCATTGCGCATCGTATTGTGAGACCCGAGGGAAATAGCTGGCTGTGCTTCTTCCCAATTCTCTTTTTTCAATTTGTCTTTTAGTTCGATAATAACGCGTTGCGCCGTTTTACCTCCTATGCCTTTGATTGACTGCAAAGATGCCGCATCTTCTCGAACAATCGCGGATTTTAATTCATTGCTGTTCATGTAAGAAAGCATGATGATCGCTGTGCTGGGTCCCACTCCATTAACAGAAATCAATTGTTGAAAAAGCTTTTTTTCTACAACACTGCTGAAGCCAAATAAAACATGAGCATCCTCGCGAATGTTGAGGTGCGTGTAGAGCGTTACGTTTTCCTGTTCCTTTATGTCGGAAAAGGTCTGTAGCGAAATATGAAGCTGATAACCCACACCCTGTACCTCGACGACGACAAAAGTGGGATCTCTTTGTATTAGTTTTCCTTTCAGGAATGCAATCATTGTATTATGCTGCTAAAATGTTTGTGTTGTGCTTTTTAAAGCGCAAAGAAAATAAAGATTCTAAAACAATGTACGATTGAAATCAGTCGTGCAGGTGATAGACTCTTTAAATCGAATTTTAAGTCGTTTTATAAGTGATCGTTTTGATCGTGCAATTGCGCATCGACCACAGCGATCGCTGCCATGTTGACGATCTCGCGAATCGAACTTCCTAATTGCAAAACATGAACAGGCTTTTTCATACCTAACAAGATAGGTCCGATGGCATCAGCACCCCCAATTTCCATCAGTAACTTATAGGCGATGTTACCTGAAGATAAATTAGGGAAGATTAACGTGTTTGCCCCTTCCGTTGCTAACGCGCTAAACGGAAATGTTTCTTGCTGCAATTCTGTATTTAAAGCAACATTCGCCTGAATATCCCCTTCCACTACCAAATCCGGATTCTTTAATTTAGCAAGGCGAACTGCTTCGCGCGCTTTTTCGGGAACTACTCCCTTCGACGACCCAAAGTTCGAGTAAGATAACATTGCAATCCGAGGCTCTATATCAAAAAACTTTACACCTCTTGCTGTTAATTCAATAATTTCGGCTAGCTCTCTCGCATCGGGATTAAGGTTCACAGTTGTATCAGCAAAAAAGAATGTACCTCGTTTGTTCATGATGATGTACATTCCAGCCACTCGGTTAACTCCTGCAGCCGTACCGATAATTTGGAGGGAAGGTAAAATCGTTTTCGGGTAATCTTTAGTGAGGCCACTCACTAGGGCATCAGCATCTCCGTGCTCCACCATCATCGCGGCAAAGTAGTTCCGCTCGCGCATTAACCGTAAACAATCTTGATAGGTTGCGCCTTTGCGTTGGCGTTTTTTATAAAGTAAGTCGGCATAACGGATAACAGTAGCTTCTTCATCCCGTGGATAGATAATGGGGCAATCCTGAAGATCGAGTTTATGTTCCTCAATGAGTTGTAATATCTCGGTTTTGTTCCCTAATAAAATGGGATGAGCAATCCCTTCATCTTTGAGAATTTGAGCTGCCTTTAAAACCTTACTATGTGTCGCCTCTGTAAAGACAACTCGTTTCGGGTTTTTCTTGGCGCGATCGATAATGCGTGACATTAATTTCTGATCGATGCCAATTCGTTTTTGAAGTTCGCTGTGATAAGCAATCCAATCGGTAATTGGTTTCTTCGCAACGCCTGAATCCATTGCCGCCTTTGCAACAGCGGGGGAGATGGTTGTTATCAAGCGGGTATCCAATGGCTTGGGTATTAAATATTCCTTTCCAAACCTGATCTTGTCGGTACCGTAAGCTTTTACTACCATATCCGGGACTGGTTCTTTAGCTAGCTTTGCGATGGCATGTACGGCGGCTAATTTCATTGCTTCATTTATCTCGGTTGCCCGAACATCCAGTGCGCCTCGGAATATGTAAGGAAATCCCAAGACATTGTTTACCTGATTGGGGTGATCCGATCGGCCAGTAGCCATAATTATATCTGGCCGTGTTTTCATCGCCAGATCGTAGTCAATCTCGGGATTTGGGTTGGCCAGGGCAAATACGATCGGATCGTTGGCCATGGTATTCAAATCCTCCGGCGTAATAGCATCAGCAACGGATAGCCCCACAAAGACATCAGCGTCCTTCATGGATTCCTGCAGGCTTGAAATTTTTCTCTGTGTAATGAATTGAGATTTTATATCATCAAGATTGGTTCGGCTTTCATTTAGTACACCCTTGCTATCGCACATAACAATATTTTCTTTGCGTGCACCCAGCGCGATGTAAAGCTTTGTGCAACTAACGGCTGCAGCACCCGCACCGTTTACCACAATTTTTATATCCTCAATTTTTTTCCCCGTGATCTCCAACGCATTTAACAAGGCTGAAGAAGAAATGATAGCCGTTCCATGTTGATCGTCGTGCATGATCGGAATGTTCATCTGGGCACGTAATTCGGCTTCGATCTTAAAACATTCTGGGGCTTTTATATCTTCGAGGTTGATCCCACCAAAAGTGGGCTCAAGCGACTTTACAATTTTTATAAAAGCGTCTGGATCTTCTTCATTAATTTCAATATCGAAAACATCAATGCCGGCAAATTTTTTGAAAAGAACCCCCTTTCCTTCCATTACTGGTTTTGCAGCTTCCGGACCAATATTTCCTAACCCTAAAACAGCCGTACCGTTAGAAATAACTGCTACTAAATTTCCTTTCGCAGTGTACTTGTAAACATCTTCTTTGTTGGCGGCAATTTCCTTACAAGGCTCTGCTACCCCCGGAGAATATGCCAACGCCAAGTCCAGTTGAGAGGTTAGTGCTTTTGTAGGCACAACTTCAATTTTTCCGGGTTGCCCTTGCATATGATAGTTAAGGGCATCCTCCTTCCTGATTTTTTTGATCGACATGCGTGATGGGTTAAGAGGATAAATATAAGAATGGATAGGAAAAGATATAATATTGTTCTTACATATGAATCTATATAATCATTTCATAATTAATTGCTAACAACAATGACTTCCTGGTTGAAAGGTTATGTGCTTTACACCGTTGTTTTCTTAATTGCCGTACTCCTATTAGGCGATATTTATCTAATTTATCAAAATAATCGTGTTATAACTTTTAATAAAAACCAGCAAGAGCAAGCCGAAAAAATTAAAGTAAATACCAGTGAAGTAATACGCAGTCTTCACCTGCTGGATTTAGCAGTACGAAGTTATGCTTTTGTAAGGAATGATCATTACAAGGCTGCAATAGAATTAGCAATTAGGGATAAGCACGCCGCCTTATCCCAACTGGAGATTCCGTTGAAAACTCAGAAGTATTCAATGGAAAAATTTTACAGTTTGCGGGATTCGATTGAAGCCTATGTTGCTGTTACCAATTTAATGATAGACCTAATTGAAAGGGAAGATCAGCAGTCTTTTGTGAAATTACTCGCCAGCGATCCGGGCTATAAGGTTTGGCTCCAGTACCAAATCTTTAGCAAAGATATCAATGCTTTTGAAAACGAGATTTCCAGTCGAGCCCAGGCGCAATACGACCAGGCATTAAATAATATTTATATTTTACAGGTCGTGCTTTTTTTTATTACGGTACCCACCTTAGCTTACACCGCATACTACACCAACCGAACGCTTTCAATTTCCGAACAGTTACGAAAATTACAAGAAGAAAAAGCGACTATTTTTCTGCAACAGAATCAATTACTGGAAAACACAGTTCACGAGAGGACGCGTGAAATTCTTGCACAAAATGAAGAAATAACTGCACAGAACGAAGAGATTGGAATGCACAACGAAAAACTTCAGGAGGCAAAGCAAACCATCGAAGATCAGAATAGAGCTATACAGAAAAAGAACGAAGAACTGGCATTGGAAGTTAGCCGGCAAACATGGGATTTAAAGCAGGCGAACGCAGACCTGATAGAACACAATACTAGGCTGGAACAGTTTGCTTTTATTATTTCTCACAACCTGCGGGCACCCATGTCGCGTCTTGTTGGATTGTCATCCATTCTTGATTTCACTACAGATACCAACGAGGTTTCTGAAATCGTAAAGTTGATGCTAAAGTCCACGCACGATTTAGACCAGGTCATAAAAGACCTTACAGCAATTTTGGAGATTCAAAAAATGGATGTGCAGTCATTGGATAATATAGCGCTCGACGTTTTGGTACCCAAAGTTATTCAGTCACTGGAAGTAGAAATCATTGAAACAAAAACCAATATATCACTTGATTTTACGAATGCCAATTCCATTAGATCCCTCTCACCCTATATGGAAAGCGTGTTTTATAATTTAATAAGCAATGCCATTAAATACCGCCACCCAGGCCGACGGCCAGATATTAAGATCCATTCACATCTACAGGGTGAATACATTCAAATTGATGTCGCTGATAATGGTTTGGGAATAGATCTAGAAACTCACAAAGACAATTTATTCAGTCTATACAAGAGATTTCATTTTCATGTTGATGGGAAAGGCCTGGGTCTGTACCTTGTAAAAACACAACTCCGCGCGCTCGGTGGCAAAATTGATGTAAGAAGTATCGATGGCGAGGGAACCGTTTTTAGTCTTTTTATAAAGCGTTAATTTTCTTTGGGAAGATCTTCGCTCGTTTTGAATGACCACAGAATTGCCTCCAATTCACGCATAAACTCACGTTTATCTTTGCCCGGAACGTAGGCAAACCCTTCGATGTAATAAAGTAATCCTTGGGGTTGATCTGCCAACGCGTATCCTAGAAAAGGTCCTCCCATCGTTCTGTTATTGGTACGCCAAAGCCCTCTTATCTCCATCGCAAAGCGATTATTAAAATTTACCTGCTGCACTAAGACGTCTGCATCTTCTCTTTCAGTAATCAAGTAACTGATCGGATTTCTCGGATCTTCAAATAAATATTTTTTAGCGGTTGCATCTCTCCAGGCAATAATGCTGTCCGGTAATAATTGATATTCGCTTTCATATGGCTTCCACGTTATAAAAATGTCTTTGTCCTTGTCGGGATCGATTTGCCGCAGCCAAACAAAATCAGATTGCCTGTCGGCTAGTTTATACCCTACCGGAATCTTGATTTCTATGTTTTGTTCTCTTCGTAAAAAGGCGGCTACCCCTTTGGTCGTTTTCGAATTGAATAACGTGGTACCTAATCTCACTTTCTCTATATTATTGAAGTGAGCTATAATCTTTTTCCCGTTTTTCTGCAATTGCTTAATTAGATCATCTTCTGTGTTCCCGAAAAGATACATTACTTCTTGCCCCTTGGCATACTCATTTTTAATAGTTGATAAATAGAAGCTGGTGTCGCTTTGAATTCTTTTAATCGTTTCGGGGCTGATTTGTCGGGTTAAAATTTTAGAGCCCTTGGTTCGCGAATCGAGAGTAAAAACATAGACTACATTTTTAAGCTGCGTAAGCAATTTAAGATTCTTTTCAGGATGGGCCCGGATTAAGGTAAACATCGGCTCATCTTGGGGCAGCGCAGGGACTTCCGCAAGAAATATTTTTTTTAATTCCGTACCCAGTTTACCCTTCCATTGAAGGGAATCGACGATCAACACTATTTCGCCAGGTTTACCGTTGGCTTTAGGAAGATAATCCGGATTTTTTTCATTGCCGCAAGAGACCAGCAGCAGCGCAATTGTAATTATGAATAGGCTGTTCTTCATGAATAAGATTTTCGTGACTATAATGTCCAAACTACAAAACAGTCACAAGAGAAGTAAGTTTACAAAGGCTTCAGATAGTAGAGAAGAAGTAAGTCTTCTAAATACCAATGATCAATTTCTGCCCGGGCTGTATTTTAGCATTGTTGAGCTTGTTCAGACTTTTTATCTTCTCAATGGTGAGCCCTTCGAATTTTTTTGAGATATCCCACAACGTATCACCCGGTTGAACGACATAGGTCTTCGAACCTGTAATAGGCAAGGGTTTAGTTGACTGATTAGAACTGTTCGAAGCAATCACTGAGTTGGTATGCAGATTTTGTTTTTTATAAATGTTTAAACGCTGACCAACACGAATGGTATTGCCTCTTAAATTATTCCACTTTCGAAGATCAGTTACCCGAACATTGTGGCGAATTGCGATGGAGCCTAGCACGTCACCGCTTCTAACTTTATAGACGATCCGATCGCTGCCATAGGTATTTCCTTCGGTTTTTTGAGCTAAAACTTCCAATTCTTTTTTGCCAATTTTGGAAGCGGAGTCAAGAATCGCTACGCGATTCAACATTAATAGATCCTTCGTCACCCTGGGGATATAAACGGTATAATTTTTCTTTGTTTCCGGAATTGCGTTGCGCTGAATGGAAGGATTAAGACGTTGTAAATCTTCCAGGCAGGCGCCAGTTAAATTTGCGAACGTTTCGAAGTGAAGAAACTTTGAAACCTGCAGCGTATCATAGTGCGGTAGCATTTCTTCACCTTCATCAAAAAAGTTATGTTCGTCTAAGTAATTCATCGTGTAAGTGATGGCGACAAACTGAGGTACATACGATCGGGTTTCTCGCGGAAGATTAGGATAGATTTCCCAGAATGAGCGTTTATAACCTGATCTCCTTATAGCCCGTTTTACGTTCCCCGGTCCTGTATTATAAGCGGCTAATGCGAGCTCCCAATCATGGAACATATTGTATAGGTCTCGTAAATACCTGCAAGCCGAATCCGTTGCTTTTTCAGGATCCATGCGTTCATCAATATACCAATCGTTGTGTAGGCCATAATATTTTCCAGTGGCTGACATAAATTGCCAGAGGCCAACAGCCCGCGCACGGGAAATCGCCCGCGGATTTAATCCCGACTCAATAATGGAAAGATATTTTAATTCATCCGGCAGATTGTATTTAGCCAGATACTTTTCAAAGATCGGAAAGTAAAGGTTCTTACGCCGCATCATCATGCGCGTGTATTCCCGATCCTTTACGGTAAAGTAATGAATGAATGCATGGATTCGCTCATTGTAAATGAGCGGCATCTTTTTCTCAATACATGTTAATCTATCCCGGTACAATTCAGGACTGTCCTCTCCGGGAATATATTCTAACTGACTGGGTAAGGCAAAGTAAACAAAATCCGCAGTGTCCTCTTTAAAAATCAACTCTTCTTCGGCCACAGCTACTTCCAACGAGTCAACCACGACAGAATCAGGTTGTACTTGACAGATTGCTGCGGAAGAAAAAATGATGAACAAAATAAAGAGATAATATTGCCCTTTCATAGGTCACTTCATAAGTGAGTTTGAAAAATGTAAAAGTTTCGACTCTTCGAAATCATCCGCAATTATCTGCAGCCCAATGGGCAATTCTTGTTTGTCTTTGCCACATGGTATGGCGATAGCAGGTACACCTGCTACATTAGCTTGAACGGAAAAAAGATCCGCCAAGTACATCTCCAATGGATTATCCGTATGTTCTCCTAGTCGGAATGCAGTAGTAGGCGTTATAGGCATAATAATAAAGTCATATTGTTTTAAAATTGCCTTTGTTTTATCCCTGATAATTCTTCTCACTTTCTGCGCCTTGGTATAGTAGGCGTCGTAGTAGCTTGCGCTAAGAACAAAAGTTCCAAGCAAAATTCTGCGTTGCACTTCTTTGCCAAATCCCTCGGAACGGCTTTTTTTATATAACGAACTTAAATCATTTACCTGTGGGCTTCTATAACCATACCGCACTCCATCATACCGCGAAAGATTGGAACTGGCCTCGGCTGTTGCAAGAATATAATAGGTGGGAAGCACATATTCCATCAATGGAAAGTCTATGACCTCAACCGTATGGCCTGCATTTTTTATATCTGCTATTTTAGCAAGAATACTTTCCCTTATTTCAGTTTGGAGCCCGCTAGATTCTTCAATTTCCCGAACGTAAGCTATTTTATAGGCCTTTCCGTTTGCATTTACCAGGTCTTTAGAGTAGGAGGGAACTGATTTTTGCGATACGGTACTATCTATCTCGTCAGGCCCCGCAATTACTTCCAAGACAACGGCTACATCTTCAACCGACTTGGCAAAGATTCCAATGCAATCAAATGACGAGCCGTACGCAATTAAACCATAACGGGAGATGCGTGAATAGGTAGGCTTCAAGCCGATGATACCACAAAATGCAGCCGGTTGACGAACCGATCCGCCTGTATCCGATCCCAATGAAACACGGCACATGTCAGCCTGCACGGCAACTGCTGATCCTCCGGATGAACCTCCCGGAACGCGCGTATTATCAGCGTCATTTAAAACAGGTCCGAATGCAGAGTTTTCGTTGGAAGATCCCATGGCGAATTCGTCACAATTTTGACGACCTATCACGATGGCATCTTCGTCAAGTAAGCGCTGCACAGCCGTACCGTTAAATTGCGAAATAAATCCGTCGAGAACTTTACTACTCGCCTGGAGAGGATGGTCTTTATAAGCTAGTACATCTTTGAGACCTACAATAAGTCCTGCGAGTTTTCCAGCTTTACCTTCTTGTATTTTTTTATCGACTTCTTGAGCACGTTGTAGTGCTTCATCTTCATAGACATCCAGAAAAGCATTCAGATGTGCTTTTGACTTAATGTTTTGGAGGTGATACCGAACCAGATCCTGAGTAGAAAGAATTCCTTGCTGCAGATCGTGTTGTATTTCGCGAAGTGAAGCGTACGTCTTCAACACTATTTACTGTCTTCGATTTTCGCGGCGTTGCTAGCGTCTTCAACTTCTTTCTTCACGTCTTTCACGGAATCTTTAAATTCACGAACGCCTTTTCCCAGACCTTTCATGAACTCGGGTATTTTCTTAGCTCCAAAAAAAACAAGAACAAAAAGGCCTATGAGAAGAATTTCTTGGAAACCAACCCCTTGTAAAAACAATATTGTAGCTTTCATGGCATTATATTTTAAATCGAAACACAAAAGTAGGGTAAAAAAGCGTACCATCAAATGAAAGTGACGCTATGTCATAATCGGCCTTCCGGCAGGATATCAGGTTAAAAATGAGGACAATGCCCATCATTTGCACTATTTTCACATATTCTTTAGCCACGTTTGAGGATCCAGTGCAGTAGTATTTTTGAAGATCTGGAAGCGGAGCTCCGAAACACCGTCGATATTTGAAAAAATCTTACCGATCTCCTGGTTGGTTATTACTTTCTGGCCTGTTCGTACAAATACTTCCTTTAGTCCGGCATATACTGTCAGGTATTCCCCATGTTTAATGATGACAGTGCTTCCTAGCCCTTGAATAAAGGCTACCCGGCGAACTTCACCTTCGAAGATGGATTTTACTTTTTCGTTCGCGGTCGTTTGAATGTTGACGCCATTATTCTGTTGTATTATACCTTTCAGAACGGGGTGATTTTGGCGTCCGAATTTCTGCGACACAAAGCCTGACGAAACCGGCCAGAGAAATTTGTCTTTATTCTCTTCAAAGGAATTTGAAAGCGCAACCGTTTCTCCTGACTTTAAACGAGCTTCTCGTTCCATTTCCTCCTTGATAAGGTCTTCGATGAGCTTATCCAGTCGGGCAACCGATTTTTTAGTTTCTTCCAGATCCTTTTTTAATTTCTTTTCTTCTCTTACCAGTGATCTTACTAAGGTGCTCTGCTTTTGTTTTAAATTGGAAAGATTGCTATTCTCTGTTACCACTTCATTTAACAACTTATTCTTCTCTTCCCTTCGGGTTTGTATTTCTTTTACTTGTCCGGAAAGTTCTTGTTGAACTTTACCAATTTGATCGGCCTGAAGCTTTCTTGTCTCTGCATATTGCTCCATATACCGGAGCCGCATAATCAGCTGATCAAAGGATTTTGCTGAGAAAAGAAACGATAAACGAGTGGTGCTGTTATTCGCTTTTTGAGCTGCAAACAACATAGCAATGTATTCTTTCTTTAGTTTGTTTAAATCATCCTCTAACGCATTGATGATATCTTTGTTTTCTGTAATTTCCGAATCAAGGTAATCTACTTCACCTTTAATCGATGTAATTAAATTTTCCTGCTCTCGGATGCGCTGATTCAATGCGGTGAGCTCACCCAACGAATTCTTCTTTTTGGTAGAAGTTTCTCCAATAATTTTCTCAACCTCCTTGATCTTTTCAAGATTTTGCTGCTTTTCTTTTTGTAGCTGAGTTTTTGTTTTCTGCGCAAATACAGAAAGGACAAATAAGAAAAAAATGGAAAAAAGAAGTATGCGCCTACCTCCGCACATATCGCTTAGGAATATTGAACGGGAATTTAAGCTCTTTACCACCGACCTCAGCTTTGTTGTACTCGAAAATAATGGTTGTGTTCAATAAACCCCCTAGTGTTTTATAGAACAGGTTTATGGTACCATTGTAAGGAAAGAGTTTATTGCCCAACGGCTGGAAATTGGAGTAATTTAATATTAGTGAATTGCTGCCTTCCTTCATCTCCACCTTCTCAATCTTTTGACTGGCTGCATTTACATAGTTGTTAACTTCTATCGTATTTAGTTTTTGCTTGAGCATAAAAAAGGAAGTTTCCTGGACAACCTCGTCTTGATCTGATCGTGGTGTAATCAAGTTCCCCAGCATGGCTGATTGAATAACGTTGAAGTTGATTTCAAAATTATAGCGGCTGGATAATTCCTTATAATCAAACACATAATACTCCTTGTCAACATTGCTGACGATAGTAATGGAGTCCTCGTTTATGAGCGCTTTTCCTCCTTGCACTCCGATTACCGAAAACGTCATCCAAATAACACTGTCTTTACGAACACGAATGTTGGCTTTTACCTCCCGTTCTTTTTTTGAATCACGAAGTATCATGCGGGCTTTTCCGTGCAAGTATTCAAAATCAATCTCTTCCACGGAGAGGGTAACCGCAGAGGGGGTTGTAACGGCAGGTGCAATAATTTTTTTGCTGCAGGAAACTCCGACAAAAGAGAATATTAAGAGGACAAGACAAATGCGATTATTCATAGATTTTTCTATTCGCTATTTTTTTATTTAGCATCTCACTGTTGGCATTCAATCCCCTAGCTTTCTGCCATTGTTGAACAGCACCATCTACATTGCCGAGTTTAAAAAGAATATCACCATAATGCTCAAAATGTGTGGCATTCGCATTCCCGGTGCTAATGGCCTTTTCAATTACCTTCTTCGCCTCTTTATATTTTTGCCGTGTATATAATACCCAGGCATGCGTGTCCAGGAACGTGGGATTATCCGGATTGTTCTTGGCCAGTAAGGATGACATTTTTTCCGCCTTTTCCAAATTGACTTTGCGCATCGCCAAATAATAACTGTAATTATTTAAAGCACTATTATTATCAGGATTCAAGATCAGCGCTTCATCGTATGCTTTGTCCGATTTTTCATATGCTTTGGTTGAATTATAGGCATCACCCAGCATGTTGCTAAGTTCACTCATGAAATTCTGATCCAGGTTAGACAATCTTTTAGCTTGCTCCAAAGATGCAATGGCTTCGGGGTAATGCCGCTCACGCAAATGGGCATATCCGTGAAAATAGTGAAGCATGCCCTGATTTGGAAATAATTCCAATGCTTGATCCGCATGTTGGATTACATTATCAAATTGCTCAAGCTGAACTTCCAGGTAGAGCAAATTTTGCCACACTTCAAAATTCACTTCTCCAAGTTGAATGGCCTGAACATATTGATTAACAGCTTCTCGATTTTTACCTATAGATAAATAAAGATCGCCACCTATTATATGCACATTAAGATGTCCAGCATTGTCTTTCTTCAATTTCTCAAAAAGCAATAAGGCAAAATCCTGCTTTTCCTTGTCTGAGATTTTCTGCGCCTTATTTTGATTTAATTCGGTATTATAGGAGGCTAGCATTATTATTTTGCTGCTTGTTTCAACAGAACTGTTATCAAAAAGGGCGAGTAATAATGGCCTTGCTTTTTCTTCTTCGCGGTTATCACGGTACATTCCCGCTAAAAGCATTTGTGCATTTGGTGAGTCTGTGTATTGCTGAGTAAACTTTTCAAGATATTTGATAGCGTCGGCACGGAGTCCCTTCTGAGAAAGTATTTCTGAAAAAGCCATGATAAAACGTTCTTCCCCTGGAAAAGCAAGAAGCAGCTTTTCTCCTTCTGCAATTCCCTCCTTCATCTTACCCTGCTCAATTAATATTCTAATTTTTTGAACGGAGGAAACCTCGGCTACGCCTAAAATATTCTCAGCGCGGTTGTAGGTCTTTATTGCGTCGTCAAATTTGTTACCATATTGGTAAACGGCAGCCAGTTCGTATAAATACTCTTCCGTGCCCTTCACCTCATTGATCATGTTTTCATAAATCATGGCAGCTTTATCGAACTTGGTTAAGCTTCCATAAATGTTCGCTGCAAGCAAATAGAAATACTTATTTTTCTTTTCAAGTTTCAGGGCATTTTCAATGCTAAAGGAAGCTCTCAAAAGGTCATCCTGCTTGTTGCTTTGCGAAAGAACTTCAGCAATTTTGTAATGAATGGTAGCATTGTCCGGAGTGATTTCAAGCGTGCGTTGATAATACAGAAGGGCTTTTGCATAGTCCTCCAGGATGAAAAATTTTTCCCCTTCTGTAAAATAGAATTCTGCTTCTCTTAATTTTAAGCCAGAGGCGTAAACATCCGCGGAATCTTTCTTTTTACGTTGCCCGCTAACCGGAAGCGCAGCCGTAAAAGCAAGCACCAGAACTAAACCAATAACGATATGATTTTTTAAAAAGCTCAATTTTTTGTGATTGTATTGAAGTCACCTACACTTAGGTCTTGCACTGAACCTTCAAAAATAACGAAATTCCCCAACATGCTGTTTTCCAATATTGCGTTTCGGATGGACGAATCCTTTTGAATGATAGAGTTCTTAATTCGACTGTCAAAAATCCTGGTGTTTTCTCCGACGGAAACATAGGGGCCAATAACGGAATTTTCTATTTCCGCCCCGGCTCCTACGAAACAAGGTGGAATAATAACTGCATTGGTCAATTTAACTCGGTCGGAAACCAGCGGCCGGTCTTTAATAAATTCAAGATATCGCTGGTTTGTTTGAACAGTAACATTCTTATTCCCGCAATCAAGCCATTCTGTCACAACTCCCGGAACAAGCTTTGCCCCGTTTTTGCTGAAATTCTGAAGGGCAGACGTGAATTGAAACTCCCCTTTTTCCTTAATATTATTATCAATAAGGAATTGCAACTCTTTTGCCAGTGCTTCACCGTCCTTAAAGAAGTAGATGCCGATGATAGCCATATCGGATACGAAGGAAGCGGGCTTTTCGACGAGTTCAATAATTTGACCTGCTCCATTGAGTCGGACAACTCCAAATTGCGAGGGATCCTCTACCCGCTGAACCCAGATAATTCCATCCTGATTGGTGTCTAATTTGAATTCTGCTTTAAACAGCGTATCGGCAAACGCGACGATTATTTTTCCTTTGAAAAGTTCTTTTGCAAAAAGCAACGCGTGTGAAATCCCCATGGCCTGTTCCTGGTAGAATATTTTACCGGTTGCACCTACCTCTTTGGCAATCGCCTTCAAACTCTCCTCTACTTCCTTGCCAAAATTGGGATGTATGATAAATCCAATTGTGTCGATTTTCTCGGGGCAAACTTTTGCTATGTCTTCTACCAGACGATGAACAATGGGCTTGCCAGCGATGGGTAACAAAGGTTTCGGAGTAGTAAGCGTGTGGGGACGTAAACGTTTGCCGAGTCCGGCCATTGGTATGATGATATTCATGAAGTCGATATTGTAGTTATAGTTAAACTAGAAAAAAATCAATTTGTTGAAGGTCGCAAATCTTTTCTTTCAATCAGAAAAATGATGAAAAGATAAGCAATTAGTATGAGTGTATGGAAGCTTGTTGCGGCCCATTGGTTTTCTATCGATATAAGACTTACGGCGTATGCCAGGGCTGTAGTTAGAACAATGTATCCTACGCTTTTGACAACATTATACGGTATGGGATAGTATTTTTGGCCCAGTACATAACATAGGATGGTCATCGTAAGGTAGGAGATTAAGGTAGCCCAACTGCTACCCATATACCCATACAATGGAATTAAGTAATAATTAGCAGCAATAGTCACAACTGCTCCGATCACGGTAATGACGGTACCATAATATGTCTTATCTGTAAGCTTAAACCATACCGTCAGATTATAATATACCCCCAAGAATAAATATCCTAATAAGAGGATAGGAACAATCGGAAGACCTTCCCAATATTTACTATCTCCCAACAAGTGTTTTAATACGTCTAAATTAATAACCACACCTAGCAACAGTATGCAACAAACAATGACAAAATAGTGATTGACTTTAGCAAAAAGTTGGGGGGACTGCTTATCCGAAGCGTTTGAGAAAAAGAAGGGTTCCGCTGCATAACGAAAGGCCTGTACGGCAAGATTCATTAGAACGGCAAACTTATAACATGCGCCAAAAATACCTAATGCATAGGCAGAACTTTGCCCTTCATAAAAATTTTCGGGGAGCCACCAGTCCAGCGTTTGCCGTGAAAACATTTCACTCGTCATACCCGCTAATCCAGTAAGCATAATGGGATAGGCGTATGCAAGCATCGTCGGAGAAATATTCTTGTCGTAAGCGGGTCGCCAAGATAGTAATGTCTTCCAAAAGAGTAAAACATAAAAAGCATTCGCAATAAGATTTGCTAACACTACATAGGCAATCCCAACGGATGGATTATACGAAATCTTGAGAAAGTAAATGTTAAGTCCTATAAGGATAACGACATTCAAAAGTTTCCCCAAGGCAAATCGAGTGGCTTTCTTTTGCAGCCTCAAACGAGCAAAAGGAATTGCTACAACAGCATCTATGCACATGATTAAAACAAACCAGATAACTATATTTTCCTTTCCTGGGATCTCTAAAGCAAAAGCGAGGGGATCAGCCGAAACAATAAGCACAACAGAAAGAAAAAAGCTTATACTGATAACTACCGTTTGTGCCAGGTTAAAAATTCTTTTCTCGTCTGCATCGATCTTGGTAGCAAACCGAAAGTAGGCGGTTTCCATCCCAAACATGAAGATGATATTGAATACGGCAACATAAGCTAAAAGCTTGGTGATAATTCCATACTCTTCAGGGGCAAAAACGTCGGTGTGAAGTCGAACTAAGAGGAAGTTTAGAAAGCGAGGAATAATACTTCCCAATCCGTACAATACCGTTTCACCCGCTAAGCTTTTAAGTTTACCCATGTAGGAGTGAATCGTTAACAGTTATATGTTAATATCAACCGCACGGAATGCTCACGATTAATGAATACCATACCAATAACTATTTTCCCTTAAAACTAGGTTTTCTTTTTTGAATAAAGGCTTCCGTTCCTTCCTTGAAATCCGTTGTGGCAGAACATGCTGCAAAATTCGCTGCTTCGACTTCGAATCCCGCGTTCTCAAATGCATATCCAGCATTTACACTCTTAATAATTCCAGCAATAGCAACAGCTCCATGAGAAATTATTTTTCTCATGATCTTATCGGCAAGGCTCATCAGCTCATCACGGTTTGATACAACATGATTTACAAGGCCCAGTGCCTTAGCTTCCTGCGCTGAGATCATATCCGCCGTGAGCATAAGTTCTAGCGCCTTACCACGCCCTACCAATTGGGAGAGACGTTGTGTTCCTCCGTAGCCAGGTATTATTCCCAAAGTGATTTCTGGCTGTCCAAATTTGGCATTTTCAGTGGCTATTCGCATGTGGCAGGCCATTGCAAGTTCACACCCGCCGCCAAGCGCGAAACCGTTTACAGCAGCAATTATCGGCTTAGGGCAATCTTCAATTTGTCTAAATAATTCTTGTCCTCGTTTGGCAAATGCGAGCGCTTGTTCTGGGCTTAATGAAGAGAATTCCTTGATATCGGCGCCTGCAACGAAGGATTTCTCACCTTCTCCGGTGAGAATCATGCCTTTAGAATCGCCATTTTGATAGAGTTCGCGGACGATTTCCCGCAAATCATCCATGAGTTCAATATTTAATGCATTAAGCGCTGTTGGACGCGATAATGTAACGGTTAAAATATGGTCGCTAAATTGTATTTGGTAATTGCTCATGGGGATGTAATAGATGATTGCAACTTATTTAGGTTTTTATTACGGCACAAGTTTTCATGAAAAGATCAGAAGCGTTAGCCCGATTGTCTAAGAACTTTTCTTGACCGCGGTTATGATTTGGTTGCCAGATGTATGAAAGTGCAAGAATTTGAATAAAGTAAGAAATAAAGGAGCTTATTCAAATCGGAGGTTGATTACAAAAAGTTAACCTTAAAATATTCGCTGTATTGAAACGATATTTAAAATGAACTTAAAATGAAAAAAATCGTCCTAACATTGATCATAATAGTTATGGTAATTTCCGCCAAAGCCACAACCTACTATTCGGTTGCAAACGGTAACTGGACTGGGGCGATTTGGAGTTCGGTGTGCAGTACCTGTGCGGGGAGTGCATTGCCGGCACTTGCTGCTAACGATATCATAATAATTGATAATCAGGTTACAATCTCCTCCGGTGCACGCACAATTACCCCAACTGTAACCATTATAGTTAGGACAGATAATTCTCCTAATACCTCTACTAATCCAGCGAAACTTATCTTTACAAGCGGAGGAAAGCTAGTATTGACGTCTGCAAGTTCAAAAGTTGTTTTGGAAAACACCACGGGGAATGCAGCCAACAATCCACAAATTGACGGGAGTGGTGCTGGAGGCTCAAACTTAATCTCCGTAGGAGGAACTGAGTACTGGCGCGCTAGCGATGGAGATATAGTTGGGGTAGGAACCTTACAACCTAACGGTACCTTGCCAATAACTTTATTTTCGTTTTCCGCTACAAAAACAGAAAATGGAATTCAAATAGTTTGGATCACGGCTATGGAAAAAAACTTCGATTACTTTCAATTAGAAAGGGCAACTGAAGATTTAATTTTCACGGCAGTAGCCCGAATCGAAGGACAAGGCGGGTTGGATATAAATACATCTTACTTATACATAGACGCCTCACCTCAGCGTGGAAAAAACTACTACCGACTCAAGAGTGTCGACGTCGACGAAAGTTTCGAATATTCTCCTGTAATTGTAATGGAGTGGAATCGTGTTAATCAGGGTATAAGTATTTATCCAAATCCCACTGTGAATCGTTCCTTTACAGTTGGGCTGGATGATGTGATGACATCTCCGGTTTCACTTAGCTTGTTTGAAACGCGAGGCTACTTATTCTTTGAGACAATGTTGAATTCGACATCTTCAACCATCAATTTGCCTGACCATATACGCGAAGGAATTTATTTCGTTAAGCTTTCATCGCCCAAAGGACAAAGGACAGTTCGTGTCGTGGTAAGATGAACTGGAGGTGACTAAAGAAGGGATGGCAAGTTTTTTATGATGGATTCGGTCATTTCCTTAAGGCCGTAGGAAGGTTTCCAGCCCCAATCTAGCCGAGCCGGTGAGTCATCAATTGATAGTGGCCACGAGTCCGCAATATCTTGCCGGAAGTCAGGACGGTAGGTTATTTCAAATTCAGAAATATGCTTTTTAATTTCTTCAGCAATCTCAGAAGGACAAAAACTCATTGCAGCAATGTTATACGATGATCGTATCGTAATTCTCTCTCCCGGAGTTTCCATTAGATCAATGGTGGCTTTTACGGCATCGTCCATGTACATCATGGGTAAATAAGTATCGGCTTTTAAAAAGCTCTCATATTTTTTTTCGGCTAAAGCTTTGAAAAATATTTCTACTGCGTAATCGGTGGTACCACCTCCAGGATGAGTTTTCCAACCAATTATACCAGGGTAACGTAAACTGCGCACATCCAGGCCGTGCTTTTGGTGATACCATTCGCACCATCGTTCACCCGCTTGTTTGCTGATGCCATAAATGGTGATAGGATCCATAATGGTATGCTGAGGCGTCATTATTTTTGGTGTGGTTGGCCCGAAGACAGCAATAGAGCTTGGCCAATATACTTTCTCAATCTTCAACATAACGGCAGCATCCAACACATGGATAAGACTATCCATATTTAATTTCCAGGCAGCTTTTGGATTTTTCTCTCCGGTAGCGGAAAGAACGGCAGCCAAGTGATAGACTTGTGTGAATTTATTCTTTTGAAGAAATGCTAAAAGCACGTCAGGTTTAAGTACATCTAAAATTTCAAAATTCCCCTGTGCTAATATTCCCTGAGCTTGTTTGATATCAGTAGCGATAACATTTTCCTTACCATGATATTTCCAAAGTCCTTGAGTTAGTTCTGAACCTAATTGCCCTCCGGCTCCGATTACAAGAATTTTTTCTTTCTTCATATAAGTGATGGTGCGGCAAATTACAAATTTACCATTTGGGTAACGGTAAGGACAAGGTTTTGTTCAGGGCTGACGCATCTAAATTTTGAAATAATCAGCGGGAGGGGTAAATTACTC
>CAZAHL010000001.1:0-67327 GCA_964484845.1 uncultured Chryseolinea sp. | reverse complement strand
CAAGAACAACTGAGTTATTAAAGAAGGTTTTTGGCGCACAATAGCTCTTAGTTACAAAGAACCTAGTGTTAAGTTAATCGTGAAATGTTAAAAGTTAATCGTGGAAATGACCTTCACAGTTAACGATTCTGGTAAAAGGAACCGCCATCTCATGCTTAACTTAGCATTAAAATATATTTAAACGCAAACGCAATTTTTTTAAGGCGCGCGTTATATGGTATTCCACTGCTTTGCCAGATAAATGTAATTGTCCGGCTATTTCAGCGTTTGTGTATTTTTCAAACCTGCTTAACCGAAAAATTGTTTTAGTTGTATTTGGAAGCTGATCAATTTCTTGATTGATCAGTTCGAAAGTTTCAGCGTATTCCAATTCTTCTTCGGTGGAGCTTGTTTGCTCGCTTACTTGAAGGGAAATATTTTTTTCAAGTTTCTCTTGAGAAGCTATTTTGTCAAACTGATCGTAAATTTTATTTTTTACGGACCTAAAAAGATAGGCTTCTATGTCTACAATGCCGTCTAAGGAATCGCGCTTTAGCCATAATTTTACAAACACATCCTGTGTGATCTCCTGAGACATTGTTTTGTCCCGAAAATAGCTATAGGCAAGTCTATAGAGCTTACTCCAGAGAATATTGTATATCCGCTCGAAGTCTTTTTCGGTCATAGAATCTAGGTTGTGAAATCTTTTACGAAGGATGAAATTAGGAAAAGAACATTTAAAAAAAAATTCCGCAATCGATTTAGGGTGTTAGGGGGTGGCATCCTTCTTCCCTATATATAACTATGCTTCATGGATAAAAGTGAATTGGCGCGTCTTATAAACCGGTTAAAAAGTGGAGCTGCCACCGAACGGGAAAAAGAAATACTGGAAAGTTATTGGGAAAGCGCATTAAAGGATAATTCTGGTTTGGATGGTGTGTCCCCACACGCGCAAGAAAATCTTAAAAAAGACATGTTTGTTGCGATTACCAATCAGTTAAGGTTTAACAAACAACAAAAAGTTATTCCACATTTTAAACGTGATCTCTTGTTGTACAAAATTGCTGCCGCAATTTTAATATTATTTGTTTCCTCCGCAGTCTGGTATCTGAATGTTAAAATAAAAAGTAATGCACCAGCCGTGAACGCGCTTACCGAGGTTCACACAAATTATGGACAACGGTTAACTATTAAATTACCCGATGAATCATCTGTAGTGCTGAATGGAAATTCAACCATTCAATATTCTAAAAATTGGTCTGAATCACAGCCGCGCGAAGTTTGGATCGATGGTGAAGGTTTCTTTGCCGTGCAGCATACAAAGAATCATCAAAAGTTTATTGTCCATACTCGTGAAGGCTTAAACGTTGAAGTTCTGGGAACAAAATTCAACGTAAAAAGCCGGGAGCACGGATCTGAGGTATTGTTAACGGAAGGAAAAGTTCAGCTAAACGTAAGCAATGAAGCAGATCGTACTGTAATTCTGAAGCCCGGTGAGTTGGCAACCATGAAAAAAAATAAGTTATCTAAACGGGCAGTTGAAGATAAACAGTATACCTCATGGGTGAGAAGTAAATTATTTTTTGATAAAATGACTTTAGAAGAGCTTGCTCAAATTCTTCACGATACATACGGCCTTCAAGTTTCTTTCCAGAATGAAGAATTAAAATATCGACAGCTCTCAGGAGAGATATCTTCTGCATCAACGGAAGATATATTATTTGCTATTGCCGAGACCTTTAACATAGAGGTAACTAAAAAGAACGATAATACAGTGACGTTTTCTTCCAAAATAAAATAACCCAAACCCGATAATTATGAATAAACATTACACAATTTATTATAACCTATTTTGGTGCTTACTGATGGTGGTAATTTCTTCCGTACCGCAGTTCAGTCATGCCCAAGAAAAGGTTTATGCTAATGCACAACGGCTCTATCAGCAACGAGAGACAGAAGATCAGTATCGACCGCTTCTTGAGGTATTGAACGAAATCAAATCGCACTACAACGTCTCATTTTTATACGAGCCTGTCACGTTGCAAGATAAAAAAGTAAAAGTACCTGTAAACTATAGAGGTAAAGTTGAAAATACACTTTCCCGTCTATTAGAACCAGAGGGATTAATATTTAAAAAAATAAATGCAAAAACATATTCAATCTTGCCTCAAGAGCCTTCAAAGCTTGTAAACAAGAACGAACCCGATGCCACGATAAGTACTACAATGATTTTTCCTGCTCCTATGGATAAAGAACTGGTAATTGAAAAATATATGCGCCCCGTGGATATTATTGTTTCTGGTGTTCTTACAGATGAAGTAGATAATCCACTTCCAGGAGTAAATGTATTAGTAAAGGGAAGTACTGTGGGTACTACTACAGATGCACAAGGTAAATTTTCTCTGAGTGTCCCAGATGAGAACACCGTGCTTGTCATTAGTTTTATTGGGTACACCACACAGGAGATCGTAGTTGGGAACCAAACAAATATTAATATCAAACTTGTTCCTGATGTTAAACAATTAGGAGAAGTGGTTGTAGTTGGTTACGGTACACAAAAGAGAACTTCTGTAACCGGCGCAATATCTTCTGTTTCTTCTGAAGAAATCGGAGTTCAGCCAGTCGTTAACATCGGACAAGCACTTCAAGGAAGAGTAGCAGGTGTAACAGTGGTAAATAATGGAGCTCCCGGAGCCGCTCCAATTGTTAGAATCCGTGGTGTCGGTACCGTAAATAATGCTAACCCTTTATATGTAATAGACGGATTTCCTACCGGAGATTTAAATAGCATTAATCCAAAGGATATCGAATCGCTTGAAGTTCTAAAGGATGCAAGTGCTGCAGCTATTTATGGATCACGCGCTGCAAATGGTGTTATATTGATAACCACTAAAAAAGGTACGAACAAGAAATTAAGCGTTAGCATTGAAAGTTATTACGGTGTCGAACAGGCGTGGAGAAAGTTAGACCTGTTAAATACAGATCAATACATTAGTTATGCGACAGATTTGATGACCAATTCCGACATCTATAAACAAGAAACAAAAAAACCTACTGATCCGGATGTTATTATAGGTTCAAGTGTTCCTACCAGAATTAAAAATGGTTTAGATCAACCTATTAACTCTACAACCTCTCAAACTTTCAGACAAACCAATACCGATTGGCAGGATGAAATGTTCAGAGCCGCTCCAATTCAACAACACAAGGCTGAGTTGTCTGGCGGCTCGGATAAGTCAAGAATGTTTGCTTCGGTGGGTTATTTTGACCAAGAAGGTATTATGAAGGGCGCTGGGTATCGGAGGGGCGATGCGCGATTCAATTCCGATCATAATATCAGTAAGCGAATTACGTTTGGACAGAATTTTTATGTGGCATTTGATGAAAGAAAAGTTGAACAGAATGCAGGGGGTAGAACGCAGCTCCAGCATATCATCAGAAGCTCCCCATATTTTCCTGTCCACAATCCTGACAACAATGGTGGATTCTTTGGTTCACAAGGCCTGGATGGTTCTGACCCTGAAAATCCTGTACGAGTGGCCGCACTAGATAAGCAAAACCAACAACGACTTAAATTTTTGGGAAATGCATATGTTGATGTAAAATTATTTGAGTTTTTAAGCTATAGATTTCAAGGAGGTGTTGACTATGTGGATTATGCGCAGAAGACACATTTACCTGCATATAATTCTGGCGCTGGTGGATATTCGACCAGAGCAAACGCCAACTTGAATATGAACCAACAGAATTTTGTCTCTACCATTCTTACCAATCAATTGAGTTTCAACAAAACCTTTGGTAAACATACAATTAATGCAATAGTGGTTGCTGAACAGCAGACGTTCAATTTTAGCCAAATAACGGGACTGGGTAATAACACTCAATCAAATGACATTACTGAACCCGTAGCATTGGCAAATGTGAGTTTCGAAGGGGACAGGAGTGAGAGCGCACTGATTTCATATGTAGGCAGAGTAAATTATGATTATGAGAATAAATATTTAATTGGAGCTTCTATTCGTCGGGATGGCTCATCAAGATTTGCACCCGATAAAAGATGGGGAACATTCCCCGCAGTTTCGGTTGGCTGGAGATTAAGTGAAGAAGGATTCCTTAAAAACAGTGACGTGATAAGTGAATTTAAACTTAGAGGTAGCTATGGACTCACAGGAAATTATTTAACCCGCGGTGAGTATGACTATCAATCGACAATTTCTGGGAAGCAAATTTATGAATTCAACCAGGGCAGCTCTACTTCTTCAGCAGGCTACACCATAAGAGGTTTGGCCGATGCCACACTGAAATGGGAGAGTAACTATATGGCAAATGTAGGTATCGATCTTGGTTTCTTAAATAACAAAATAACGTTAACTGCAGAGTATTTTAATACCAGGACAAAGGATATGATCTTACCCCGTCCAATCCCATTGTCATTTGGTTATGACACTCCTCCAACTTCGAATGTGGGGGAAGTTGAGAATAAAGGTTTCGAACTTATGTTGGGATATAATAAATCTCAAGGGGACTTCACCTACAATTTGTCAGGCAATATCTCCGTGGTAAGAAACAAGGTATTAGATCTGGGTGGTGAAGGAGCAACAATTCCATCGGGTGATTGGTATGGAGATTTTTTAACACAAACCAAAGTTGGACAGCCCATTGGATTCTTTAATGGCTACATAACAGATGGTATCTTTCAGGTGGGCGAATCAACGGCCATGCAACCAAATGCCAGACCAGGCGATATTAGATTTAAAGATGTAACCGGTGACGGTGTGTTAAATAGTGAGGATAAGCAAAACATTGGGCATTTTCTTCCAGACTTTTCATACGGGATTAATTTTTCCGGAGCATGGAAGAATTTTGATGCTAGTCTTTTCTTGCAAGGCGTTTCTGGCAATGAAATCTACAGCGTTGTGAAATATGAGTTAGAAGGTATGAGCCGATTGTTTAATTCAGGGACTGCAGTATTGAACCGATGGACGCCTGAAAATACGAATACAAATGTTCCGCGTGCTATTTCCGGAGATCCAAATGGAAATGGCAGAGCATCGGATCGATTCGTGGAAGACGGCTCCTACTTCAGGGTCAAAAATTTAACAGTAGGGTTTAGTGTACCCTCTAGTATTTTTTCTTCCATCTCTAACAGTACTCTTACGAAACTGCGGATTTATGTTACAACTCAAAATTTGTTAACGCTTACAAAATATAAGAGTGGATATGATCCGGAAGTAGGTAATAGGACCAATGAGAATTTTAAACCTCCACTTACCGAGTCGCTAGTCCAAGGTATTGACTATGGTCAGTTTCCTCAATCGAGAAGTATAATGGTCGGAATACAGGTAGGATTTTAACAATCGACGAAATGATTGAATCATTTTTCAAGAAAATATTAAAACGATGAAAAGAAAAATAATACTTACAGCAATAGGGATGTTTGCATTTTGCTTCTCCTGCAAAGAAGATATACTGGATAAGCAAAATCCAAATGAATTTACTCCCGATACATTTTATAAAAATGACACTCAGATCGTAGGCGCCGTCAACGCGGTGTATAGCAGTTTGCAAAGCCTGGACCTCGTGTGCCGTGAATATTTCTTCGTTCACGATTTACGCTCAGATGACATGGGTTCTGGAGGAGGTCAGTTGGAAACTGCCCGAGCGCAATTATTAACGGGAACACACAATGCTACTAACTCCCTCCTTAACAGTGTTTGGAAAGGATGGTACAGACTTATTCATCAGGCCAATCAGGTAATTGAAAAAGTCCCATTAGCCACCGCACCTGCTACCGAACCTATGAAGACGAGGGTGGTAGGCGAAGCAAAATTTCTCAGAGCGATGGCGTATATGGACTTGGTAGTTTTATTTGGCGGTGTACCGCTTATGGATACTTATGTCAAAGCGGTCGGAGAGGATAAGCCCAGAGCAACTGTCGATGAAGTATATGCTTTGATCATCGCTGATCTTGAATCCGCGATAACGTCATTGCTACTTAAATCGGAATATGACAATGCTAACATTGGAAGGGCTAGTAAACAAGCAGCGCAAGCTATGTTGGCACGGGCTCATATGCAGCAAGGCGATTATAATCTAGCTAAGCCGTTGCTGAAAGAAATAATAAGCACCGGTGAATTCAGTACCTGGAAAACGATTCCCTACATAGAAAATTTCAGAGAGGAAATGGAGTTCAATGCAGAGTCTCTCTTCGAAGTTGCTTTTTCCTACGACTTCGGTGGCTCCAGTTGGGATGGTAGCGGTCAGGGTACTCAGACTGAAGTTACTTTTCGTGGTCAGGAGTACGGCCCTAATGCATGGCGAAATGTAATTCCATCCGTGTCCCTGCTGGGAGAATATGAGAAGGTTGCAAAAGGCGATCTAAAAGATGATCCGCGTTATACGGAGTCGTTCTATTTTATAGGGGATAAATATCATAATAACACAAAGACCATTACCGATATGCAGGGTAACGATCCGAAAGTCAGCTGGAAAAAATACCAACGTATATACAAGGCAGCAGATGAGGAGGCACGATCTGGAATTAACATGAGAATGATTCGCTTTACGGAAGTGTTACTGAGTCTGGCGGAATGTGAAAATGCACTGGGAAATGATGGGGAAGCCATTATTTTACTAAATGATGTCAGATCAAGACCAGGTGTTGAGATGCCTCCATACCCAACAGTAAATTATCCGGTAAATACTCCGGCCGAAGTATTCCGTGCGATTGTTCATGAACGCAGAGTAGAACTCGCCGGTGAGCAAATAAGAAACAGAGATCTATTAAGATGGAGATCGTTAAATAAGCTTCCCTCTGAACCTATTTCTTATTATTCACCTAAACATGCTTTGGCACCAATTCCACAACAGGAAATTGATAATAATTCTAAACTTTCACAGACCGATCAAAACCCGGACTTCTAAAAATATAGATTCTTAAATTCTAAAAGGAGTGGGACAAACCCGCTCCTTTTGTTTTATTTATGGGTGAACTATCTTCCCCTTTATTATTAATCTTAAAACAAACGGGATACAAGTATTCACTTGGCAATATGTATCAAACTTTATCAAAAATTATTTCTATCGGCATATTTGCGTTGTTAATGATATGCTGTAATTCCTCCGAAAAGAATAGATTATTCCAGCTTCTTCCATCCTCTGAAACCAATATCACTTTTAACAATCAATTGACAGAAAACGATAGTTTTAATGTTCTTACGTTCGAATATATATACAACGGTGCCGGTGTAGGTGTTGGCGATGTTAATGATGATGGGTTAACAGATATTTTCTTTGCCGGGAATATGGTCTCCAGTAAGCTTTACCTTAATAGAGGAGATTTTAAATTCGAAGACGTCACTGAGAAGTCATCCATAGAAACTAATTTATGGTGTACCGGAGTCGCTATAACAGATATTAATCAGGATGGACTTTTGGACATATACGTTTCAACGATTCAGCCGTATATAAATAGCCCATCGGTTCCCAATCTTTTTTTTCTGAATAAAGGAAATGATAAAGACGGTAATCCTCAGTTTGAAGAAGTAGCAGCGACCACCGGTCTTGCTGATTCCAGTTACGCAACGCAAGCTTCCTTTCTCGACTACGATCTTGACGGCGATCTCGATATGTATCTTTTAACCAATGCCCTGGAGAATTTTAATCGAAATCAGGCGGTGGGAATGAAAAATAATGGGACTGCAAAAAGTGTTGATAAATTTTATCGAAATGAAGGTGTAGTTAATGGATTACCTTTTTTTAAGGATGTATCAATGGAGGCAGGAATTCAATTAGAAGGTTGGGGGTTGGGAATGGTGGTAAATGATCTTAATAGAGATGGCTATCCTGACCTGTACATCGCAAATGATTTTATATCCAATGACAATCTCTTAATCAACACTCAAAAGAATTCATTCTCCAACAACATTACGACTATGTTGAAACATCAGGAGCAAAATGGAATGGGAATGGATATCGCAGATATTAATAATGATGGCTTGAACGACATTGTGGCATTGGACATGATGCCAGATGATAATTTACGCCAGAAGACAATGTTTTCAAACATAGGCTATGACCGGTTTATGCTTTTTCGTAGTAAAGGCTATCAGGATCAATACATCCGGAATGTTTTACAAATCAATAACGGGAACAACACATTTAGTGATATCGGATATTTGGCAGGTATATATGCAACGGACTGGAGCTGGAGCAGCTTACTGGCTGACTTTGATAATGATGGGTATCGCGATTTGTTTGTGGGAAACGGTTATCGCAAAGATATTACTGATCAGGATTTCATTGCCTACAGTAAAGAGCTGGCCATGTTCAGCACCGACAAGAACCGATTAAATACGATCCGTCAGGAAGTTGAAAAATTAATGGGTGTTAAAAAACAAAATTTTCTTTTCAAAAATAATGGTGATTTAACTTTTTCAGATAAAGCAGGTGAATGGGGACTGGATCAACCTTCTTACTCAAATGGAGCTGCATACGCCGATTTTGATAATGATGGAGATCTCGACTTAGTAACGAATAACATCAATGATGAAGCTTTTATTTACCAGAATAACTTGATTAACAAAGAAGGTAAAACTGAAAATAATTTCCTGCGGATTAAGCTTTCAGGAGAAAAAGGCAACTTGCAAGGATTTGGAGCAAAACTCTGGGTGTATCAGAGGGGTAACATGTACTATTCCGAGCATCAAACTCAACGGGGTTATAAATCAACCGTTGAGAATTTTGAGCATTTCGGACTGGGGAAAAGTAAGTCTGATAAAGTGGATTCCATAAAAGTTGTTTGGTTAAGTGGAAAAAGTCAGGTTCTGAAAAATGTAGGAGTTAATCAAGTAATTGCACTAAATGAGAAGGATGGAGTAATGGGAAAAGAAATGCCCAACTCAATTTCCCCGATGCCGATATTCAAACAAATAAATAATCTAGGTAAGCCCTATAAGCACAAAGAAAAAGATTTTATAGATTTTTTAGAAGGACAGTTGTTATTGCCTCATAAGCATTCTCAAGGAGGACCTGGAATTGCAGTCGGTGATATAAATAGTGATGGCCTCGAAGATTTTATCATTGGAGGCGCAGCTTTTAATAGCGCTAAAGTTTTTATCCAGGGAAAAAATAATTCGTTCAAGTTGGACTCCCTTCCCGAAAAAGATTCTGAAGATATGGGCTTGATTCTTTTTGATGCGGATAACGACACTGATCTGGACTTATATTGTGTCAGCGGAAGTTCTGAATTCAAAAATGATACAGATAAATATCAGGACCGGTTTTACAGAAATAGCGGTAGGGGCAAATTGGAGTATGATACAACGGCATTGCCGAAGATTTTAAGCAGTGGCAGTTGTGTAGTAGCGAATGATTTTGATCAGGATGGTGATCTCGATCTGTTTGTAGGGGGCAGAATTGTCCCCATACGTTATCCTGAAATCCCTGAGAGTTATCTATTAATAAATGACGGTAATGGAAAATTCGAGAATCAAACGTCTAAATTTTCTCCGTCATTAAGCAAAGCTGGTATGGTGACTTCTGCTCTATGGACTGATATAAATAACGATGGCTGGATGGATCTTGCACTCGTGGGCGAATGGATGCCCATTACGTTTTTTATCAATAATGCGGGGAAGTCTTTTACGTCCATAAAAATCCCAGATTCATCAGGATGGTGGAACAGCATCTCCGGAGGAGATTTTGATAATGACGGAGACATGGACTACATCGCTGGGAATCTTGGACTAAATTCTGTGTATAGGGCGTCCGTAACTGAACCGGTTACTGTATCGGCAAAGGACTTTGACGACAATGGATCAGTGGATGCTATCCTTTGCAGGTATATTCAGGGGAAAGAATATCCGGTTCACCCCAGGGAAACGTTGACAGGACAAATACCGAAGTTAAGAGGCGTTGCTCAACGTTATTCGCAATATGGCGAGATGGGAATAAAGGACCTTATGCCAGAAGCCATGCTTAAGGATGCCATGGTTTTGAAAAGTACTCTTTTTGCGTCTGTTTATATTGAAAATAGAGGAGATAATAATTTTAAGATAAAGGAACTTCCTGTTGAAGCTCAGTTTTCTCCTATGTATGGCGTTTCTATAACAGACGTAGATGAAGACGGGAATCTTGATGTCCTTACAATCGGTAACTCCTATGCTTCGGAAACATTATCGGGTTTTTACGATGCCGGAATTGGAAATTATCTTCGAGGTGACGGGCTAGGAAATTTTAAGTCCATGACTGTGACTCAATCTGGTTTTTTTGTTGATGGCGATGCTAAAGGACTAGCGAATCTTACACTCAATGATGGGACTCAATTGTTTCTGGCAACTCAAAACAGAGATAGCCTAAAGATTTTCGCGAAATCATCTGCTTCTCTTTATACCAAAGAGAATTTGGTTCGAGTCGACAGGCTAACAAATTCGTCTATCATCGAATTAAAGAATGGCAAGAAAAGAAAACACGAGTTTTATTATGGGAGCAGTTATCTTTCATCTTCCAGTCGGGTACTTGTGCGCGATAAAAGCATCGCAAACATTAAGTTGCATAACCGGTGATGTAGCTGAGAAACGGTTTGGACTCTTTATAAAGTTTGATGTTTAGAAATGAAAAGAATTAAATTAAACCAATTATTAGTTGTCTTTTTTTTCTCCAGTCTTCTCTCCTGTAATTCCACGCCCTCATCTCATGAGGAAATGATCCAACTTCTGAAACAACAACGGGATGACTATAACCGTCCGGATAATTACTACGCATCGATTCCGCAGATAGCATATTACGACTCATTGATTAATGCTACTCAAAGTAAGCAGGATAAAATGATGCTTACTTTTAACAAGAGTTATGCGCTAATCGCGGCTGGTCGGGAAGAGGACGCAATTCCCTTACTGGAAGCGCAGGTAGAAAAAATAAACAAAGAGGGAATAAAAGGTATGGATAAACTAAAGGTGCAATTAGCCCTTGCATACCTTCGAATGGGAGAGAGAAAAAATTGTGTAGCCAATCATACTTCTGAAACATGTATACTTCCGATTCAAGGCACTGGCATTCATAAAATACCGGAAGGCTCCCGTAATGCCATCCGTATATATGAAGAGTTGCTGGACGAATATCCTGATAACATGGAATACCGATGGCTTCTTAATCTTGCTTACATGACACTTGGAGAATATCCCTGGAATGTGCCAAACACGGTTTTGATTCCGGGACTAGGGGCTAGCGAGGACTCTGCGTTTGTTATGCCTTTCAAAGACATTGCATCAGACCTCGGTTTAGATATAAATAATATGGCGGGCGGGACTATTATCGATGATTTTGATAACGATGGCTACCTGGATATCATTACCTCAAGCTGGGACATTAATGATGAGATGCATTATTTTAGAAATGATGGCGAAGGAAATTTCATCGATCAGTCGGAGGAATCAAAGTTAAAAGATATCACGGGAGGATTAAATCTGATGCAGATGGATTTTAACAACGACGGATTTAAAGATGTTTTTGTTTTGCGCGGTGCGTGGCTGCGTGGGAATTATGGCAAACAACCCAATTCACTACTAATGAACAACGGCGATGGAACATTTTCAGACGTTACTACTCAAAGCGGCCTGTTATCGTTTCATCCCACGCAAACTGCGACATGGAACGATTTTAATAATGATGGCTGGGTAGATGTTTTCATAGGCAATGAAACATGGGAGGGGAATGCGTTATCTGGAACTCATCCTTGTGAGCTGTACTTGAACAATCAGGATAATACTTTTACAAACGTAGCAAAAGAGGCAAGCTGTGATGTACTGGGTTTCATTAAAGGTGTTGCCTCCGGCGATTATAATAACGATGGATGGAAAGACATCTTCGTTACAAGCTTATCGGGCAAGCGTTTCCTTTTAAAAAACAAAGGCCTTCAAGGAGAGATACCGGTGTTTGAAGATGTAACGGACAAAGCCGGTCTGAGTAGCGACTCTGATAGAACTTTTCCAACCTGGTTTTGGGATTATGACAACGATGGGTGGCTTGATATTTTTGCAGGTGACTTTACATTTGATAAATCTATATCTTCTTATTGCGCAGAAGAAGCCCTGAGAATTTTTAAAGGCACTTCTGGCACTGTAATGTTATATCGAAATAATCGTGATGGCACTTTCACGAATGTATCAGCAGAGAGCGGAACAAAACGAACTGCGTTTGCGATGTCAGCCAATTTCGGTGATATTGACAACGACGGGTTCCTTGATTTTTATTTGGGTACTGGAAATCCGGAGTTGGAATCTATCATACCAAATAAGTTGTTTAAAAATGTCAATGGCAAAAAATTTATTGATGTTACAAAACCCGCGCGTGTGGGACATTTGCAAAAGGGACATGCCATTTCATTTGCTGACCTTGATAATGACGGTGATCAGGATATTTATATAGAAATGGGTGGAGCCTACAAAGGAGATTCTTTTCATAACGCTTTTTATTTGAATCCCGGACAAAATGCAAAGAATAATTGGATCACACTGGACCTTGTCGGTAAAGATCATCAAAACATTATCGGGTCTTCCATTAAAGTTACTTTTCGGGAAGATGAAAGGACGAGACATGTATACCGCGATGTTAATTCAGGGGGCAGCTTTGGTGCATCTCCGTTGCGAAGAGAAATCGGTATTGGCCGTGCTGCTATTATCGATACAATTACCATTCAATGGCACCCAACCCGACGGGTTCAGGTTTTTACCAATATACAATCCAATCAATTTTTAAGAGTGCATCAGGGTAGCGATAAATTAGAACTTATACAGTTGAAAGTTTTGGACTTTACTAGACCCGCTGCATTACACGGACATCACTAAAGGTGGAAATTATCTTCGGAGTAGTCTGAACTGAACATTTGGATGCATAAGATCGATATTGATTGTTATGGTTTTTGGCTCGACTGTCTACGGCGTGCTGCTGTCGCGATGTTCGCTGAATATTGCCTATCGCCGTGACACAAACTTCTCTCGCGGGTTTCGTCGACAATAAATATTAAAGTGAGAATAACTCATAGGTCATCATTCGATTCACCATTACCTGCTGTTATTGACCCAGCGCCTCGAACTGAAGTGCAAGCATAATAAACGGACCTACAGCCTTGGGGTCATTGTCACGCTTAGGTTCATTGATGTAGTAGTCGAATGAACCGTCGCGGTACGGGTTACCGCCAAGACCCGCGACTGAACATGCTTGGGTAATACTGACAAGTCCTTGATCATCTGTTTTGACGAAATTATTGAGTACACCCTCATAACCCTTTCGCGCTGCGGCAGTGTATTTTTTATCGATATACCCACGCATCGTACCCTTCATCAGGAAATAGGAGAACATGGTCGACGCTGACGACTCAAGGTAGTTTCCGGGGCGTGTCCCCAGGTTCACAACCTGATACCACACACCAGACGTTGCATCCTGATAACGGACCAATGCCTGCGCCATTTTATCAGCCACTTTCAAAATCTCTTTTTGTTCCGGATGATCTGCTGGAAAAAAGTCAAGCACATCAACGAGCGCCATCGCGAACCAACCCATCGCACGGCCCCAAACGTGCGGTGACTTACCATCGACGTTGTTGGCCCACGGCTGTTCGCGCGATTCATCCCAAGCATGGTGGAAAAGGCCCGAAGCTGAATCATAGGTGTGCTTGTCGATCAAACGGATCTGCAAGGCAACGTCATCGAAGGCAGCAGGCTCGTTCATCGCCCTGGCAAATTGTGCCAGGAATGGCGCTCCCATATATACACCATCTAACCACATCTGGTGTGGGTAGATTTGCTTGTGCCAAAACCCTCCTTCGGAAGTACGAGGATGTGTACGCATTTGTTCCCGCAGCAGTCGAATCGCTCTTTCGTATTTCGGATCACCGGTTTTCTCGCGCAGGGCAAACAAGAACTTGCCCGAGTTTACCTTATCAATGTTATAGTCCTGCCGCTTGTAGTTTTTTATCGTGCCATCCTCGCTGATCATTTGATCAGCATAGTTTTTAATGTAATTGTAGAATTTAACGTCACCGGTTTTCTTCCAGACCTGCTCAAGGGCGCTACACACAAGGCCGTTCGTGTAGTTCCACCGTGGTTCCTTCACGAAATCCAGTTTCGCCGGGTCAGGATTCCGGATCATGTCCGACTCGGCCATTCGTACTGAGAGTGCTGCCTTGGCTGACACTTGCTGCTTTTTGGCTTGTGCAAATGCAGGCAGATAAATAGCCAATAGCAGGATGGAAGTTATAATTCGTCTGACGATCATGAGATATGTCATAAGTTAAACGCTACTTTTCCACACGAAACCAGTCGACGTCCGCATGGCCTGAGTCGTTGGTTGTTTGCGTACGAGTACAAAACAAACCGACCTTGGCACCAATCCATTTCCCAGCCTCGGCCGTAAATAGACTATCAATCACCGTATAACGTTTATTGTCCAGACTGTAGCTAAAGGAGCATTTCGCGCCCGGTGATACGTTCACCCTTAAGTAGATTACAGGCTCACGGAACGATGCTAAAACTTGTTCCGTTTCCGCCGTACCGTTTACAGCCTTGAGGCAGGTTGTGTAAATCAGTTGCACACCTTCTTTTGTGCTCTTCAACCCAAGATAGGCATAGCTTTGACCCATGACGATGAGTCCCGCCTTCTCGTTCTCAATCTTATTATTAGGCTTAAATGTTAAACGGGTGGTAACGCGGAATTCTTCCGCTGGAAACTTCTGAAGCAAAATGTTGGGAACGTCCCAGTAATTACGGGCGCTGTCCGGCACTTTGGCGGCATAAAACCTCAGATATCCTTCCTTGCCCGTAAAGACCCACGTAGCCTTGGGGTTGGCTTGCCATTGCCACTGAAGGCCAAGGTCAAGGGAACTGAATTCGTCTGATTCAAGTGGTGTGCGCAGTAGTGCATTGGTTGTGGCCGAAGGCTTTCGGAAGGTTAGCACTGGTTCACCCTTACCATCGCCATCCGGATCTGAACCGATCACTGGCCAGTCTTTCACCCATTTCATAGGTTGCAGGTGTACCACACGGCCATACGCACCTTTATCCTGAAAATGCAAAAACCAGTCCTCAGCTGAAGGTGTGTCTACCCAGGCACCCTGGTGAGGGCCGTTGATCGAAGTATTACCCTGATCCATCACCACTTTGCGTTCATAGGGACCATATACATTCCGCGAGCGCAGGACGGACTGCCAACCGGTAGCCACACCGCCAGCAGGCGCGAAGATGTAATAGTAGCCATTCCGCTTATAGAATTTAGGTCCTTCGATCGTTGGGTCCTGCTCATGTCCATCGTATACAATTACGCCGGCATCCAGAACGCTAACGCCATTAGCACTGAGCTTCTTTACAACAAGAACACTTTTTATTCCTGCGCGGCTACCGGCATAAGCATAGACAAGGTAGTTGTTGCCATCGTCATCCCAGAGAGGGCACGGATCTATCAATCCTTTTCCACCTTCAACCAATACCGGCTCAGACCAGGGCCCCGCCGGATTTTTTGCTTTGGTCAGATAGATTCCGAAATCAGGATCTGGATAATAGATGTAGAATTCATTTTTATAGTATCGTATGGCCGGCGCCCATACCCCATTACCATGTTGTGTTTTTTCGAAGTGATCAAAAGGTGGCTGCCGCTTTAGCGCGTGGCCGATCAAAGACCAGTTTACCAAATCCCGGGAATGCAGGATGGGAAGTCCAGGAATTGCGTCAAAACTTGAGGCAGTCATATAATAGTCTTCGCCTACACGCACCGCGTCCGGGTCTGAATAGTCAGCGTGAAGTATTGGATTCTTATAGGTGCCATTTCCCTGATCCGAAATCCACACTGCCGACTGTTGCGCATAGATCATGGGTGGCAAAAAAAGCGCAACCATCAAACTAGGAATAATTTGAAAACATCGTTTCATTATTTACCTCACAATTGTGTTATTGATTTAAGGAAAAAAGCCGGAAACTTTTGTTTCCGGCCTCTGATATAATAATCGGTCGACGCCGATTCCGAAAAGGCCACTATTGATAGCCTTCATTTTGTATGAATTCAGCTTTGTTAGAGACGGCATCTAATTGTGCCTGTGGGATGGGTCGAACAATATGATAGGCCTTTATATTACTGGCCGCATCAGGATTGTGTGCCTGTACCCGTTCGATCAGACGATCCGTCCTTTTCAGATCGAACCATCGCAGCTGTTCCCCAGCGAACTCCCTTGCACGTTCATCCAGTATCATATCAAGATTCAATTGATCAGCCATGATCTCCATGTCACTTTTCTTTCCAGGGTTCGCAGCGCGCCTCCTTACCTCATTAAAATAATCAACCGCATCATTGGTATTTCCTAAAAGCATTTCGGCCTCAGCAGCGATGAGATACATTTCCGCCAACCGGATAACAAAGAAATCACGCTTACCCTGCTGTTGGGAAATGGTGGGCCTTGCCGGATCCAGAAATTTCCTTAACGAAAGAAACCTGTCTCGTACCTTCGGTACGTCATTGGCACCATAGGTCCTGTTTCGATCGACCACCGTATAGGGTAAAGCATCCTTTTCAGCATTTGTTAGCGGGTATTTCGTGGCAAAAATGGCCGTGTCCCCCTGCTTAAAGACAACAGATTTATTTGTGCCATTGGAAAGAGGCAGGTTATATGTACCGGGCTTATTACTATACCAAGCTGTCTGAAAAGTTGCATGATATCTGCTGTCAATGCTCTCATCAAATAGGTCCAACAAGAAGGCTGTCGGCATGAACCTTGAAAAGGGCCTGCCGTTCCCGATATCACGCGTCATTCCCTGAACCTGATCATAGGTCATTAAAAAGAACATGTGACTGTTGTTGCCGCCATCGCGCAAAAGAATCTCTTGCACGGGAGTGTCATCATCCACCCTAGGCTCTTGCAATTCTTTATTCAAAGTAAGGTCCGCGGTAAAATTGACCAGCCAAACGATTTCCGGGTTCTTGATATTGTTGATATTCCACAAATTGGCGTAGACCGGTTCCAGTGAAAAGCTGTAGTCGTTTATCACTTTCTTCGCCAGTGCGGAAGCCTCTGCATAATTCTTCCGAGTTAAATGCATCCTCGCCATAAAAGCTTCGGCCGCTGGCTTGATCACCCTTCCATATTGAGCGGAAGTAGGCGGAAGGTTGTCAATCGCAAATTGAAGATCTTCAAAGATCTGTTCGTAAAATGTGTCAACGGGTGTTCTATTGGCCGTCGTTTCAATTGTCGACACCTCTTCTAGCGACAAATGTACATCACCCCAGGTTTCAACAATATGCCACAGGTAAAATGCCCTTAAAAAACGTACCTCAGCAAGTCGCAGCGTTTTCAATTCATCAGATAAAGGTGACAATGGTATCCGCTTCACAGCCGTGTTCGTTGAATTGAGTGCGGAATAAAATCTGGTCCAGTAAAAATTCAACGGCGCATTTGCTCCTGACAAATCTGAATTATACAAAGCAACAGGCGGGTTTTCCATTCCACTTCCTCTTGTAAAAATGTCTGTTCCTGTTTCCGTAAGGGCCAAGCCATTTTCCTTTCCATACCAAAAACGCATCGGAGTATAACAGGCATTAACCAGGGCTTCGGCTCCCTCCACAGTGGCATAGTATGAATTTGCAGTAAGACCGGTTTTATTGTCCTCACTGAGAAAATCTTCACAAGCGCTTACCGATATTATTAGTATGATAGCGACAGTTTTATAAAATATAGTTCTCATTATATTATGTGTCTTAATGAAGTAATTATCAAAGATCAATGTTGACGCCGAACACGAGTTGTCTAGTCATCGGGAAGCTTAGGTTGCCGCCCCGCTCCGGATCATACGGATCTATTTTGCTCCAGACGAAGTAGTTCTTGGCCGTCGTGTAGAAGCGTACTCTGGACAGGGAAATTTTTTCGGAGATGCTTGTCGGAATCGTGTAAGCCAACGTAACATCACGAATCTTCAGGAATGACCCGTCAACATATTGCAGCGTGGAATAGTATCGCGAACTGGCCCTGCTGGTGGCAGAACTGGGCCGGGGATAATCGTTCGTAGGATTCTCTGGAGTCCAGTAGTCAACCTTAGGGCCGTTTTCCAAAGCATCGATCTTATATGAATTAGCCGCTTCACTCTTTATTGTCTGGCCCTGCCGCGCATAGATAAAAAAGGCCAGCTCGAAATTCTTATAAGAAATCCGATTGTTGAGGCCGAGACTGAATTTGGGAACCTCGCTTCCTAAAATAACCCGGTCTTCAGGTGTAATAAGGTTATCTCCATCTTGATCATTCACGCGAATCTCGCCAGGGATCTGCTGGTTCTCAGAAGCAAGATCCTCTTCACCAAGTTGCCAGATGCCAGTCTTCTGATAATCATAATGAGAATCGATCGGATAACCGACAAACCATCCGTTTGCAAGATCCCGGTCACCATCCACCAGCTTCACGATCTCCTCGCGATTGGCCCCAAACGTAAAGTCGGTGGTCCATTTGATTCCGTTCGGACGATCGGAATTGATCGTGGTAAGCAACAATTCAATTCCCTTGTTCCGGGTGCTTCCAATGTTATCCCACGAAGTACTGAAACCCGAAGAGGTCGGAATAGCCCGTTTCATAAGGAGGTCCTTCGTATCTTGTTGATAGACATCAAGAGCTCCGGATATTTTCCCATTGAAGAAACCAAAGTCGATCCCGAAATTAGTCGTCGCCGTGGTCTCCCAACTCAGATCAGGAGTTGCAATCAGCGAAGGATAAAAGCCAAATGCACCAACCTCAGTATTGCCTGCGTCAAACGCATAGGTACTCTTTGACAGGCCGCCCTGAGTCTGATAAGGATCGACGGCGCTATTTCCGGAAACTCCGTAACTAAGCCTGAGCTTCAAGTCACTGATGGCTTCTGCACCACTGAGAAATTGCTCCTCTTTCATTATCCACGAGAGCGCTACAGAAGGGAAGAACCCCCATTTTTTTCCAGGCGCCAGCACCGAGGAACCGTCCGTTCTTATTACCCCTGTGAACAAATACTTATTATTTAGCTTATAGTTTAATCTCCCGAAAAATGAGGCCAACGACGTTTCAACTAGCTCACTTCCCACCGCGATAGTATTTTGACTTGCACCCAGGTTATGAAACAACATGGTCGGCGATAACACATTCCTTCCTTCAGCAAAGTTTGTCTCAGTCCTGGTTGCCCAAATGCTACTGCCCAGCATGAACTGGATTTCGTGATTGGAGAAAGAGGTTGTATAGTTGGCAAAATTTTCCCAGGTGGTTCGCGAACTCGATTCGTCTGTTATGCGGGCTAATGATTGCCCATTTGGACCGACCTCTATTGTATTACTGGCTGCAAAAAGACCACGCCTGAAATTGGCCTGATCAAGTCCCAGCCGTGATGTGAAAACAATCTTGTTAGTAATCGTCCAATCCAGCGAAATATTTCCAAAGAATCTTTTATTTAACTCGTTATCAACCCAGTTCCCTGGTACTTCATCAACCAGTGGGCTTGGATTAAGATCTCCTAGCGGGAACGTGTTCACTTTGCCTTCTGCATCGTACGGTGCTCCAAGCGGGCTCATCTTGTTTGCCTGATTCAGCGGATCTTTGCGCCGGTCATGATCCTTAATGGTATACATCAGGTTCGTTGAAAGACGCAACTTGTCACTGAACTTGTAATCTACGGATGACCTTCCACTGTAGCGATTTAGTTCGTCGTTCAGGAGCAGTCCTTTCTCATTAAAATATTCCATGGAAAAATAGTACGATAGCCGCTCATCGCCACCCGAAATGCTGACCTGATGGTTTTGTTGACTTCCTTTCCGCAGCAGCTCATCAGCCCAGTTTGTGTAAATTCCATTCTGAAAGTTTTCCAGTTGCGCCGGAGGGAATATGTTCACGTCATCCTCAGGACCGTCCCATTCGCCGACGGTTTTTCTTGATTCACGTCGAAGTTCAACCCACTCGGGTCCTGTCATCATATGTTCATAACCACTTAATTCCTGTATGCCATAGTAGCTGTTGATCGAAACCTTACTCTTGCCTTGTGCTCCCTTTTTGGTAGTGATCAGTATAACACCGTTGGCTCCTAATGTACCATAGATCGCCGTCGATGCCGCGTCTTTAAGCACTTCAATAGAAGCAATGTCATTTGGGTTAACATCCATGGCAGACCCGTATATTATGCCATCAACAAGGATCATCGGCTGATTACCTGCATTTAATGATCGGTTACCACGGATTGTAAAATTTAACGCGGCACCAGGCTGCCCGCTGGATTTGGTTAAGTCAAGTCCCGGCACCTTTCCCTGCATTACCTCAAGGGCATTAGTCACTGGAATGGAGGTAAGATCTTTATTCCGCATCGACACTACGGAGCCTGTCAGATCCGATTTTTTAACCGTACCGTAACCAATCACTACCACTTCTTGCAGTGACTGAATATCCGTCTTCAGCAAAACGTCGATTACCGTTTTGGTGCCTACAGTCACTTCCTGGTTTTCGTAGCCAATAAAAGAAAACGTCAATACAGAGTTCTCGTCCGGAACGGTGATCGAATAAACTCCATTGGCATCCGTGGATGTACCAGTGGTGGTACCCTTTACCAGCACGTTCACGCCTGGTAAAGGAGTGTTCGCGTCATCTTTGACAGTACCCGTTACGTTAACCGCTAATAAGGGAGCGCCCGTCGACTGACCTTTTTCGATTAGTTTTTCATCAAATACAACGGTGATCGTGTTGTTAATACTTTTAAATTTCAGTTTTGCTTCCTGACCAAGCTTCTCCAGTATTGATTTCAGGCTTTCGTCCCGGAATGACAGCGAAAACCGGCTCTTATCATTTTTGATATCATCCGGATAAGCGAAAACAAACGGTGATTTGGTTTGAATGATCTCGAATATATCGACTAATCTTTCCTCAGTAACCTTGAACGATAACCTTGTATCCTTCAGGTTTTGACCATGTGTATTCTCTGCGACAAGGAGATGCAACGTCGTCGCCTGGATAATCACAGCAATCAAACATTGCATTGACATAAACTTTAACAGTTTAGCTAAAGTAATTTTCATAAATTGAAGGGTTGAAGTAAATGATATTTATTTCGGCGTTAGTCCGGCTCCCGATGTCCCGCCAAGTTCAAGAGGATCCGGACTTTTTTCTATTGTCGGCTTTCCATGACCTTTCAGTCGAAGTAAAACCGCGGTGTACTATGAAGTATCGTAAGTACTCGTCATAAATCTTAGTTGCACCCTTGCCCGTAAAGCAAGACGGTGTTTTGATTGGTAAACTTGTAATCAATCTTATACATGTATCGGAAACTCTCCAATACATTGTTTATCGCCTGGTTTTTATACTGGCCGTTAATGCGGCAATATTTGATGCTATCGTTCTCAAAATTTATTTGAACATCATACCATCGCTCCAGCATCGCAGCCGCTTCATCCATCGTTGAATCTTCAAATCTCAGCACACCATTCTTCCAAGCAAGGAAAAGATTCAGATCTACCTCGGATGTGGTTATACTCTTCTGAGTGGGATCAAATACTCCTTGAAGTCTGGGCGTAAGGATGACATGTGTATCCCGGTCACCACGACTGGCTATTAGCTCAACTTTTCCGGTCTCCACCGTTACACTGATCTTTTCATCGGGAAATGCCTGAACATTAAAATGGGTACCTAAGACAGTTGTCGTTAGATCTCCAGTACGCACCGTGAAGGCACGTTTTGTATCTCTTGCCACTTCAAAAAAGGCTTCGCCGGTTAGCGTAACCTCTCGCTTATCGATTGCAAACTTTTCAGGATAGGAAATGACACTCCCCGCATTCATCCGTATAATAGATCCATCAGAAAGAGTAATGATCAATCGTTGACCGTTATTCGAGGTCTGCGTTATTTCACGTGTCTTTGTTTCCGGCAGGCCGCTACGGTAGACTAAAAAAAAACTGCATCCTATGAGGATCGGTATCATGAAGTATGCTACACGACGTCGTAAAACATTTGCAGAATGTTTTCGTGGAAACAATTCGGCCTGCTTCCACTTTTGGAAAGCCGCCTGCATCTGTTTACTCTTGATACTTTCCCGTTGAGGGTCGCCTTTCTTTTCGTAAGTATTAAAAAAACTATCAATAAGCCTCGCTTCATCAGGAGATGCATTCCCTGCAAGATACTTGTCAGTCAGTTTATGGAATTCTTCTTTGGTCATTTGCTCTCGTACTAATAGATAGTACCGCAAACGTTAACGATCCCCTACTCCAGGTCTGAGTTTTTTGAGATTTAAAAGGAATCCTGCTTGAAAAAGGTCAGCAACATAGAGAGCGTAAACACGCTACCATTCATCTGTGTGCGCAAAAATGAAAGCGCTTTGGTGATCTGCACTTCTACTGTCTTGGGTGATATTTTCAGTTTTTCAGAAATTTCTTTATTGGTCATGTTCTCAAAACGGCTAAGAACAAAAACTTCCCGGCATCGTGGAGGTAGTTGCTCCACGCTATCGTTCAATACCCGCTCCAACTCAGCGAAATTAACAGAATCTTCAGTCTGGTTAACAAACTGAATTGTCTCCATTGTTTTGAGGTGCTTTTCGCGAAGCTTGCCATTTCTAAGATGCTTCAGAATCTGAAACTTAGCTGCTCTCAGGAGATAGGCTGACAGCGTTTTAATTTGGGAGTCAGCGCGGCGGTTCCACAGATCAATCAAGATGTCCTGAACAAGGTCTTTCGAGAGGTCTTCGTCTTGCAAAACATTGTTTGTGATGCGGAAAAGTCGCAAATGGTATCTTTGAAAGATGTGCTCCAAGGCTTCCTCCTGATGACATCCAGAGCAAAGCATTTCTATCAGAGCCTCATCCGTGTGATGTTGGTTGGTAGGGTGGGGAGAAGAATCGCCGGCCATCTTGTTTCGCAAACGTTTTCAACTTTAAGAAAAAAAAACGACAAAACCTTCAGTTTACCCGAAGTATAATCCATACTTTTTTAGAAATCCTAAGGTTGAGGCAATGGAACGAATGGAGGGCATTCGATCTCTCAAGCTTAAAGTGTAATCATTCAGCTGCTACTTACAACGGTTTCCCTAGTGTCTGGACAGGTGTGAAAAACATGGTTAAACAAGCGTGTCATGAAGTTCATCGAATTATCTCATATAATAGCCAAGGTCCTGATTACTAACCCAATGTCACCGACTCAGATTTGACACATGGTAGGAATAAAATATAAAAATTCTATATTTGCAGGGAAAACAGGAGGGGCATGAAAAAAAATATATTATTAGTCGATGACGATAAGATCTTTAATTTCCTCAGCGAAAAGACCATCGCGTCGTTAGATCTGGCCAATGAGATCAGCTTTGCATCGAATGGTCAGCAAGCGTTAGAGATTCTGGAGCTCTATAAGAGCGGAAAGATGCAAATGCCCGATATTATTTTCCTGGATCTGGACATGCCCATCATGAACGGATATGAATTTCTCGAGGCTTTTGCAGCCATTGACTTACCCAATAAAAACGCTATTACGATTGTTGTATTAACTTCCTCTGCTGATCCAAGAGACCTTGCAAGAACAAAAGAATTAGGAATTAAGTATTACTACAATAAACCGTTGTCACGGGATGAGATTCGAAGATTGATAGCACAAGAATTTTCTTTTCGCCTTAATTAATAAGTTAATAAGTCTGTATTAAATACGTGCCTCTTCAGTTCGCACGAATTAGGTATCCAAAGTTTTTATTATTCATCCCGCAGCGTATTTACTGGATTCATAAAAGCGGTTGTGATGGTTTTGTAACCAACGGTAATGGCAGCGACGACAAAAAGCAAGACAATGCAAATGGCGAGCGTTGAAACATTTACGCCCAGGTAATATTCCCAAATCGCATCCATCATTTTATCGGTCATGAAATAACCTAGCGTTCCTCCAAAAACGGAAGCAACCGACAGAATAGTAACAAACTCAAGATTAATAACGCGCACGATGTTTACAACCGATGCGCCGAGTACTTTCCGAACACCAATTTCTTTTAACTTCTTTTGAATATTCAGGGATAGCAACGCGTATAGACCAGTAGCCGACATCAGCGCTGCAATAACCCCAAGGAAACCGAAAATTTTAACCACGTTCGTATTGATCAATTGAGCGGCATACATGTTGCCATCGGTATACTTTCCGCTATACATTGTATTAGGCAATATCTTTTTCCATTCCTGTTTCATGAAATCATTTACGGCCAATAATTTTTCAGGAGAAGTGCTGACTACAATTTGAACGTATTGTTCCGGACTTACATAACGTAACATCAGTGGACCTGCGGCTTTCCAAAAACCATCCGTTAAAATATCATTCACTACACCCACAATGTAGAGTTGAACGCTGTCTCTCCACAACAGGCGTTTACCGATGGGGTTATCGTTTAGACCAAATTGTTTTACGAACTCTTCAGATACTAATACAGATTCTTTTTTGTCTGTTTCAGAATCTTTTATGAAATCCCGGCCTTCAATTAAGGAAATATTCATTGCTTTTAGGTAATCATCCCCGATGTCCACAATTTCAACCTGATGTTCCGTGGTTTCAAATTTCACAGGTTCTTTGTAATATTTATCAGACACATGATTTTTTGAACCTGCGATGATATTAATATCCTTATTAGATATCAATGCATTTCGGTACGTATTAAACTCGTTCTCATTACGGATACTCGCGATAATTACACCGTTTTTCGAATAGCCTAAACTATAGTCGCGTTGGTACTGCGCATTTCGAATGTAGGCAACTCCACTGATGATACACAGCAGGGAGATGCTGAATTGAAAAGTAAGAAGTGTACGTGTAAACCAGTTTGTTCCCCCAAACTTCATTTTACCTTTTAGTATAGCTACAGGCTTGAATGATGTTATGTAAAAGGCTGGATAAATCCCCCCAATAAAACCGGTAAACAGAAGTAAGATGAAAAGGAAAACAAAAAAGTAGAAGTTATCAGTATAACTTAACGTTAGTTTAATTCCCGGCCACAGGCTATTATAGGCCGGTACCAGGAATTCAGCCAGAAGCATACCGACTATTAATGCGAAGAAACAGAGAATGATGCTTTCACTTAAAAACTGAAGGATCAATTGGCCACTCATGCCGCCCATCGTTTTCCGGATACCGATTTCCTTAAGTCGCTTTCCGGACATAGAAATGGAAGTGTTTGTAAAATTAAAACACGCCAGCAAAAGTAAAAATACTGCCATAATGCCTGGACCAACTACCGCGGAAGGTGGGAAGCCCCACCTAAGCTGTTCACCACTCAACCAGGTGTCGCCAAAAAAATTAGCAGCCAGGGTCTGAAAGTTTTGTAGATAATACGCGCTTAACTTGAAATCCTCACGAGCCTTATTTTGTGGTTTGATATAGGCTTGCAGTTGTTTTGTAATGACGTCTACACGAGACTCGTCCTTAATTTCAAGAAACAAGGTACTCATACTTTTCCAGTCATTGTCAAGTGACTGCTCGTTCTCCATCGTATCCCCATAATTGTCCCACGCTGTGATTGCATCAAATGCAAAACTTGAATTGAGGGGCTGCATTTCAAATACTCCTCCGATGATAAATTCTTTCAATTTGCCATGGTTTATCTGCGTGATTTGTCTGCCAGCCACTTCTTCCGTATTAAAATATTTTCGGGCGAGGTCATCACTTATAAAAATTTGACTCGGGTCATGGAATGCTGAAAAACTTCCTGCTTTGAGTTTAAAAGTGAACAAATCAAAAAACGCAGAATCGGTATAGACGATCGATGAATTGAATACTTCATCTCCGATCCGGATATTACTGGTTGAAGCGGTGTAACGCACCACGTTCGATATTTCTTTGAAATTTTGTTTTACAATGCTGCCGAGGGGATTAGGCACAGTGGCATGGCGGTTTCTTTGGCCCTCGTAATCTTGATACGATTGAACCCGGTAAATACGTGCAGCATGCACATGATTCTTGTCAAAATTAGTACTGAAGTCCCAGTTTAGATAAGCAACAATGCAACACGCTACTGCTACGCCCATTCCGAGCACATTAATCAGAATGAACACCTTATTATTTAAGATGTTGCGGAAAGTAATGACGATATAATTTTTAAACATAAGCGGAAGAGTTATACCAATTTCTATTGCCTTGGACGCGTATTGAGGAAACGACGTTACGCTGCCGACCGCATCTGCATCAAACATGCCATTGCGATATGACGCTATGGAAGGAGGTTTCAGGGAATTTATTGTTCATTCTTGAACGTGGCGTTGTGCATATTTGTAAATGTTGGTATCTGGAGAATGCATGTATTCCGGCATAATGATCTATGCAACAAAGCATGCAACAAATGCAACAACGTAAATTTACCAATCGTGTAAACTTAATAGTGTAATCGATTGCATTGATCACCTTTGTAGGAGTACCTTAGCAGTAATATGACTCCTTGTCGATTTTTGACGCTTGTTATTTGTTTAATACTACATGCTCCCGGCATTGCGCAAAAAATTGCAACGCTGGAAGTAGAGTTTACAACACCGCTTAATGGATTGTCTGTGCCAGCGAAGGTGAATCTCGACGGCGTTACATTTCTATCTGACACTGTTTTAAATCTAGTCGAGATACAGGGTAATAAGAGAACCCCGGTTTCATTTCAAATTGAAAACAACGGTAGCCGTGCATTACACTGGATGGTCAATTCTGAAAATGATAAGAGCAGAAGGCGAACTTATGAATTGGTTAAGGACACACCTGCAAAACCGGGAGATCTCATCGAAGGCAAGGTTGAAAATGGAACGCTGACGATTCATTCGGGTGAGAAAAATTTTCTTCGCTATAATTTCAAAACTGTTTATCCACCGCAAGGAATTGACACAGCTTTTAAGCGAAGCGCTTTCATCCATCCCTTGTGGACACCAAGTGGAAAGGTATTAACCCGTATACAACCCCCGGATCACTATCATCATTACGGAATCTGGAATCCATGGACGCACGTTTTATTCGAAGGCGATACGGTAGACTTTTGGAATATTAAAGGAAGGAAAGGAACCGTTCGTTTTGGACATTTTGTTTCGGCCACTGGTGGAACAGTGTATTCAGAATATCAGGCACTGCATGAGCACGTAGCTTTTAAAAATGGAAATGAAAAAGTGGCGTTGAATGAATTGCAAACGGTGCGTGTCTACCGTCCTGAAAATGACCAGAATAATTATATTGTCGATATAACGATCCAATTGAATTGCGCGAGTGCGAGTCCATTCTTGATCCTTGAATATCGCTATGCAGGACTTGGATGGCGGGCTACTGAAAAGTGGAAGAAGGAAAATAGCGAAGTCCTTACTTCGGAAGGCAAGACTCGTAAAGACGCCGACGGGACCACAGCACGATGGACCATCATTCAGGGTGCTTTAGATAACGATTATGGTGGCGCAGTTATGATGTCTTATCCAACCAACTACAATCATCCCGAACCCTTGCGTATATGGCCAGAAGATTCAAACGGGGTGAAATGTTTGCCATGTTCGCTCCAACGAAAACTAAGGACTGGCTGCTTGAACCAGGTAAGACTTATGTCCTTCACTATAGGTTCACTGTTTTTAGCGGACATTTTACAAAAGAGCAGGCAGAAAGCGGCTGGCAGTACTACAAGTTGCCGCCCAAGGTTACCGTAAAAAATCATTCATCCTTATAAATTCTCAGTGTTATGAAAAATAATAAAAATAAAACTATCGTCACCCGGAGAAAATTTCTCCAGACGTCCGTAAAAGCCACTGCACTTTCATCCTTAGCCCTGGGCTTCCCATCCATTGTGCCGGCGAGTGTATTTGGAAAAAACGCGCCGAGCAATCGGATTAATATCGGTGCGATCGGGACCGGTCGTATTTCCCGCGGGCACGATTTACCTGGCGTATGGAAATATGATTTTGCTCAGGTAGTTGCCGTTTGTGATGTGGATAGTAAGCGGGCTGCTGAAGGGAAAACACTGGTTAACGAGTACTACACGAAGCGAAATGGAAAACCTTTTGATGGTGTAAAGGAATATCATGATTATAAGGAACTGATCAGTAGCAAAGACATCGATGCGGTGATCATCAGTACGCCAGATCATACCCATGCGATGATCGCGATAGCTGCGGCGAATGCGAAGAAACATATTTACATGCAAAAGCCTGCCTCTCTTACCATTTCAGAAGGAAGGATTGTCAGTGACATTGTGCAGAAAAGCGGAGTAAAATTTCAGATTGGTAGTCAGCAGCGTTCATCAGAGCAATTCCGTTATGCGGCGGAGCTGGTGCGCAACGGACGCATCGGACAATTAAAAACAGTTTCTGTGGGATTACCCGGAGATCCTTCAGGAGAAGAAGAACCTGAAATGCCCGTTCCTTCCAATCTTAATTACGATATGTGGTTGGGATCAACGCCCATGGTGTACTACACTGAAAAAAGAGTTCATCCGCAGGAAGGTTATGATCGTCCGGGTTGGTTGCGTTGTGAGCAATTTGGAGCTGGTATGATCACGGGTTGGGGCTCGCATCATATTGATTCTGCACATTGGGGCATGGGGATGGAGCGTTCGGGCCCCATTGAGGTATGGGGACATGCGGAATTTCCAAAGAAGGGTTTATGGGATGTTCACGGTATATTTAAAACGGAAGCCCTGTACGCCAATGGTGTTCATATGATAGTGAGTAATGAGTTGCCCAATGGTATTAAGTTTGAAGGCACAAAAGGCTGGATATTTGTAACACGAGGCAACTACCAGGCAACCTCAAGTGATCCTGTAAACTCGGATGGCACCAAGCCGCTGGATGCCAGCGATCCGAAGATTATTAAATCGGTGATAGGCCCGGATGAGTTTCATTTTGCTGTAAGCAAGGACCACCACGGCAATTGGTTAGAAGGTATACGGGATAATAAGGCGACGATCGCACCCATGGAAGAAGCGCATCGCTCTTGCTCAACCTGCCTGGTACATCATATTGCCATGAAGGTCGATAGAAAAGTATATTGGGATCCAGCAAAAGAGCAATTCAAAAATGATGAAGAAGCCAATAACATGCTATCCAGGCCTCAACGTTCACCCTATGCTTTGAAAAGTAAATAACTAGGGTAGTGAACGGCAAATAAAACTTCTATACTAACTTCCAATAACAGGTCAACAGGTTGGCTATTTTTAAAATTCACCCATGAAAAGTATTGCATTAATTCTAATTGTTATAATGCCAGTCTCGACCTTTGGACAAAAGGGGGAGGTGCAAACAAAAATGTATTCCTGGAAGAAACCTGACATAAAGGTACAGGAGAATTTGTATTCGGCTTTGTTGTTTGAAGGTTCTACCTACGACATGGAATATCTTAATATGAGTGCCAATGCTCTTCTCCCATCGACTCGAAAAATAGCACTGCAGGTTCCGGGTAATGAAGAACACTTGCTGATTATAAAAAAAGGTACGCTCGATTTTGCAATTAAGGATTCTACCTGGTCAATTGGAGGTGAGAGTATTGCGCTGCTGATGCCCGGTGAAAAATATTCAATACAAACCAAAAATGATTCCTGCACATATTATGTAATGAAATACCGTTCAAAATTGCCTATGGATTTAGCACGGGCAAAGACCTCGGGAGCATCGCTTATAAAAGACTGGAATAAACTTACGTTTAAACCGACGGTTCGTGGTGGAGGCCGGAGTTATTTTGAACGCCCTACTGCTATGTGTAAAAGATTTGAAATGCATGTTACTACCTTAAAAGAGGGGCTGAGGAGCCATGATCCCCATAAACACCGTGCTGAAGAAATTATATTGGTCATTGACAATCAGACTGAAATGGAGATGGGAAGTGAGTCATATAAAGGAGGTGCTGGTGATATTTATTACATCGGGTCGAATATTACTCATGGCATACGCAATGATAGTAAGGGTCTTTGTTCCTATTTTGCCTTTCAATTTGAATAACTTCTTATGTCAAAATTTTTTATCTCCGTAGGCATCGCATTACTCCTTTGTATGTCTTGCACAAAAAAATCAGATCAATCAACGTCAGAAATGAAAACCAAATCAGTGCGACTCGTCACTTTAGATCCAAGACATTTTCATGCTGCTCTCGTGCAGAAAACTGCTTATGAAGATGTGGATTCTACCGTGCATGTGTATGCGCCGGAAGGAAATGATCTGAACTATTATCTCGATCGTATTACAGGATATAATACACGCACCGATTCCCCGACGAATTGGAATGAGCAGGTATATAGCGGAGATGATTTCTTTGAAAAGATGATCTCGGAAAAAAAAGGAAATGTCGTTGTCCTGTCCGGTAACAATAAAAAGAAAACAGAATACATCCTGACTTCCTTGCAAAATCAATTCAATGTCCTTGCCGATAAGCCCATGGCAATTGACCACAAAGGTTTTGATCAATTAAAGCAAGCTTTTGAAATCGCTCAAAAAAATAAATTATTGTTGTATGATATCATGACTGAGCGTTTTGAAATAACAACGCTGCTTCAGCGTGAATTTTCAATGTTGCCGGAAGTATTTGGTGTGCTTGAAAAGGGAACGCCAAAAAATCCGGCTATTACGAAAGAGAGCGTCCATCATTTTTATAAGTACGTTTCCGGAAATGTATTGACGCGTCCGGCGTGGTTTTTAGATGCGGCGCAACAAGGGGAAGGAATCGTGGATGTGATGACACACCTGGTAGATTTAGTTCAATGGGAATGTTTCCCGGAACAAGTTATTGATACCACTGAAATTCAGGTTAATGCGGCTAAGCGTTGGTCAACTGATATGGGCTTATCCCAATTCAAGGCTATCACAAAACTAGATGTATTCCCCGATTATTTAAAAAAGAACATCACAGCGGATACATTGCTTAAAGTATTTTCCAACGGGGAGATTAACTACCAACTGCGGGGTGTTCATGCAAAAACATCCGTGATCTGGAAATACAAAGCTCCCGAAGGAACAGCGGATACACATTATTCTATCATGCGGGGAACAAAAGCAAACCTCGTCATTCGCCAGGATAAGGAAGAAAATTATAAACCTACCTTTTACATTGAACCCGTCGGAAAAGATGGAAACTATGAAAACGCGTTGAATGAACAGCTTAAATCAGTTGCCGCCAAATACCCGGGAATTGAATTGAAAAAATCTAAAAATGGCTGGGAAGTAGTCATCCCCGAAACTTACAAGGAAGGTCATGAAGCGCATTTTGCACGTGTAACGGAAAAATTTCTGGAATACTTGAAAAATGGAAATATGCCATCGTGGGAAGTGCCCAACATGATTGCCAAGTATTTTACAACGACCAAGGGATTAGAGGTAGCGTTAAAAAACAAAAAATAATTATCTGTGATGTACTCTTTCAAATTATGATAGAGAATGATGCTGAGCCTCCGTTGGTAGGATTTTGCGGATCATGGATTTACTATAAAATCAATAAGTGCACATACTCATGAAACCCTTTATTAAGTTTTTGAGCAACGCACTTATAGCTTTAACCCTTGCAATTTTTTCTCATTTTCAGGTCGTGGCCCAAACACCTGACCTCAACGCAATGACGAAGGAGGAGCGGGATGCTTACTTCGCTGAGCTTCGTGATGCATCAGTTGAGGATCATAAGAAAATGATGAAACTGTTGAACATTGATTCGATTCGGCAGGGAGCGAATGGTAATGATCCTAACGCACCCAATGCAGCTAACTATGACGAGTCGAAAGCAAATCCATTTCCCAACTTGCCGGATCCTTTGACATTGAAAAATGGTAAGAAAGTAACTTCCGCCAAAATGTGGTGGAGTCAACGAAGGGCTGAGATTGTAGAGGAATTCGATAGTGAGATTTATGGAAGACAACCTGGAAATACACCGAAAATAAAGTGGGAAGTGGTAAACACCACGAATGAAACCTATGAAGGAATTCCCGTTGTCACAAAAAAAATAATAGGACATGTTGATAATTCATCCTATCCACAAATCACCGTCGATATCCAATTGACGTTGGCAACGCCTGCAGATGCAAAAGGTCCGGTACCGGTTATAATGGAGTTTTCGTTTGTTCGTCCACCGTGGTTTCCCGCTCCAAACCCTGCGCCTACTGGTCCAACCTGGCAGCAACAAGTTTTGGACAAAGGTTGGGGATATGCCACCATCTTGCCAACCAGCATTCAGGCAGATAACGGTGCTGGCTTAACAGAAGGTATTATCGGATTGATGAATAAAGGACAAACACGTAAGCCTGATGATTGGGGCGCATTGCGTGCGTGGGCATGGGGAGCGAGCCGCGCACTGGACTATTTTGAAACGGATAAAACAGTGAACGCAAAACGTGTTGGGATTGAGGGTCACTCACGATATGGCAAAGCAACCGCTGTTACAATGGCTTACGATTCGCGATTTTCCATTGCTTACATAAGCTCATGTGGTGAAGGTGGCGCAAAAATTAACCGCAGGAATTATGGTGAAATTATTGAGAACGTTGCAGGTTCGGGAGAATACCATTGGATAGCGGGTAACTTTATAAAATATGCCGGGCCTCTAAATGGCGGCGACTTGCCTGTGGATGGTCACGACCTGATTGCTCTTTGCGCACCACGACCTGTTTTTTTGGGTAGCGGAGATAAGGGCGACGGTTGGGTTGATCCGAAAGGAATATTTCTTGCAGGAGTACACGCGGGCCCGGTTTACAAGCTGCTTGGGAAAAAAGATTTAGGGACAGCCGAGTTTCCTCCATTAGAGACTACGTTGATTGATGGAGATATTGCCTTCAGGCAGCACAGCGGAGGTCATACTCCGGCACCCAATTGGGCAACTTTTTTGACATTTGCTGGTAGGTATTTCAATTGAGGGGATAAGCGTGTTTAGGTGTTTAAGTGTTTATGTGGTGCTGATGTGTGCGTAAAGCTTTTAAATGACTAGTTCACAACTGTAGCTTCCAATTCAATTCTTAATGTTTCAAATAGGCTTTTTACTTCGAACAAAGTACTTGCTTGTTTAATACCATGCTTAGCTATCCAATCTTGAAAAATATCAAAGCAAGTGAAGAGCTCTGTTGACGAAGTTGTATAGATATTTAAACGCACAATATTTTTGCATTCGTACCCGGCCTCACTGATAACGTGTTCCAGGTTTTGTATAGTCAGCATTAATTGGGTTTTCATATCGTCAGTACTTGATTGACCATCAGCATGCACCGCTGTCTGTCCTGAAATATAGAGCGTGCCTACTGCTTGCTTTACTTCCACGGCTTGCACATAACTGCGCTGATCCTGCCATTGCCATGGATTAATAATTCGTTTTTCCATATGATTTATTTGTTTAAAATGTACACTGCAAAGTGAGCATAACACACATTTCGATTGCGTGACAAACATCACAATTTTCAAACTGATGGAGATAAAGTTAAGAGGAAAGCCTGCTAAGGGTTTCGCGCGAAACACCCAAATAGGACGCAAGTAGAGTTTTAGGCACTCTTTGAGGTAGAGAAGGGTGCTGTTTAAGTAGTTGTTCGTAACGCTCCGCTGCATTGGAGGTAAGGAAAGACAAGATTCGCCGCTGCGATCCAATGTGTCCAGAATTCGATTTTTTAAGAAAAAAATGCTCCATCTTTTGGAGGCCTGCACATAACTTTTGATAGTCTTCCACCGAAAGGCATAACACATCGGTGTCTTCAAGGCATTGCAACGACATTGTCGCTTTAGCCTGAGTGTAATAGGCCAGAAAATCACTTTCCCACCAGTCCTCTATCGCAAAGGAAACGATGTGCTGCTTGCCTAAGTCATCGTCATAGGCCAACATTAAAAGTCCCGAGAGCACGAAATAAGAATACTTTACGCTTTCATCTTTCTGGAAAAGGAATTCCCGTCTTTTATAATTTTTAAAAGTGAAATGAGAGAACACAAAAGCAAACTCATCATCAGTCAGCGCCACTATTTTTTCTATATGTTCCCTTAGTTTTTCCTCCATGTAACTGAAGATATAAATACGAGTCCAAAGTTGACGGTATGTATCCATACAGCTAAGTACCTGTCTCGGTCGGACCCATACAATAAAGCTGCAGGCATTAAGTTAATCGGAAACTTAAATACGTAAACACAAACACACCTTAAATACTTTAATTTGATCATTTCAAACGTTTGCTTTTCATCCTATTTTTCCTTAACGTCATAAATAAATTGAAGCTCAACCAGACAATGCAACCTGATGAGTACTTTCGGCATTACTTCAAGAAATGATCTGTGGTGGGTCCGTCCACTTTTGGTCCTGGTGGGCCTCTCATCATTTATTGTGTATGCTACTTGGGCCGCCTTTCAGGGTGAGCACTATGCAATCGGCCCCTATCTTTCTCCCTTTTATTCACCTGAAATTTTTGGCAGTTCTCCTCATAGCTGGTTTGGACCAAAGCCTTCGTGGTGGCCGGCAGTAATACCTTTCTCTCCAGCCTTACTCATTTTATGGGCGCCTGGAGGCATGCGTTTTACCTGCTATTATTATCGTGGCGCTTATTATAAATCATTCTGGGCAGACCCTCCTGCATGTGCAGTGTCGGAACCTCGTAAGACATACCTGGGTGAAAATTCCTTCCCCCTGATCATGCAAAACATTCATCGCTATTTCCTTTACCTGGCAATCATCTTTGTAATCCTTCTGGCTTACGATGCATGGAAGGCAATGTGGTTCGTTGATTCGGTCACAGGAGAAAAAACATTTGGGATTGGGGTGGGCACATTAGTATTGACGCTCAATGCAACGTTGCTTGGGGGATATACATTTGGATGTCATTCTTTCCGTCATCTAGTAGGAGGATTTAAAGACCGGCTTTCAAAATCACCTGTACAGAAAAAAGTTTACGACTGTGCTAGTTGCCTTAACAGAGGGCATATGAATTGGGCATGGTTCAGTTTGTTTGGGGTGATGTTCGCAGATGTTTATGTGCGTCTTTGCTCGATGGGCATTTGGACAGATTGGAGAATATTGTAATGGCCAACTACGAAACATATAATCATGATGTACTTGTCATCGGTTCCGGTGGCGCGGGGCTTAGAGCGGCGATTGAAGCAGCAGGTACTGGTGTTTCCGTTGCTGTTATATGCCGATCACTGTTGGGCAAGGCGCATACCGTTATGGCAGAAGGTGGTGTTGCCGCAGCTTTAGCTAATGTGGATGATCGGGATAGTTGGAAAGTCCATTTTGCAGATACCATGCGCGGTGGTCAATACCTGAATAACTGGAGGATGGCTGAACTGCATGCAAAGGAGGCCCCCGATCGGGTAAGAGAGTTGGAAGCCTGGGGAGCGGTATTCGATAGAACCGAAGATGGCAGAATTTTACAGCGCAATTTCGGGGGACATAAATATCCGCGCCTGGCTCACGTGGGCGACCGCACTGGACTTGAAATGATCCGGACATTACAGGATCATGCGATTCATCAAAAGGTAGACATCTACCAGGAGTATACCATTGTAAGCTTGTTGAAGGATGGTGAGAAAGTAGTGGGCGCATTTGGCTATGATCGTGAGAAGGGTCGCTTCAAAATATTTCAAGCTAAAGCTGTCATAATTGCAACGGGGGGAATGGGCAGGATTTATAAAATCTCCAGCAATAGTTGGGATTGTACTGGAGGTGGAATTTCCTTAGCCTACCACGCCGGTGCCGAACTTATCGATATGGAATTTGTACAGTTTCATCCAACGGGTATGGTATGGCCTCCCAGTGTTCGTGGGCTTTTAATTACCGAAGGAGTACGGGGCGAAGGGGGAGTATTGCGAAATAATAAAGGACGACGATTCATGTTTGATGACATACCCGAACTTTACAAAGGGCAAACATCAACGGATGAAGAAGAAGGCTGGCGATATACGCAGGGAGACAAAAATGCAAAACGCCCACCGGAATTATTAACACGAGATCATGTGGCACGTTGTATTACGCGCGAGATAAAAGAAGGCCGTGGATCGCCTCATGGCGGAGTGTTTCTGGACATTGCCTGGATTAAAGAAAAAATTTCAAACGCGCCGGAGCACATTAAGAGAAAGCTGCCCAGCATGTATCATCAATTTAAAGAACTAGCTGGTGTTGATATCACGAAGGAACCAATGGAAGTAGGTCCTACAACGCACTACATCATGGGAGGTGTGCGCGTCGATGCCGACACCCAAATGACGAGCATTCCTGGCCTCTTTGCAGCTGGTGAATGTGCAGCCGGTCTTCATGGAGCAAACCGGTTAGGAGGTAATTCACTTTCCGACTTGCTGGTATTTGGTCAGCGCGCAGGTGAATATGCGGCGAAGTATGCTAAAGAATCCAAGGCGGGTAAGATCAGCGAGGAACAACTGGAAGAAGTTTCAACGTGGGCGCTGGCTCCATTTCAAAGAGGATCAACCTCGGGTGCTGAGAATCCTTTTCAAGTCCAAACCGATTTACAGGAAGAGATGCATAAGCTCGTCGGAATTGTACGGATTGAAAGTGAATTGAATGAAGCCATTGATAAGATAAAAGGTTTAAGTGTACGCGCGGATCGGGCGGGCTGTGGTGGAAATCGTGGATATAACCCTGGTTGGCATACAGCCCTGGAGTTAAAACATATGATAACCGTCGCTGAAGCGATTACACGGGCAGCCAAAGAACGCAAGGAAAGTCGCGGTGGGCACTTTCGCGAGGACTTTCAGGAGAAGAGTGAGGTGTTTGGAAAGGTAAATATCTGTATTCAAAAAGATTCAGCGGGCAATATGGAAGTAAAGCAAATACCGAAACAGAAAGTTCGGGAAGACCTTCAGCAAATCATAGAGGAAATGAAATAATGCCAAAAGTTTTATTCAACATATGGCGTACAAATTCAAGCGGCGGCGAATTTCAGGAATACAAAACTGAAATTACCGAAGGGATGGTAGTGCTTGACGCCGTTCACCAGATTCAGGCAGAGCATGCCAACGATCTGGCAGTGCGATGGAATTGCAAAGCGGGTAAGTGTGGGTCGTGCTCTGCCGAAATTAATGGACATCCTAAGTTGATGTGCATGACGCGAATGGCTGATATGCCGGAAGGTAAGCCTGTCACTATTCAGCCCATGAAAGCCTTTCCAGTGATCAAAGATTTAGTAACGGATGTATCGGTGAACTACCGGATCAAAAAGAAAATAAAAAAGTTCAAGCCTCGTTCACCCGATGCACCTGACGGCACGTGGCGAATGGATCAAAGTGATATAGACCGGGTTCAGGAGTTCCGGAAATGTATTGAATGTTTCCTTTGCCAGGATGTATGTCACGTTTTGCGGGAGCATCATTTGGAAGAAAAATTTGCTGGTCCCCGTCACATGGTATACACAGCAGCACTTGAAATGCATCCTCTAGATATAGAAGACCGAACCGGAGATTTGAGAGCTGAACACGGCATTGGTTTTTGTAATATCACCAAATGTTGTACAACGGTTTGTCCTGAAAATATTCACATTACCGATAATGCCATTATTCCATTGAAAGAAAGAGTTGCAGATAAGTTTTATGACCCCCTCATGAAGCTTTTCCGTATATTTAGTAAGTGAGACGTAAACCTAAGCTTTTGAGCCATGAGAATAGTATCACCATCAACCGAAACCCCTCAGTTTGAACTTAAGCCCCTTTCAAAAGACAGCATTGATGCAGCCGTGGGCAAAGCTGAACATTACAGATTCCTCAATCAGCCTCGACTCGCCGAAAGCATTTGCCTGGATGTGTTGGACATAGATCCGGGAAATCAAAAGGCTGCCGTTGTCTTGTTATTAGCACTCACGGATCAGTTCAAACAGTCGTCCACGAAAGCTTCCAAACGAGCCCTTGAATTGGCGAATAGTTTGAAAGATGAGTATTCAAAAATTTATTACACTGGAATTATTCATGAGCGTCAAGGCGCTGCTGCACTAAGCTCATCGTTACCAGGGGCTGACTTTGATGCATACATGTGGTATCGTGAAGCCATGCAGTTTTATGAAAAGGCAGACGAGATTAATAAAGGTGAGAACAACGATCCTATTTTGCGATGGAATACCTGTGCGCGCATTATCATGGAATCTCACTTGCATGAAAGACCCTCAGACGATTATCAACCAATGTTAGAGTAAGGTCATTCTATCTCCTTCTATGCTTTTTCTCTTCGTAGAACTTCCAAGCATGGCCCGGCCCGAAACCTGCAGCGCGAAATAAAAAAAACTATACTTTCGACAAACGAAGCCTGAAAGGCTTCAAGGTGAATAGCCCTGAGTGCAACTCAGGGTTACAATTGGAATGTTGTAAAAACCCCGACGGGGTTTAATGTTTGATTTTGTAGCTTCTCATAATTAATAGCTTAGAACGTTTAACCCTTTCAGGGTTATCTGCACTATATAACTTTCCACCGGTTTCACCGGTGGCTATTCACATTGAAGCCCTTCGGGCTTCTACCAGTGGATGCATTGATACGAGGAAGTAATAAGTCTTTGCAGTATACAAATAATAATTTTTTCGCTACCAAATGCACGGAAAGTATTATGCTATATAAATTATTTCTTTTGTCTTTCTCCGTTTACTAATCGCCAAATGCCTAACGGATTATTTTCCTGTAATTCGGGAGGAAGCAATGCAGATGGAAAATTTTGATAACAAACAGGTCGGGTAAAACGGCTAATGGACCCTGTTCCGACGGATGTTGAACGACTGTCAGTCGTGGCAGGAAACGGACCGCCATGAACCATGGCATGACAAACTTCAACACCGGTAGGGTAACCGTTAATAATTAAACGACCGACCTTTTGTTCCAGTATGGCAATAAGATCAACATATTCTTTTAAATCTTTATCCGTGGCGTGAAGTGTTGCAGTGATGTGACCATTTAAGTTCTTAGCAGCTTGAAGTAGTTCAGCCTTATTGTTAGCCGTTATCGCTAGGGTAGAAGGGCCAAAAACTTCTTCTTCCAGGGTATGATCATTCAAAAAGGATTCAATTGAAGCATGCAATAAGTGGGCTGTACCCCGGCTACCGGATCCTTCCGTTGTTCCCTTTGCGAGGACATTTACTCCCTTGGTATTACTCAGCTTTTCAATACCTTTTTGGTAATTGTTTTGCATACCCGAGGTCAACATAACACCAGCGTTAATTCCCTTGATGCTATTGGACAATGCATCTTTAAATTGAGAGCCGTCGTCCGAATTTTGAATAAATACTAAACCTGGGTTCGTGCAGAATTGTCCTACACCTAACGTGACGGCAGCAGCAAGCTCCTGAGCAATTTTTTCTTTTCTTTCTTTTAAAGCGTCGGGAAGAATGAACACGGGATTCGTACTACCCATCTCCGCATATACCGGGATGGGTACAGGCCTTTTGTTGGCTTCATCAAACAAAGCTTTTCCACCTCTAAAAGATCCCGTAAAACCAACAGCTGATATAGAAGAGTGTCTTACAAGGGCCAATCCAACTTGGGTTGATTTTCCATTCACCATGGAAAATGTACCTTCCGGCATTCCAGTTTTTTTTATAGCGCGTTGTATGGCAAGGCCTACTAGCTCGCATACTCCCGGATGCGCGGGATGCGCTTTAAAAACCACGGGACATCCAGCTGCCAACGCGGAGACTGTATCCCCACCGGCTACTGAAAAAGCGAATGGAAAATTACTAGCCCCAAAAATACCAACTGGCCCTAGTGCTTTTTGCATGCTTCTAACATCAGGCCTCGGTAATGGTTTTCTGTCAGGCTCAACTGTATCGATCCTTGCATCAACCCAGGAACCTTCGCGAAGAAGATTTGCAAAGAGTTTTAGCTGTCCAACGGTACGTCCGCGTTCTCCCAAAAGTCTTGCTTCCGGAAGTCCTGTCTCTTCCATGCATCGTGAAATTAAGCTTTCCCCTAATGCAACAATTTCTTCCGCAATAGTTTCGAGAAAAGTAGCTTTGTCTTTCCCACTGACATTACGATAATGTTGGAATGCAGCCGAAGCTTTTTCAATTGCTTCATCTATTTCTTGCTGAGTGGCTTCATAAAAACCAGGCTCTAAATTTTGTCCGTTTGATGGATTCTCGCCATAGAAAATTTCTTTGCTATCACCGGAGAGAGATGCTCCAATTATATTCTTTCCAGTCATTATGAATGTGTTTATGTGTTTGAGTGTTTATGTGTTTACGGGTCAGGTTCAAGGCGCTTACGTAAACACCTAAGCACGTACGCACCTAAACACATCTATTAACCCACAGTATTAATGAGCGTACCGATGGGCTCAATAGTAATCTTCACTTGATCATTTTTTTGCAGCGTGAAGTCACTTCCGGGCACAACGCCTGTACCCGTCATCAGGAAACTTCCGTAAGGAAAGCTACATTCACGGTATAAAAACCCTGCAAGTTCTTCGAAGGTTCGCTTGATCTGGTTGATCATAACACTTCCTTCAAATACTTTTTTATTTTCTCTGTGAATCTCGAGCTGAATAAGGGTATTTCCTGGTAATGGTTTTTGTGTGACATAAATGCAGGGGCCTAAAGCGGCACATCCGTCATAGGTTTTGGCTTGCGGGAGATATAAAGGATTTTCGCCTTCGATGCTTCTTGAACTCATGTCGTTTCCAATGGTATAACCAACGATCTTACCGCTTGAAGTAATGACCAAGGTAAGTTCGGGTTCCGGTACATCCCACGTTGAATCCTTGCGGATTCTTACTTTGCCTCCCGGTGCCACTACCCGCCCGGGCGTAGCTTTAAAGAATAATTCAGGACGCTCTGCTTCGTATACACGGGCATAAAAATCACTTGCCCCCGAATTCTTGGATTCCTCTTGCCTCCCTACCTTACTTCTTATGTATGTAACGCCGCTGGCCCATACTTCCTGATTTTGTATTGGAGCCTGTAGCTCTTTAAGCAGGTCTTCTTTCGATTCAAGGGAAGCCTTCAAGGCTTGTACAACGCGAGTCGCTTTTTCAAAAAGATCATCGTCATTAATAAACGTGTCCCAATTTTCATTTTCCACTAGATAAAGGGATGTTTCAGTTTCTATGACAATGCCTCGTTTGACTTTGTATATTTTCATGTCTAAGGTTTATAGTGCAATGTTACTGATTATCAAATCAAAGTTTTTATTTATTCAATATGTATAAGAGAGGGCAACGGTCAGAATCTCACCACTTCCCAATATGCTTTTTTTGGTTTTAGATTCTGGTCGAATAGCAAAGGATAATTCTTACGGCTTCTTACCGGAAAATTATCAAGCCATGTGGATTTATCAGAAACGTTCCAAAACGTGACTCCTGTGATAACGTCTTTATGTTCTCTGAAAACTTCAAAGGCCATTTTATATTGTTCAATTTGCTTTGCTTCCATTTCTGGACTAAATGTATCGGACTCATCCGGTTTCCGTTCGCGTCGTGAATGTTCTGATTGGTAGACAGAAATATCCAGCTCTGTGAATTGAACTTTTAATCCCAGGGACGAGAACTTTTCAATGGATTGACGCAACTCTTCTTCCGTTGGACTAAATATTGACCAATGTGCCTGCAGACCTACACCGTGAATTGGAACTTTCTTATCGAGTAATTCTTTCAACATACGATAGATCCGATCTCTTTTTCCAGGACTTTCAGTATTGTAATCATTATAAAATAAAAATGCATTCGGATCGGCTTGGTGAGCATACTCAAACGCTTTCGCGACAAACTCTTCACCACAGATTTTATACCAGGGTGAATCGCGGAAATACTTGGTATCGTCATCATCGATAACTTCATTCACTACATCCCACGCATAGATCTTGCCTTTGTAACGCGACGCAACGGCTTCGATATGATCTTTTAAGCGTTTTAGCAAAACCTCCTTAGTTACATCGTTACCCCGTGCATCTTTAAACAACCACGCAGGAGTTTGATTATGCCAGCAAAGTGTATGGCCCCGTATTCTTAAGTTGTTAGTTAGAGCAAACGAAACTATGGCATCAGCATCTTCCCAAAAAAACCGATTCTCCTCCGGATGAATAGGGCCCATTTTCATGGCATTTTCCGCCGTTATGCTTTCAAAATGTTGTAAGATGAGGACTGCTTCTTCCCCTTTAACAGATTGAGGTCTGATGGCTACACCCATGGGGAAGTACGGTTTATAGTAATCCTTTAATCCTTTCTTGGGGTCCGGAGCGTTTTGCGATTGAGCGAAACATGTAAAGGGTAACAGGAACAGAATTGCCCCGCTGATCAATTGAGGATTTAATCTGATTTTGTACATCGTTCACAGCGAATTTTAAAGCGCATAAAGATATAGAAGTTATCCGTTTTGAGAATACAACTGGAATGCGGTCATCGCCTTTCATCACAAACATTTTTATCTCAATTTGTATTAACAATGTCCATCTATTTTTCCCAATGACCCCTTTTCCCCGATATTCGATCGCTGCTGTGTAAGCCAGCTTCTAGTTTATAAACACATACCGATAAAGTTCCTTATTTTTGATTCTGGAAAAGCATAAAAGGGTATGGAATCATTAGTGAAAGGTGATCACAAATACATTGAAGTAGCCGATCGTATTGAAATCTTGATTGAGAAGCAAGTTTTTAAAATCGGCGACAAGCTGCTTTCTGTCCGCGCGCTTAGCAAGGAACAAGGCATAAGCTTAAGCACAGCTTTCCAGGCTTATTATTTATTAGAAAGTAAAGGTCTTGTCGAAGCCCGCCCGCAGTCTGGGTATTATGTAAAATACTCTCCCGAATACATTCTTGATTTGCCAAAAGTCTGTGAACCACCCGATGACGCGTTGCCGGTGACTATAGACGATATGATCAACAGTGTATATTTTGATTTGAACACTAAAAATTTATTGAACTTCTCGATGGGTACTCCGGCCTTTGAGCTTCTGCCAACTGCGAAGTTGAATAAAGCTGTGATGCATGCGCTTCGGGAATCCCCTACAAGCTGTTTACACTATGAACATATCCAGGGAAACGTCGCTTTGCGAAAACAAATCGCGCGTCAAGCGTTTAATTGGGGCGGAACTCCCAGTGACGATGATATCGTAGTAACGGCGGGGTGCGTGGAAGCTCTTTCGCTTTGTATAAAAGCAATTACAAAACCAGGAGATGCTGTTGCTCTTGAGAGCCCTACTTACTTCGCGCTTTTTCAAGTAATGGTGAGTAACGGATTAAAAGTAGTTGAAATTCCCACCGATCCGGTTACCGGTCTCGACATCAACTACCTCGAACAAGCCATCCCTAAGTTTGATATTAAAGCATGTCTGGTAGTAAATAATTTTAACAATCCGCTGGGCAGTTGCATGCCTGATGATCGCAAGAAACACTTGGTGGAAATGTTGGCGAAAAAAGATATCCCTCTTATCGAGGATGATATTTATGGTGAACTATACTTCGGAAAGACCCGGCCGAAGACGTGTAAGACTTTTGATAAAAAGGGCATGGTCTTACATTGTGCTTCCTTCTCTAAATCCCTTGCACCTGGATATCGGATAGGCTGGGCGATCCCGGGAAAATTTAAAGAAAAAGTAATTCGGTTAAAACGGATGCACACAGTTTCTACCAATACATTGGCTCAGGCAGCTGTTGCCGATTTTCTAAGTAAGGGAAGGTTTGAATTGCATTTACGCCACCTTCGGAAAGCTTTGCATACACAATCGCTAAGATACATCCAGGCAGTGTGTGAATATTTCCCGGAGGACACACGTATTACAAGACCACAAGGTGGTTTTACGCTGTGGATAGAGATGAACAAAAAAATAAACGCTTATAAACTTCATAAGCGTGCTTTAAAACACAATATTGGAATCGCTCCAGGCCAGATCTTTTCGTCTCAGGGAAATTTTGAGAATTGTTTCCGCATTAGTTACGGAGAACCTTGGAGCCCGAAAATTGAGGAAGGTCTTAAAGTTCTCGGCAGGTTGTTACGGGATTGGAGATAAGATAATATCTAGCTTGGCTTTGGTGAGAATTTAGCCACGGCCGGCCTAATCAATGCCTGTTATTTCAAACTATATACTCCAAACGTATGATCCTACCAATGGTAGGCGTGTAGCCCTCCAGCTTCCCGTCAACTTAGCGTTAGCAGTTGCATTAGAATCTCAGCGCAATCGTTGTAATAGAGAATTGCATCAATAAAATTACATTACCCTTAAATCACCGCAACGTTTATTTAACTTTGTCGGTATAATATCATGTAAAGATATCGACTTAGAAATGAATATGAATCAAATACAACTGTTAGGCCTGGCGGCCGGAATGCTTACGACAATCGCTTTTCTTCCTCAAGTGATAAAAACTTGGAAGTCGCGGTCAGCGAAAGATTTATCATTAGGAATGTTCTCCATGTTTTGTTTAGGAGTAGCGATGTGGCTAGCGTATGGCGTCCTGGTTCAGGACATACCTGTTATAGCTGCTAATCTTCTTACATTGATGCTGGCTTCAACGCTGTTATTTTTTAAACTTCGCTTCAAAGAGTAATCTTACTCCAGGCGGTTAGCTTATAAGCACGATGCATAAAATAAAGTGCTGTAAGTTGAATGGGAATAACTCCTATCAGGAGAATTGGTTTTTGGGTGAGCAAGAAATGACAGGCACCTAAGACTGCAATCAATAGAAAGGTTAAAATGTTTCGCATTAAGTTGCCGCTTTGTGTCCGCACGCTCGGGGCCATGGAAAGGGGTAAGGAACGTTTATTGATCATGGCTAAAATCATCACCATGAGAAGGTTGTTAAGCAATCCGACAATAATATCATCGATCACATTCAGGCCCCAGACAAACAATACAAAGGTACTAATGATCAAATATCCAGGAACGAAAAGCCTGACACAAATTGCTTTGAGAGTACCCGAAAGGATTTCTCCTGGATTATTTAAAGGTGCAGAATAATAAATCCAGCTCGCTTTAAAATCGTCTGAGTATGGAATTTCATGTAAGGCCACTTGCAACACCATGAAGGTGAGATAGAGCAACATCAGGTGATACTGCGTACCAGGAAGATTGGTCCATGTGGTAGCAAAATCCTCCTGACTGCGCATCATAAAGATCAATCCAAATACAGCGACATATCCAAAGGCCGGATAAATTTTTAGTTTAATTTTATGGTCTCTTCCTAAAATTTTATAGATCACATCAAACGCTCCACGCTCAAATGGAGTTGCCGTTATCCAACCCGCGATGCTAGTCAATACATTGTTTCGCTCTGCTTTTACACTTTCAATTCGTTCGGAGCCTCCGCCAAGTGCCGAAAGCTTGCGATTAAAAATGGGGGAGAGATGTTTATTTACGATGTAAACACCCAGCAAAGGAAATATTATCGCGCTTGCAGTAAGAGATATATGTGCGGTATCAACCATGTTAAGATGGAAAGTTTCCATTGCACCAGCCATCCATATGGGAGGCAGAAGAAAACTCCACCATTGAATTTCAAAAACAAAATTCTTCATATCCATCCTTTCCATCATGCGCGGCAATATTTGATATCCTCCCATAATGGCTACAGCCATAAAAATCTGGAAATAGTTGATAATGCTTTTGAGTTTTTCCTCATTGGCAAATTGCATGATGAGCAGGTACAACGCATTGGTTATAAAAACTGCCGTAAAAATGGTAAGCACGATGGCTATCAAAAAAATAACAAATAGTACTACTCCATATTGTATTATAATGACAATGGCAGGAATAATAGAAAGGCCTAAAGCCAATTGCCCAAGGTAAAGCAATATATGGGTAAGCCGTGACACAAATAAAGTACGACCATCAACAGGTCTTGGAAGAACAATGGTGTTATCACTGGTATCAAGCAAGATGGAAGAAAAATCGGTGATGAGTGTCATGGAAACCATCACTATGATGTAGCTGAAAAACACAATCATGGAAAGCATGAAGGAAGGAATTTTATACATGACCAGCGCCACGACCCCACCAAAAATGGCGTAAAAGAATAGAGTCATAATGAAGGTATTTCCAGGTTCCTTCTTGTTCTTGCGACTGTAAGCCACAAGATGACGCCTGTTGTCCATGGTGAGTTTCGTGGCCACTATAGCGCGAAGCTGGTCGTAGTCTACCTTCATTGACTTGAATGCCCATGCAAATACGTCCAGAAATTTCAGCAGAAATTTTTCCACCTCATTAGCTTTCTAAAATGTTAATAAAATGGCCTGCTGCGTTTTCATGTTCTTTGTTTCCGGTGAGGTCGGTAAAAATTTTTTCAAGAGAACTTTTGGCTTGCGTATTCAATTCGGCAAATGTTCCATTCGCTATCATTTGCCCCTTATTAATGATCATGATGCGATCAGAAATTTTTTCCACTATATCCATCAGATGCGAACTGTAGAAAATCGTTTTCCCACTTCGCTTGAGTTGAGTAAGAATTTCTTTAACAAGGATTACAGCGTTCGCATCCAATCCGGAAAGTGGCTCATCCAAAAATAAAATAGTAGGATTGTGAATCATTCCCGCAATAAGTAAAACTTTCTGTCGCATACCTTTGGAAAAAGTTGTCATTCGTGATTCACTATAATTACCAAGGTCAAAAAGCATTAGAAGATCTTTCACTTTCTTATCCACCCGTGCTCGTTCCATTTTATAGAGTTGGCCTATGAAATGCAGGTATTCTAACGGTGTAAGTGTTTCATACAACGCAGCGTTTTCAGGAATATATCCAATTCGTTTTTTTACTTCGAGAATCTCTTTTCGAATATCAAATCCAAGTACGGTTGCTTCTCCATCAAAATCAGAAATGATACCGGTGAGTATTTTTATAGTAGTACTTTTCCCTGCACCATTAGGGCCGATATATCCAATTATCTCTCCTGCTTTAACATCGAGATTGATATTTTGGAGAACTGGAACCGTGAAGGTTTTTGATAAATTATGTGTAATGATCACCGAATCGGTCGAATCCATAAAATTTGGCTATATCCCAGTTGATACAATGATAGGAATATTGTGATTGCAAAATGTGAAGAACATATTAAAAGATATGTAATAAGCATTAAAGAATGCGCAACTAAAAAAATGCCGCCTCAAGCGGAACAAATGGTAAAAAAATCTGAATTTATTTCGGAGCAGGGAACGATAGAGCGAGAAATGCTCATTGCCTATTGCCCATTGCTAATTGTAACAAAACTCATTCATACCGTAAAGTCTCCACCGGATTTCGTGTTGCTGCCTTGTATAAATGCCAACCAACTGTAATTAAAGCAATGATCAAAATGCAACCTCCTGCCAAAACAAAAATCCACCAATTGAGCTCCGTTTGATAAACAAAATTTTGTAGCCATCGATGCATTAAGTACCATGAAAGTGATGAACCGAGTATAATCGCAGTAATAATCCATTTCATGAAATCCCGGGAAAGGAGAATGGCAATATTGCCAATGGAAGCCCCCACGATTTTTCGGATGCCCACTTCTTTTGTGCGTTTACTGGCAAAGAAGGAAGCCAATCCCAACAGTCCAAGGCAGGCAATACTAACTGAGATTATGGAAAATAGAGTATATACTTTTGCCATTGTATTTTCCCTTTCGAAAAGCCGGTTGAAATCTTCATCAAGAAACGAATAGTCGAACGGATACGCGGCGGCTTGTTTTTTCCAGATTTCCTGGATGTGCTGTAATGTGGATGCAATATTTTTCCCGTTTATCTTAACCAGGATGTAAGTTGCACGATGCAATGTGTCATTCTCTACATCCAATGGGTAAATAATTAAAGGCTCGATTGCATAGTGAAAAGATTTAAAATGAAAATCTTTAACGACACCTATAACATCAACGTCTTTGTTGCCGAGCGTGCCTCGGTCGATAGTCTGTCCCAGGGGATTTTCAAGGTTCAACATTTTTACAGCAGCTTCATTTAGAATGGCTTTTGGATTTTTTGTTTTCTGGTCTTTAAACCCCTTTCCTTGTATGAGTTCAAGGTCCAATGTTTGCAAAATATCATCATCTCCAATAAGCGGATAAATAGTATACATTTGGTCAGCCGGTGTGCCCGCGAGATGTTGGCCATGTCCATTAAAGTGCCGGCCTGGTGTAGTTTCCGAATAGCTTACACTGAGGATGTCTGAATGTTTGAGTAACTCATTTTTAAAAACTGTTTTATTGTCTTTTAGTCCTCCAGGTCTTTTAATAACAAGGACTTGGTCCTTTGCAAATCCTACATTTTTGTCTGTCATAAATGTAAGTTGCTTATAGACAACAAGCGTACTCACGATCATGACAATACAAATTGTAAACTGAAAGATCACCAGCGAATTTCGAAGCCATGGATGATTGCCTTTTATAACGGCATTACCCTTAAGGGCCCGAATGGGGTTAAAAGAAGAAAAAGTTAACGCGGGATAGAATCCCGAGACTAACCCTAATGTTATTGTAAACGCTATAAGACCTACTACTAAAAGCGGATTGAAATAATTAATACTCAAATGCTGGTTGGTTAGTGTATTAAAAATTGGCAGACAGATTTCGATTAGTCCCAGGCCGATAATGAGTCCAAAGAATACCAACATAACGGACTCAATTAAAAATTGCTTGAATAATGAATCGCTTCTGCTTCCGGTTGCCTTGCGTATTCCTACTTCTTTGGCTCGCGAAAATGAAAGGACAGTCGCTAAATTTGTGTAGTTGATACACACCAGCATGATAATGATAAATCCAATGACTCCCAAGGCGTATGTAAGCATGCGTTTCCCTTCCCGGTTTTCAAAGATCATCGTGCTGAGGTGCACATCCTTTAATGGCATCAGAAATAAATTGTATTGATCACCTCCCTTGTATATTTCACTGTACGACTTTTGATATTGCTTTAGCAGGTAAGGCTCCAGATTTTTTTGTACAAACTGAGGGAGGGCGCTTTCAATTTTTTCAGCTTTTGCATGTCTATCGAGCAATACATATGTGCTGAAAGTATGATTCTGCCAGCTATTCGTAAAATCAAAGTTGATCGTCTTCAAGGAACTTAACGAAAGCAAAATATCAAGATCAAAATGACTGTTATCGGGATAGTCTTTGATAACACCTGTAACTTTGCACTCACTAAAGAACTGTTCGAAATGCAATGTTTGTCCTAGGGGATTTTGATCACCAAAATACTTTTTGGCAATCTTCTCCGTGATAACAACCGTGTTTGGTTCCTTAAGAGCTGTGCGGGGATCGCCTGCAACGAAAGGAATAGTGAAAACCTGGAAAATCGATGAATCTGCACCGATGATTTTATTTTCGATATGCTGTTTATCATCCTTCGAAACCATAACATCTTCAAACCAAAGGCATAATCGCACAGATGATTCTATTTCCGGAAAAAATGCCTGCAGCGCTGGGCCGGTAGGTGGAGTGGTCCAGCCCCCTGTCCATTCGTTGTCACCCTCTTTTCCATGTACACCAACTAAAAAGATCCTGTCTTTTTTCTCATGGAAGTTGTCATACGTCATCTCATGCCAGGTGTACATCCCCAACAGTAAAGAAGCGGCTATGCCGATAGCCAACCCGAGAACAAGAATGATTGTATAAAATTTATTTCTAAGAATGTTTCTCCAGGAGATGAGAAGGTAATGTTTTAGCATAAAGCAATAATCTGTGAAACCACAGGCATAACAAAAGCGTGCCATCAAAAAAGAGCAACCTTTTTCATACAAAATTACGGTTTTTGGCCTTATTAGCGAACGCTTGTAACCAACTGGTGTTCGATATTGGCATGACTTTCACAACGCAAACATTTATTTCCCTGAAGGGTAAAGGGAATTTTTTCATCACATTGGATGATGACATTTTTCTACAAAAAGACGTCTGTATCGATTAAATTTTTTATCAGGACCACGTTAAACACTCATAAAATGATATGGCAAATTAATTGATAACTATTAATAAAATACCACCATGTTATGAAAACAAAAACATTGGATGTCAAACTACAACAAATTGGATCTGGATTAAGCGAGTTAAGAAAAAGAAAGGGATATGATACCATCAGAGATTTTGCCAAGGCATATAAGCTTCCCGAAATTCAATATTGGAGAATAGAAAATGGCAAAACCAACCTGACGCTTAAAAGTTTAACGAAGCTTCTAGCTATTCATAAACTTACTTTAGAGGATTTTTTCTGTGAGTTGAAATAATGATTTCAGTAGTTTTTGTTGGAGTGTCTGGGTGTAAGCTTCTTTGCTTAGAGTATTTCTCGTGTTAAGTAGGGCAGAAGATGCGTTTTACTGGCACTCGTTGACTATGAAGGGTATTTTCACGATTAACATTTCACGATTAACTTACCACTCGTGTCACTCCTCCAGGTTAATCCGGACCTCCTTCAGAATTATATCAAGTTCATCTGTTGAGTTTTGGAGTCGTTCAATTAATTCTTTGCCATTGGCTTCCAATTTCACTTCATATTCAATTAAATTAACGAGACCCACGATGCGCGCCAAAGGACTTCGGACTTTGTGGGCATTGATAAACGCATGCTGTACTAATTTTTCATTTTGTTTTATTACAGCTTGTGTTCTATTCTCAACCAGGTTATTTAGGTTTTCATTAATCAGTTTCAACTCTTCTTCCGATGCCAGGAGCTCTTCGCCATAGGCCTCCAATTCTTCGTTTTTGGTCTGCACCTCTTTGTTAACTGTTATCAGGTGCTTGTTAAGTTCATCTAACTTTTCTGCATTCTGTTGAAGCTCAGCCTGCATTTTTGCAAGGGCTCTATAGTTCATAGCGTCTTGTACTGTTCGCGTTCGAAGATTGTAACTCCAAAGGGCTGAAACCAGAGATACGCAGGCCGCAAGGACAGCATGAAAAAGAAAAGATGTTAAATCCATATATTCCAATTGCGTAAAATATATTTCTTTAAATCCAGCATATTGTAAATAAGCAAAAGATGCATGGTGAATACAGACAATTACAATGAGTGGAATTTGCAATCTCCAATTTTGATAGATGATCAGTACTGTAGCGCTAATGAATACCCAAAAATGCATTTCAGCCATTCCATGCATCTGGTAAATATATTGTGCAGCAAAAATCGCAAATATGGCACTTAGCACATATTGATATGCATCGTGGTTTGGTAATAATTTTTTCGTGATAAAGTAAGCGAACAAACATAATCCACCCACTCCAAAAGCCACTAACCAAGTTTCATAAAATAGGGCAATGAAAATTCCAAATAGAAACATAAAGATTAATACGAATGCCACGATCTTATCCGATTTCACATGGAGCTCCTTATATAACTCTTTCAGCTCTGTTGTAGTTAAGGAGTATTTACTCATAGTGATATAGAGGGATCTTCAGGTTGAGAGAGAACGCATCCATAAGAATCAGTTGCTAACTCGCTAAAGTGAGGTGGATTTTTTTTGGCAACCAAAGAATCCAACGCCATTTGAACGAAGTTGCTATTCTTATTCGTACAATACCGGGCCTTGTTGTAATTTCCTCTGAAAAATAGTTTGTTATCAGTTTGAAGAATCGCTGCTTGAGGAGTAGAGTATACGCCACATGCTTTCGCAAGTTTTTCTTCCCTGTCAATAAGTATGATAATGTCGTCGTCAAGCATTTTTTTGGCAGACGATATTTTCTGTTCGTCGGTGACTACCGCATAAAAATCTATTTCATTCTTATATTTTCTTTTTAGCGTAAGGAAATGCTTGATGTTGAATCGCGAGCAGGGACAATCAGGGCTGAAAAAATGAAATAGTTTCGGTTTCGAATGCTGTTCCGAAATAAGCGTCGTATCAATTTTAATTGGTTCATTGGGCAAGATTGCATGATAATTTTTCGGCTGCGGCGTTGGTAGAAGATATTGCACTTCCTGGTACCAAAAAATGGTACCAATGGTTGAAAACACAATCAACAGTAAAAATGTAACACCTGCTATTCTCATGTAGAATTGAACTTATGCCCTTAATAGTGCTATGAGTCTTTAGCGATTGGCCAATTATTAAGCCAATGACTCGTATTTCGTATCGACAAAAGGGCCTAAACGCTAAGTTGTTGATTGGGAATGATTTGATGATGGAGGTAATATGTTTTTGAGCCCATTTAAGCCGTAGCATTCCACCAAACTGGATTTTTTTTTCTTATAATGGGAAGAATTTCTTTGACCTAAGAACCCTTTAATAGGGATCATGAGGATAAAAAGAAAAGGGATGCCTGGATTACTCCGGACATCCCGATTCAAACACAGAGATTTTTGAAAAGTTTTTAGCTATAAAGGAGCCCCTGCTGTGTCACCATTTATAACAGGCCACTTACCAGGTACGGGTACGCTTACCCCTTTGTTATCGCCTCTATTGGTATCCTGGCCAAAATAATAGATTGGCCAGCCTTTATAGGTCAGTTGCATTCGTCCATGCACATTGATTTCAGAAAAGTCAGCGGCGTTCATGCCGGTTGGTAAACGATCGATCGTCACGTGAAATATGGGCCACGCAGCATCGTTGCTGAAGTTGGCTGTAGTAAACGTATTCGTATTTTTTTTATCATTCACGAAAATGTAAAGAGTGCGGACAGCAGTATCCGTGAAATACCGGGTGTTTCCCGTTCCTTCAACATATGTGCTTGTATAGTTTTTTCCGTCAAGTCCAATGAGTTGGGCGCTTGCTACCATTAAACTGTAATCGGGTGTTGCTACATACCATATGTTACCAATGGCATTTCCCCCCGTCAGCCCTGCAGCCTCTATAACAGTATCGTTTGTAGCAGAATAATAATACAGTGGTCTGCCCTTGTATGTACGTTGTTTCGAAGCGCCGTCGCCAATACTTCCAAAGTCTGCTTCAAGTAAGGGTCCGCCTTGTGGTAACACAAGTTGCTCAACATGAAAAATGGGCCAACGTTTCAGGCAATCACCCGTGCAGGCACTGGTGCCTTTTGTCTCACGCGCAAAAAAATACAGCGAACGGCCTTGATTATCTGTCAAAATATTTCCCAAGGTAGGATCATTTTTCAACATTACGGTCGGTTGCTCTAGTGCTGCCGTTGTTTGTGACGTGGCAACGGGCCAAATTCCCGGCGTAGGCACACTTACGCCCTTGTTTTCACCGCGACTGGCATCTTCCCCGAAATAGTATAACGGATTCCCTTTGTAAGCGAGTTGTGGATTTCCGTATACATCGATTTCACCAAAATCACTGGCATTTAATGTACTTGGCAACGCGTCGATATCTACGTGAAAGATGGGCCAGACGCCATTATTGCTTAAATTCGGCGCTGTGAATTTGTTAACGTTTTTATAATCTTTAATAAAGGTATACAAAGTATTTCCTTCGGAGTCAACAAAATATTGAGTTTCACCAACACCTTCCTGATAACTACTTGTATAGCTCTTTCCATCTTTACCTACCAATTGCGCATCAGCAAGCATGATAGAGTAATTCGGTTTTGCAACAAACCATACGTTGCCTACCGCTTCTCCATGGGTGTCACCCGATGCATTATCACTTTTAAAATAGTACAATGGCCAGCCTTTATAAGCTGTCTGATTTGTGCCATCGCTTCGGGTAATGGTAGTGAAATCATCGAGGTCTATTCCATTTCCAGGCTGTAGATCCGGCGCATAATAGATAGGCCAATCAGTAAGGCATCCACCGGTGCATTGACTTTGGCCCGCGACATCCTTTGTAAAAAAGTAAAGCGTTTTTCCGTTACCATCTACAAGAAAGTCACCTAAAGTGCTACTATTCTGAAGTGTAATAATACCCACATTGATGGGATCATCATCTGAACAACCGGAAAGGCATATCGAAAGGAATATAATAGCAGGCAACGGAAGAAGTATTTTTTTAAGGCGGTGCATAATTTTAAGATTAGTGTTCAAGTTCCAATTAACGGATTGCGCAGTCCTACTAAGAATTACAGCTTAAAAGACAAAAGGGTTGCCTGAGGTTGAAAAAAATGATTTCAAAAATAGCGTTAAGCTACTTGTGGACGTACCGAATGTATATTATTCAATTAAACAATAGCGATGGTTCTGAAACAGTATTATATTTAATGTATAAATGATAGTGTATGAAATCCTTCTTGTTGGTTTGTTCGATAATTTTTAATTTTTATTCTATGGATAGTTTTTCTCAATCTCCTTTAAAAGCCGGTGACAAAGCGCCGGATTTTACTGCTAAGGACCAAGACGGAAAACAAATTAGTCTGAGCGCTTTCAAAGGCAAAAAAGTGATTTTATACTTCTATCCTAAAGACCAGACTCCAGGTTGTACCCAGGAAGCCTGTAATCTTCGCGACAATATGGACGCACTAACAGACGAGGGCTATGAAGTGCTCGGAGTAAGTACAGATGATGAAGCGTCTCATAAAGAATTTCAGCAAAAATACAGTCTGCCATTTTCCCTTGTGGCGGACACAGATAAATCAATCAATCAGAAATACGGAGTTTGGGTTGAAAAAGAACGTGATGGAAAAAAATTCTTTGGTACAGCACGAACTACTTTTTTGATCGATGAAAAAGGAATAATAACAAGTATAATAGACAAGGTTGATACGAAGGAGCATGCTTCACAGATATTGAAACTGTAACAGAATATTTGGTTTATAACAGTTGGGAGAAATTTGATTTGTAATTGACGGGCCATCTATTATTTGCAATCCATTTATAGAAGAAATGTAGATTTTTATTTATTTTTATTTAAGTTGGCGTTAATCTTAAAAAATTGAAAAGACTTTTCTCCATAGTATTTGTCGGGCTGATTCTATCTAATACTCTTGGATATTATGGATTTTTCATGGGCCTTAGGTACCAGAATAATGTGGAAATGCTCCAGAAGCTGGATTTGGGAGACTACAATGAGGCTGAAATGGTAACTGTTAAAATCCCCATTTCCGTTCCTTATGCTTCAGATTCTGAAGAATTTGAAAGGGTTGATGGACTGTTTGAACATAAAGGCGAATTTTATCGATTGGTGAAACAGCGACTTTTTCAGGATACTCTTCAGGTTGTTTGTGTCAAAGATCAGGAGCTTGCCTATATCAATCAGGCATGGACAAGCTATGTTAAAACGTTTACTGATAATCACTCGGATAACCAATCTCAGTCAACAATATCTTATAGTTTCATTAAAGACTACTTGACCCGAAGCTTCTCGATAATTCAGTTTTCGCCAGGATGGGTATGTGACGTTGTGAAGCAAACCAATATCAATATTTTCATCTCCGACTTTTATCCTTCCATTATCCATCCACCGGAAGGCCATATTTCATAATTCTTTTTAACGGCTTTCCTAAACCAAAAACCCTGGCAATTGCTGGAGAGATATACTTTTGTTTCAGCCGCTATGCGTAAAGCAAATTTGCACGTACGGTAAATAATGGAAGTTTATTAATTCCGATCAGGGTATTGTCCAATACCCATAACGTTGCATATGACGCATGCCATATGCATGTCCTATTTGCTTGCTATGAGGCTAATTCTATGCGACGTCGCAGTTTGTTTCGGTAGAAGCGATGACATGAGTGGATAAAATTTTGTCCGCTTTGGTAGAATGTGCTTAAACATTTCTTAACGAAAAACTATGAAATCAAAATTACTATCAATATCAACGTTGTCAATAACACTTTTCTTCTTGTTGTCTTGCAGCATGGAATTACAACCGCGGGCATCCTGTCATGAAGAAATGGTCCGTATGTTAAAAAAAATTCAAAAAGAATCATTTGGGCCTAAGAATGCATTTAATCCGGAAGCCAAACTGCCGTATATGGATTCACTACTATCCTTAGAACATAGTACTCCGGGTGAGATCAGATATTGCAGTTATTTAAAGGCTAATATTCTGTTAGAGCTTGGCCAGGAAAAGGAAGCGATCAGAATATTAGAGCGCCTGGCTAAGAATGATGAATCGTATGGGCTGCCGCGAATTAAGAAAGATCTTGCAATGGCTTATATGAGACTCGGAGAGCGTTCTAATTGCGTTTCGAATCACGCGGCAGAGTCTTGTATTTTGCCAATTCAGGGTTTAGGTATTCATGAGGACGCGGAAGGATCAAGAAAAGCCATTGCTGTATATCAGGAAATTCTTAGGAAAGACGCGTACGATATCGAATCTAAATGGCTCCTTAACATCGCATATATGACCCTTGGAGAGTATCCAGAAAAGGTACCTCCGGCATTTTACATACCAGGTATGGCGGGCGATACTACTTTTAAAGTCAATGCCTTTGAAGATGTTGCCGGCGATCTGAAATTAAATATTAACAATATGGCCGGCGGGAGCATCACGGAAGATTTCAATAATGATGGATATCTTGACATCGTCATGTCATCCTGGGGATTGGGAGATAAGATGCATTATTTTAAAAACAATGCCAATGGTACATTTAGCGACATTACGGAGAAGTCTGGATTAAAGGATATTACAGGCGGACTAAATACCACCCAGGCTGACTACAATAACGATGGGTTTATTGATATTTTGGTGTTGCGAGGCGCGTGGAAAGACGAATTTGGCAAAGAACCTAACTCACTAATTAAAAACAACGGTGACGGTACCTTCACTGACGTTACCACACAAAGCGGCTTGCTTTCGTTTCATCCGACACAGACAGCGACCTGGAATGATTTCAACAACGATGGCTGGCTTGATCTTTTTATCGGAAACGAAACTACGCCTACGGCCTTCAAAGAACAACATCCGTGTGAGCTTTACATAAACAATCAGGACGGAACTTTTAGAGAGGTCGCAACCCAGGCGCACTGTGCCGTCTTAAATTTTGTGAAGGGCGTTACTTCAGGTGATTATAACAACGATGGATGGAAAGACATTTTCATCTCAACACTGGATGGAGGAAGAAAATTACTGGAGAACAAGGGAGTAAAGGGAAATGAGGTCTTGTTTGAAAATGTTACCAAACAAGCTGGCTTAGATATTGATTCGGGTAGAACTTTTACAACGTGGTTCTGGGATTATAACAATGATGGCTGGCTAGACATACTAACAGGCGATTATACATTCGAAAAATCTTTAGCATACTATGCTGCCGCTGAAAAGCTTGAGATTTCAAAGGGCACTTCGGGCCATATGCTTTTGTTTAAAAACAACCAGAATGGAACCTTTACCAATGTAGCAAAGGAAGTTGGTTTGGATAAAACTGTTTTTTTAATGGGGGCCAATTTCGGAGACATCGATAACGATGGTTTTCTCGACATGTACTTGGGGACCGGGAATCCCAGATACCAGTCACTTGTACCCAATAAAATGTTCAAGAGCATTGAAGGTGGAAAAAAATTCGCTGATGTTACTGCTTCGGCACGCGTAGGACATTTGCAAAAGGGACACGGTGTTTCATTTGCAGATATGGATAATGATGGTGACCAGGATATTTATATTGAAATGGGCGGAGCTTTTTCTGGCGACTCTTATCAAAACTCATTTTTTCTTAACCCCGGACAAAACGATAACAAATGGATCAATTTGAAACTGGAGGGTACTAAAGCAAATCGTACTGCGATTGGCACAAGCATAAAAATTACATTCAAGGAAAATGGGATTTCGCGTAGCGTCTATCGTGATGTTAATTCGGGTGGAAGCTTTGGGTCTTCGCCCTTGAGAAGGGAGATTGGATTGGGACAAACAGAAAAGATCGATCAATTGGAAATTCGCTGGCATGGAAGCGGTTCCGTTCAGGTATTCAAGGATATCAAACCCAACCAATTCATAAAGATTACAGAGGGCAGCGATAATATTACGCAGGTAGATCTAAAAACGATAAGTTGGATACTACCAGACAGACTATGTTATCCGCTGGGGTCTATGACATTTAAAAATTAACAAGGTAGGCATATCGTTATTTTTTTTCGCAAAAGGAATCCTTACATCAAACTCTAAAAATTTAAATTTATGAAAATTCAAACCGAACCTATTGGTAGTATTCCAAGGCCAGCATATTTGATCGAGGCGATGAATAATTTTTCAAAGGGACAAATTAAAGAAAGCGAATTGTCAGAGCTCAAAGGTCAGGCAATAAGAGAAACGCTGAGTCTGTTTGAACAAACGGGCTCACCTGTCATTACCGATGGAGAACAATCGAAACCGAGTTTTGCTACCTATCCTGTTCATGGCATGAAGCATCTTTCCTCGGATGGTGTGGTCATTCCGTTTGCTGACGGACATACGCGTCAACTTCCTAAGCTTACTTCTGGAGTATTTCGTTACCAGACTTTTGCAAGCAGTTATCTTGAAAAAGCAATGAAATTTACCAAGCTACCAGTAAAGCAAGCCGTAATTTCAGCATCCGCCCTAAGCTTACTTTATCCGCAGGAAGGAATTGCAAATTACCCCAGAGAACAATTCATCACAGACCTTATCAATGAAGCAGAAGCCGATATTAGGCGATGTTTGAAAAGTGGTGCATACAATGTTCAGATTGATTTTACAGAAGCGAGACTGTCTATTAAACTTGATCCATCGAAAGGACTGTTGAGGATGTTTGTGGATTTGAACAATCAGGTGCTCGACCGATTCACTGAAGCAGAACGAAAAAAAATTGGTGTTCATACGTGTCCGGGGGGTGATCACGACTCAACCCACAGCGCTGAAATAGATTATGCTGAGTTGCTTCCCTATTTATTCGAGTTAAAGGCAGGCAATTTTTATCTCGAATATGCAGCTGAAAAAAATAAAGGCAAAGTTCTTCATGCCATAAAAGAATCTGTAAAACCGGGACAACGCATTTTCATTGGCGTCACCAATGTATTGCATCCCCGTATTGAAACGCCGGAAGAAATAAGAGATCTAATCCTAGAAGCAGCTGAGATTATTCCGATTGACCAGTTGGGTACTACCGATGATTGTGGTTTTTCACCCTTTGCTGATGATATTTCAACGGCACGGGAAACAGCTTTTGCCAAGATACAATCCCGCATTCAAGGCACCGCGCTGGCTGAAAAAAAGTTAAAAAAATGATATAGAACTCTTAAAATAATAAAATTTTGAAACCAAAAATATTTTCAGCAATCGCGTTCGCTTTGATTTTTATTTCAACGCCGTCCTGTTGGCAATCACCTTCCTGTCATGAAGAAATGGTCGCGATCCTTAAAAAATTTAATAGAGAATCACAGGTTTCAAAAAATCAATGGCAACCGTTAATTGGTTTGGCTCGTATGGATTCGCTATTGCAATTACCCCACAGCACACCCAGCCAGATTCGCTATTGCAATTATTTAAAGGCAAATATTCTGCTTCAATTGGGACAGGAAGATGAAGCAATTGCAATCCTTGAAGAACTGACAAAAGAAGATAAGAACTATGCCTTTGAATTGATTTGGAAAGACCTGGCGCTGGGATATTTAAGGCAAGGCGAACGAGTTAATTGCATCGCTAACCACTCAGTTGAATCCTGCATCTTGCCAGTAAAAGGTATGGGAATTCACACCGATCAAACGGGTTCAAGGAAGGCGATCGAGATTTATCAAAAACTGCTATCAAAAAATAATAATCAGGAAGATCTCGAGTCAGGATGGCTTCTTAACATCGCTTACATGACGCTTGGAGAATATCCAAAGGGCATAAGCCCCCGGTTTTTGATACCTGGTATGGAAGGCGACACAACATATAAGGTAAATGCGTTTCAGGACATTGCTGGGAATTTAAAACTTGACACCAAGAATATGGCTGGTGGAAGTATAGTCGAGGATTTTGATAATGATGGTTATTTAGACCTTATGACCTCTAGCTGGGGCATAACTGACCCGTTACACTATTTCAAAAACAATGCAGATGGAACGTTCAGTGATCTTTCAGAGAAGGTAGGGCTTCAGGGAATCACCGGTGGGTTAAATATTATGCAGGCGGACTATAACAATGATGGTTATAAGGATGTCCTTGTGTTGCGTGGAGCTTGGAAGAATGAATTCGGAAAGGAACCTAATTCATTGCTTAAAAATAACGGTGATGGTACTTTTATGGACGTAACCACTCAAAGCGGTCTGCTCTCCTTTCATCCTACTCAAACGGCAACGTGGAATGATTTTAACAATGATGGCTGGCTTGATCTATTTATTGGAAATGAGACTGCAACGGGCGGAGTACAGGAAGCTCATCCTTGCGAACTTTACATCAACAACCAGGATGGAACCTTTAGAGAGATTGCGAAAAAAGCACAATGCAATTTAGTGCGGTTTGTAAAAGGTGTAACGTCAGGCGATTATAACAATGACGGCTGGCAGGATATTTTTATTTCTACAATGAATGGTGAGCGGAAGCTTTTAAAAAACAAAGGAACGGAAGGCGGAGAAATAATATTTGAAGATGCCACAGCACAGGCTGGACTGAACAAGGAACGTGGTCATACTTTTCCAACCTGGTTTTGGGATTACAATAATGATGGATGGTTAGATATCTTCACTTGCGACTATTCATTTGACAGATCGTTGGGCTGGTATACTGCAGCTGAAAATCTCGACTTCTCTCTTGGGAGTCCAGAAAAAATGCTTTTATACAAAAATAATCATGATGGCACATTTACAAATGTGGCCAACGAAATTGGGCTTGATAAAAATGTGTTTGCCATGGGATCCAATTTTGGTGACATTGACAATGATGGGTTCCTGGATATGTACTTAGGCACAGGCAGCCCGGATTATAAGGCCCTTGTTCCAAATAAAATGTTTAAAAATATCGCGGGTCAGAAGTTCGTCGATGTCACAGCCTCGGCAAGAGTAGGAAATCTTCAAAAGGGCCACGGAGTTTCATTCGCTGACATGGATAACGATGGCGACCAGGACATCCATATTGACATGGGTGGCGCATACCTTGGAGATGCTTATCAAAATTCATTTTTTCTGAATCCCGGACAAAGTGATAATAACTGGATCTGCCTTAGTTTAGAAGGAACAAAATCAAATCGTGCAGCGATAGGTACCCGGGTAAAGGTCACCTTCAAAGAAAATGGTGTTACACGAAGTGTTTACCGGGATGTTAATTCGGGCGGGAGTTTTGGAGCTTCGCCACTGCGAAGGGAAATCGGAGTAGGTGGAGCTGAACTAATAGAGGAGATCGAAATAAAATGGCATGGCAGCAATGAAGTTCAGGTTTTTCACAACATACAACCTAACCAATTCATTAAGATCACAGAAGGGAGTGACAAAATTGAATCTATAAATCTTAAAACCCTTTATTGGGCTTCACCTGATAAAAGTTTAAGCCCTCACGGCCTCGATCATCATAAAACAATAAAACCAAGTAGTTGATATCCTCTCGATTACTCCATTTATTCCACTTACATAATCAATGGTTATATTTACCATTCATTTCAACGCGTCAATATGACACCGCTCCTGTTTCGATTTGTAAACGTTATACTTATTTCTCTAATAGCTGGAATTCTTTGTGGGGTCTGGTTAGGTTATAATCCCAAAGAACTATCGGCGCATACTTACATAGAGCAGCAGCAAAGTGTTATCAATGCCTTTAATGTTCTGATGCCTGTTCTAGGATTGATTACAATTGTCGTCACAGTGATTGGTGCTTTTTTGCAAAGAGCGAATAAAACTGCTTTTATAACATTGCTAATTGCAGCTGTCTTTATAATAATAGGTGGTCTCGTAACCAAGTTTGGGAATCAACCTATTAATAGTATAGTAATGACATGGAGCCCTGATGCTCCACCAGACAACTGGATTGAATTACGAGATAAGTGGTGGTCGCTGCATATCGTAAGAACATTCACTTCTTTTTTTGCGCTTTGTCTTATAGTTTGGGCCAGTATTAAGAAAAGTTGATAGTACCATGTAGCTTGTAAGTTGCATGCGTATAACGAATGTCAACTGACACTTTATCATTACATTTTACCCCGATAAATCTTTTCGGGAAATTATTTGATCTCGAACTGCGCTGTAATTTGTGCCCTCAACTTTAACTTACGAAACCCGATTTGTTCTTCTTCCATTTGGTTCATATCTGCTTCCTCAAGTTTGTACATAACATTGGCGCGGACCTGAGGAAGTGGCTGAACAGGATCTTGATCCCAATCTCGCACCATAATGGGTTTCCCAATTTCGGCACCAATCGACTTAAGTAAAGTTTGTGCTTTTGTTTGTGCTGCTTGTAAGGCCTTAACTTTTAATTCTATTTTAAATTTTTCCATGTCTGTGTGGTGAAGGCGGGTCAAATCAAGCTGGTTCACTTTAACAGGTTCGATTTTCACTAGGAATTTCTCCAGTTCTGCGGCGTTAGTGAGCTTTATTTCGTACGATTTTTCCCGAAACGCATCTTTATCTTTCCTGCGAATCCGCGAAAGAGTAGAACCTGCATCAGCCAGGGTAACATTTTTTTTATCAATGCCTGCTGCTTTTACTGCCTGTAAGAATTCCTGATCCAGTTTTTCCAATTGAACCTTGGCCCGATTCTCTTCAAACTCACGAAGCTTCACAAAAAGAAAAATCTCATTTGGCTCTACTTCCATTTCTGCCGTTCCAGTGACTTCGATAAAATGCTCACCTTTAAAAACTTCCTGCCCAAAGACAGTGAGGGTTGCCATCAAAAAAATAATCAGAATATTAAATCGCATAGTTTATTGTTTTTTACTTAGACACAAAAATCCTACCGAAAGTAAAAATGTATCATAGTTTATTTTGAAGACCCAAAGATGCAGATAAACAATAGCTATACCTGCTTTTAGGAAATTTGTTTATCAACACATCACGTCAAAGAACTTACAACAACTGGAATATATTGTGGCTCGACATAATAATGAAGTCATATATAAAAGTTCCAACCATTGTTATGTAATGCAACCTATCTTGTATGATGGCATAAAAGAACTAGCAATAGACTGGCGTCCAGATTTCCCCAGAATCCAGCAATTCGCACTTTTGTGAAACTTTTTTTATTCCTTAAAAAACCGTAACTCTTAGCGGCATCGTCCGATCTGCTGGGTCGTCCGACGAATGCAATTAAATTCTTAATGGTAACTGTAACCTTTACAACACCTCCCGGTAACTAACACGAAACGAAACAAAAAGCACAGATCGGATGACAGACGAAATGATCATGGAGGCCGTAAAAAGCGGTGATCTGCAGCAGGCTTCCTTGCTTTTTGAACGGTATAACAAGCGAATATATAATTTTCTCGCCCGAATGACCATGGATCGAGCGCTGGCAGAGGACCTGACTCAGAATGTTTTTCTGAGAATTATCAAATACCGGAGCAGTTACCGCGAAGGACTTCGGTTTCAATCCTGGATTTACCAGGTCGCACGAAATATTTTTTCTGACCATTATCAGGCACATAAAAATAGATTTTCTGATTTTATAGACGTGGAGAAAGTGAGCGATCATATACCGGATACTGAAGGAAATGACGAGATGGACGAACAGGAAAAATTATTGCACCAATCTATGGCCATGCTGAATGAAGAGCAACGCGAACTCTTAGTACTTACTCGCTTTCAGCATATGAAGTATGAAGAAGTCGCTGTGATTATGAACACCACCGTGGCTAATATAAAAGTAAAAGTGCACCGTGCGATTGCAAAATTAAGAGAACACTATTTTGCAATGAGCAATTTGCAATGAGCAATGAGCAATGAATAATGAGTAATGAGCAATGAATAATGACAAAAATATAAAGTACGATTAACGATTAACGATTAACTTTTTCTCCATGGACGAAAAATTGGAAACACAACTTATTGACTACATCGATGGGAAGCTACCGGAAGCTGAAAGGAAAGCGGTGGAGCAGGAGTTGATGCAAAATACAGAAGCTTTTAAAGTGTACGAACAATTAAAAGAAGTCATACAGGTGATGAATAAGGCCGCAAGCCTGGAACCATCATCAAAATTAAAACACGAATTTGACCAACTGCTGAAGTCAGAAATTATTTCACATAAGAAGAACAAAACTATTTTATTTCAACCGGTACTCTATCGTGTCGCTGCAGCGGTTGCTTTACTGATTATTGGCGGCGGAATTGGTTTTTGGATCAGCAAACAAAACGATCAACAACAAGAGATTGCGAAAATCAAGAAGGAGATGGAAGCAACGAAATTGATGATGATGTCCTTGATCGGGAACAAACAGTCAGCCAGTCAAAGGATGCTTGGAGTTAATGTAGCGCTGACCATTCAAAATGCTGACGATGAAGTCGTGAAAGCCCTGGCTAAAAGAATGAATGAAGATCCTAATACAAACGTTAGGCTTGCCGCCCTGGATGCCTTGAGCAAATTTCACCATGAGCCTCACGTACGGAAAATTTTAATTGAATCTCTCACCAATCAAAAAGATCCGATGGTACAGATCGCCTTGATTCAACTCATGATAGAAATAAAAGAGAAAGCTGTAGTAAACGATTTGAAACGTATTGTTGACGATGAAGGAACGATGAACGCCGTAAAAGATGAAGCGTATTCGGGATTAATGAAACTTTCGTGATAGAAGTTCCTCGGAAAACATAAAATAACATAGACATTAAAATGAAGACTAAAAAATTAGGACTGCTCGCGATCGCATTGATTTGGGCTGGCTGCTTAAGTGCTCAGGAATTTAAAGTACCCAAAAATACTGGGCGATTGGAAATTAATATTGGCAAAGTAACGGTAGAAGGCCACGGTGGAAATGATATTATTTTTTCCTCGTCAGACCACAACAGAGAAAAGGATAAACGTGCGGAAGGGTTGAGATCTGTTAATAGCCTTGGATTAGTAGACAACACAGGACTGGGTATTCATGTAGAAGACAATAATAATGTCGTACGTGTTCGACAACTTAAAAAAACCAATTCTCCCGATATAAAAATTTTAGTTCCCAAAGGCATGATCGTCTCATTTGCATACGAATCACAATATGGCGGCAAAGCCACATTCAAAAACATGCCCAATGAAATTGAGGTCTCTGCTCAGTATAACAGCATTGAGCTCGAAAATGTAACAGGACCGTTAACGGTGAAAACTATTTACGGCCATGTTGAGGCAAGCCTGGATGCAAATATGAAGGATCCTATCTCCATCGTCTCCATCTATGGATATGTAGATGTATCCATTCCTTCTACTACTAAGGCAAATCTGAAAATGAGCACTTCCTACGGAGAAATTTTTGCAGACCCCGCATTTAAGATTGATATAGACCGGCAAGGTGAAATGGTTCGCTACAGTGACAAAGTGAGTGGAAAAATTAACGGCGGAGGTATCAATATTGACCTCAGTTGTAACTATGGTAAGGTCTATCTGAGAAAAAAATAAGGCTTCTTATTTTGAGGTGCCTGATTAAGAAATGCAATCGCGATTGAATAATAGTAGAAGTGAGTTAAAATTTGTAAAAACACCAAAATGAAAAAGAAAATTTTAATAGTTGCCTTGGGACTTTTAATAAATGGAATAGTCAATGGACAGGAATACAAACTAAATAAAAGCTCGGGCACCTTAGAAATCCGTGAAGTCAATAATGTAACCATCGAAGGGTATAGTGGGAATGAGATCGTCTTTTCTTCCCGCGATGAACACAGGAGGGATGATGATCGGGCTAAGGGATTACGTGCTATCAGTAGCATGGGACTGGAAGATAATACCGGGATTGGACTTTCCGTCGTGGAAAAAGGAGCAGTGATTGAAGTACGTCAGCTCAAGAAGATGGATGGACCTCATATTAAGATTATGGTTCCCAAGAACGTGATTGTTTCATTCACCCACACATCTCCGCATGGGAGCGATATTGACCTTAAAAATTTTGAAGGCCAGGTTGATATATCTACCGTGCACAACAATGTGAAACTTAATAACGTAACCGGCCCGTTGAATATCAAAACAGTGCATGGAAACATTGACGCATCGTTGGGGGCAACAATAAAAGAACCGATCTCGATAGAATCCGTTCATGGGCACGTTGATATTGCATTACCTGTTGGTATAAAAGCCAACATGAAGATAAGCACTCAATTTGGTGAAATATTAGTGGACCCCGATTTCAAAATCGAAATTGAACGCACGGGCAATATGATCCGATACAGCGATAACGTTACGGGTAAGCTAAACGGGGGAGGACTTGAGATCAATCTGTCGTCTCATCACAACAACGTGTACCTGAGAAAGAAGTAGACAATTCAGAATGACTACAACTCAAATTCAATGGCGAGCTGCCGGATAAGATAATTAAAGTTTAAAGTTTCAATTATGAAAGTAATAGTAATGTTTTGCCTTTGCGTGAGTTTGAGAGCTTATTCTCAAACTCCAATAAATAAAGCGATACCAGTACAATCAACTCAAAGGGTTGTGATGCATTTTGACTACCCGGAAATCATACGTGTTAGCACCTGGGACAAAAATGAAATCTCCATTCAGGGAAGCATAAGCATTAATGGCGGAGAAAATGATGACGCATTTGAGATAATATCATCCACCTCCGGCAGCGTTATTTCGATTAAAAATGAAATTAAAAATTTGAGAGGCTTACCTCAGCGAATTACTATTCATGATGGTGCTCAAAAAATAGTTTTTCGAAACGAAGGGGAATTTAAAAAATATAAGCAAGAACATGGCGTGACTCACTATAACAGAACTTCACATGGAGTTGATATGGATATATTCCTGGAGATAAAGGTGCCTAAAGGTTTCGAAACACGCGTTGAATCAGTTTATGGCATCGTAGAGGTCAAAGATTTTAATGGGCCGTTAACCGTGGATGCGACGTATGGCGGTGTTGATGCTTCGCTGAGTGAAAAAGCCACTGGAGAGATTACGGCCGAAACAAATCATGGAGAGATTTATTCTAACCTGGATGTTAAGTTCATAGGAGAATCAGCACGACAGGGCGATTTTCATACGTATGTATCTGCCAAACCCGGAAATGGTCCGCGATATAACTTTGATTCGAAGTTTGGAAACGTATATCTCAGGAAGGCCAACTAGCCTACTTTGTCAAGCTACTGGGCCACCTTATCGCCTTCTTAACGCGAGGCTATCGCTATTACATTATTTTTTCAGGTATCAAGTTGGATTCCCATAGATCTTCATAATATAGAAGGTCGATAATTTTTTTTCAGTATTGCTAGTATGCAATTAGGGTAGACGTGGCTGGGAAAATCTCTCAAATGGTACATAAAAGAGCGTATAGCCCTGGAGGAGCTAAATGTGATTAGCCTCGCGCAGCCCGGGGTTATTCAATGGGCGTAACCGCGCCACGCAGGCTTCGAATCGGTCTTCTCGCTTTTTGGCGCGGAACGAATGCACTTCATCGGAACGGGTTGCGTGGAAGCAACCTTCTAACCCTCCCCATACAAAAGCCCAGCGTCATCGACGACCGCCACATCCAAAAGTTCAAATGGGATGCACACATTATGATGCATTCACATAGAAATAATTTCTGTGCATTGCGTGTCGGTAATGTTCTCATTTCATAGAACATTTGTAGCCGACACGCTGCCGCCCTTAAACAATAGACCCGGAGTAAAAACTCCGGGCACTTCACATTCAATCCCTCACGGGATTGGCACGAACTCAATAGTGAATGCGATTTTT